>CAZJWY010000004.1:63051-67627 GCA_964549545.1 uncultured Planctomycetaceae bacterium | reverse complement strand
TCCAGGAGACGTTATGCTAGCCCTTGACGCCTTCCCGTGGACAGACCACTAGCTATGCGACCGCTCCAAACCGAAGTTGAGTGGTAGTTGCGGATCGTTCCGCCGATTGGCTGCGAACTCTTCAAACATCAGGCTCGGCTGAATATCGCGGTTGTGTTGGTACTTGCTCGCGTATTCCTCGATAGCGCCCGTCACCTCGTGATAGAAGATCTGGCAGATAGGGATGCCGGGATAAATGCGGATCGGGTGAATCGCAAACATTTCGAGCGTCCAGTAGCCATTGAAGCCGACGTCGCCGAAGCCGGCGGTTACATGGACGAATAGCCCCAACCGACCCACGGAGGAACGCCCTTCGATCTGCGGCACGAGATTGTGTGTTACGGTCCGTTCGGCGGTGCGGGCCAGATAAAGCTGGTGCGGGCTCAGAACCAATCCATCGTCTGGGATTTCGACTCGGCGGACTCGATTGGCCTTGGCCATGTCGAGCATCAATTCTTCGTACACCATCAGCTCATTGTGGAGCGTGAGGTTGTAGCTATTGGGGTTCAATCGCGATTCGTCGAACGGATCGATGACGATGTCATGTCCCAGTCGTTCGCGGATAGCATGGCCGGAAAGGATCATAGTCGAGAGAGCAGGGGGGCTATTAATGAATATTAAATCGTAGCTGGATTCGCCAGAATTCAGACTCTTTTCGTGTATTTCTGAATTCTGGCGAATCCAGCTACGTCTCCACGCCAATCTTCGGGCAAAACGTCTTCATCGAGCAAATGGGGCATTTCGGCTTCCGCGCGATACAGACTTGCCGGCCGTGGAAAATCATGCGGTGCGAGAAGTCGACCCATTCTTTCCGCGGCAAGAGTTGCATCAGGTCTCGTTCGATCTTCGTGGCGTCGGTGTGCTTCGTCAGGCCGAGTCGCTTGCTGAGCCGCGCGACATGCGTATCGACGACGACTCCCGTCGCGATTCCAAACGCAGTGCCGAGCACGACGTTCGCCGTTTTGCGTCCTACGCCGGCCAGCGTAACGAGTTGCTCCATATCGCGCGGCACTTCGCCGCGATGCTTCTCCACAAGTTCTTCGCTACACGCCTTGATGTTCTTCGCCTTCGCGCGAAAGAAGCCCGTGCTTTGGATCACTTTTTCCAATTGCTGGATGGGAGCGGCCGCCATATCGCTCGCGGTCGGCCAGCGTCGAAACAACTCGGGCGTGACCATGTTCACCCGCGCATCGGTACACTGAGCCGAAAGAATCGTGGCCACGAGCAATTGGAACGGCGTTTCGTTTTCGAGCGCGCAGGTGGCGTCGGGGTAGTCGGCCTTCAGGCGGCGCACGACGCGAGCCGCTTGTGCCTTCAATTCCGGATTTGGCGGCGATGCCGATTTACGACTGTCGAGCCTGGTGGATGATTTATCCGGTTTATCAGCCGCAGCCTTGGCTCGTGGGGCGCTACGCTTCTTCCCCGGCGATGTCCGTCCCGCGGTTGCCATTCTTGTCCCCGATGATTCTGGCGGCCGAGGCATCTCGAACGCCGGACCGCTTGCATAGTGGCTCGATCGTCCACCAGAGCCCGCTTGCGTCCAGTGCTGGGCTCGTTCGGGTCATTGTGAGCGTATGCGGAGTGCTGTCAAGCGACTGGCAGAGCAGTTTGGGAACAGCCGCAGAAAGGCCCAAAATCTTGACCCCACCGGCGGGTGAACCTAGACTTATTCAGTTGCATGGACTTGGCATTATGCCCAGGTAGCCGCAACGAGCATTCACATTTCAAGGAACTTGCCGATGAGTTCGGCCGATTTTATTGCCGATAGTCCGTACGCTCGTTTTGGCGAACTCGCCGTCAATGCGACTGTCGATGATCGCAAGGCATTCATCCGCAAGACGTACGCACACCTGACGGCGGCTATTTACGGCCTCGTGCTCATCGAGATGCTCTACTTCAAGACGCTGCCTCTCGATAACTGGGTTCCCAACCTGTTCAGCCAGAAGTTCGGTTGGTTTGCGTTATTCGGCGGCTACATGCTCATCAGTTGGATTGCCCAAAACTGGGCCATCTCGGGTGCTTCCCTCGGTAAGCAATACGCCGGCCTGATCACTTATGTTCTGGCGTTCTCGGTTATCCTCTGCCCGATGCTATGGATTGCCAACAACTTTGCCATGCAAATTGGCAGCCAGTCGTTTAATGCCATCACCGTTGCAGCCGTAGCAACATTCGTCGTGTTCGGTTTACTCACAGCGATTGTCTTCGTCTCGCGGGCTGACTTTTCGTTCTTGGGGCCGATTCTCGGAATTTCCAGCTTCGTCATCCTGGCGCTCATCGGCCTGGGCATGTTCGGCTTGTTGAATCTAGGCACGCTCTTTTTTGTGGGCGTGGTGGTCTTCGCCTGCGGCGCGATTCTCTACGACACTTCCAACATTTTGCATAAATACCGCACCGAGCAATATGTAGCGGCCTCCCTGGCCCTCTTTGCTTCGGTCGGCATTTTGTTTTGGTACATCCTGCAGATTGTGATCTCGTTATCCAACCGCCGCTAAGCGGACCCGCGCGATACCTGAACACAATTGGCTCGAAACGAGCGTGCCCATGGCCACTGATGCGGACGAGTATGATCCGCTGTATTTGAAGGGCATCGCATATTTCAATGTGTGCGAGTTCTTCGAAGCACACGAAGTCTGGGAAGACTTGTGGAAAAGCTATACGGGTCCGTTGCGGCTGTTTTATAAAGGGTTGATCCAAGCAGCCGTGGCGTTGCACCACTTCGGCAACGGCAACATCCGCGGCGCTCGCAAGGTCTATGGCAGCAGTCGCGGCTATATTTCCCAATACGCTCCACAATGCGAAGGCCTCGACGTCGACAAGTTCCTGGCCGAGTTCGACACGTGCTTCGCCGAGGTGGCCGTCAGCACCGAGGAATATCCGAAGATCGATTTGAATCCGAATCTGATTCCGGAAATCTGGCTGGACCCGCCCGTCGAACTACCGACGATCGAACTCGAACAAGAAGAAATTGAAGGGTAACAGGCGATGAATCCTTGGGACGCGACCGAGCTGGAGTTCGACGCCACCACATTTTCCGGTGTCGCCCGGCTGTTTCCGCTGCCAAACCTCGTGCTGTATCCCCATGTGATGCAGCCGCTTCATATTTTCGAGGATCGCTACCGCGAAATGCTCGAAGATGCGCTGGCGACCGATCAATTGATTGCCATGGCAATTCTACAGCCCGGTTGGGAAGACGATTACGAGAGCCGCCCGCCGGTCGTCGAGTACGCCTGCCTGGGCAAGGTTGTCGCCCATCATCGCTTGAAAGACGGGCGCTACAATGTGCTGCTGATGGGCGTGCAGCGGGTGCGAATCATCAAGGAGCTCGAGCCGTTGCGCTCGTTCCGCAAGGCGCGCGTCGAATTGATCGAGGATTGCTACGATTTCGATTCACCCGCCGATCGAAAAGAACTCCACCAGCGGCTCCTTGCGGCGTTTCGCAAGCACTTGCCGTGCGCCTGCCAGTTGCCGGAGCAACTTGAAAGCATGCTCACGGCGGATCTTCCGTTAGGCCTGTTGACCGATCTGGCTGCCTACGCCCTGCCGCTTGAGGGTGACGTGAAGCAGCAACTATTAGCTGAGTGCCGCGTTCGCTGCCGGGCGGAGATTCTTCTGGCTGGGGTTGAAAAACTCGCCGCCGCAGCAGTGGAAGTTGCCGCCGAGCCCTCGCAACGTGCCTTCCCACCGGCCTTCAGCGAAAATTAGGTGGAATCTTCTCGGGCTCCCGAGTGGACCATCCAACACATTTAGGCCCAAAGGGCCGGAAGCCAATAGCCAGGGGCGTAAGCCCCTGGTTGAGAATATTCACCTCCACGCAAAGCCCCAGCGGGGCGGCAGAAAAGTGTCGCCCCGTCGGGGCTTCTGTTTACCTATGATCATCGTTTCCAGGGGGGCTCACGCCCCTGGCTATTTACTGCCGCCGCTTTGCAGCTTGCTCAAGGCAATCGAACACAAACTGGCGGTCCCTCACTCTCTGACGGTTGTCATGCTGGTGGCTGTGCTGCCTGCCAATCTTCCACCGGGTAGCATAGATTCTTCGCTTCGCTCAGAATGACTATTAAGCCGTGGGGCAGACATTCTTGTCTGCCGGAGAAAGCAAGGGCGTAGTTTGACAGACAAGAATGTCTGCCCCACGGAGTAAGCCTCGGGCGTGTTACCCATGTATTCCCACCCTCAGACATCCTTCCATCGCTTCCCACTCTTACTAGTTCCGAAATGGCAAAATCTTCAAATGTTTCCGGCGAGCGATCGCGGGATATTGGCAGCATTTCCGGCGAGTTGTCCGAGAGCAATACTTCGTCGACCGATTTCCAAGTCGACCTGCCCCGCATCGAGCGGGCCGTGCGCGAAATCCTCGCCGCCGTGGGCGAAGACCCCGACCGCGAAGGCCTCTTAGAAACGCCAGCCCGCGTCGCCCGCATGTACAAGGAATTGTTCAGCGGCCTGCGCGACGACGCGAGCATCCACCTCCGTAAGTTCTTCACCGAAAAATACGACGAGATGGTCCTCGTCCGCGACATCAGCTTCAACAGCATGTGCG
>CAZJWY010000004.1:52005-63041 GCA_964549545.1 uncultured Planctomycetaceae bacterium | reverse complement strand
CATACCGAATGGCAAAGTCGTCGGCCTCAGCAAGCTGGCCCGCGTGGTCGAGAGCGTCTCGCATCGACCACAAGTCCAGGAGCGGATGACCGAGCAGATTGCCAACCTGCTTATCGAGGAGCTGGATGTAAAAGGCGTGGCGGTCGTGATCGAAGCCTCCCACTCCTGCATGACCATCCGCGGCGTCCGCAAGCCAGGCAGCATTTGCGTCACCTCGGCGATGAAGGGTCTCTTCCGCTCGAACCTGTCCAGCCGGTCGGAGGTGATGAATCTGATCTACGGAGAGAGGAAATAAAATAGAGGAGCTAGAGGAAGATTAAGACAGGATAACAAGATTGGCAGGATTAACTGGAAGGAAGAAACCCACCTGCATTAATCCTGTCTATCTCGCCGATCCTGTTATCCTGTCAAAACTCTTTCCTGCTCGCCTTGCTCTAAACTCAATCATGGGGCTATTAGCACAATTCCTCCTCCGTCTCGCCTTCGGCCTCGCGGTCGGCATGGGCATCACGTCGTCGCAAAAAGTAACGAGCGGCTTCTTCCGCAATCATCTCTACGTGACGCTCGGCCTTACCACGCTTGCCGCGATGGTACTCGCGCGGGTCGCGCGAGTTGAAATGTGGATCGCGATTGCCGCGGCGGCCGGCAGTTACATCGGCTCCGCCGCGTGGCTCTATGAGGCCAACCGGTTCGGCAAGCTAATGATCTGGTTCGTGGCGGCCTCGTCGATCGTAGCCGCTATCTTGGTTCCTTCAACCGCCAGCGCCGCGCAATTGCCGTGGTGGTCGGCGCTGAGCGTCGTTACATCCGGACTGGTCCTGGGCCTCGTATTCGCGTCGATGCTCTTGGGCCACTGGTACCTCAACTCGCCAGGAATGGAAATCGCGCCGCTCCAGCGGTTGATTATCGCGTCGGCTGTCGCCATCGTGCTGGAGATGACTGTCGCGGGAATTGGCCTCGCCGCAGTTGTTTCCCAGCAGCCCGATATTACGGTGGGTTGGCTGTTGTTTGTATTATTGCGTTGGTCGTTCGGGTTGTTCGGCGTGTTGGCGCTGTTATGGATGGCTCGGCGAACGCTTGAAATCCCCAATACGCAGAGCGCAACCGGCATTCTTTACGTCGCTGTTCTAGGCGTATTCATCGGCGAACTCACCGGCCTCCTACTGTCGGCCGAGAGTGTTTACCCACTATAATGCAAGTAGGTTAAGGTAGGCCTCGCGAGCCGAGCGAGGCCTCCAAAGCGCTTGCCAACATGAACACTGCCAAAGCCCCTTCCGGCTGAAGGGCCTATCTCCTGCCTGTCGATGAATGTTACGTATCACTGCCCCAGTTGCGGACGCGCGGAGCGACAATCCGTAGCAGCCGACACGCGCACACTCGAATGCGCCAACTGTCATCAACAGTTCGCGGTTCCTGCGGGCGCGATCGAGGGACGCCAAATTCACCGTTGCCTCATCTGCCCGAGCCGCGACTTGTACGCTCGCAAGGATTTTCCGCAGCGCCTGGGCGTTGCGTTCGTGGTGTTCGGTTTTATTCTGAGCACGATTGCGTACGCGAACTACCACGTGCTGCTGTCGTTCGCAATCCTGTTCGTCACGGCGCTCGTCGACCTCGTGCTTTACATCGTGATGGGCGAGTCGCTCACTTGTTATCGATGCAGCGCCCAATACCGCGGCTTCGAGGAAATCGAACGCCACGGCGGCTTCGATTTGGAGACACACGAACGCTACCGGCAGATGGCGGCGCGGATGAAAGAAACTAGTCAGCCAAGTACCAATGCCACAAGTGTTTGACGCCTCATCGTTGATTGCGGATTTCAGATTTCGGATTGCGGATTGAAAACGCAAATTCCCCACTCCGAATTCCGCACTCCGAACTTGTCTTACTCATGGATCCAGATCAGCAGCGAATTGAAGAAGACCTGCGCGGACTCGTGCAAGGCGAGGTTCGCTGCGATGACGTTTTCACGCAGCTCTATTCCACCGACGCCAGCATCTACGAGTTGCGGCCCCTCGGCGTTGTCCGGCCTCGGTCGCTTAGCGACGTGGTCGCGATCGTGCGCTACGCGGCCGAAAACCATGTGCCAATTCATCCGCGCGGGGCAGGGACCGGTCTGGCGGGTGAATCGCTGGGGCGCGGGCTCGTGGTCGACTTCTCGCGTTACTTCCGCCGGATCGTTGCCGACGAGGGGGGGCGCGTCCGCGTGCAGCCCGGCATGGTACTGGAAAACCTCAACCGCTACCTCCGGCAAAGCAGTCGGTTGTTTGGCCCCGACCCGGCGACGCGCAGCGTCACGACGATGGGAAGCGTCGTCGCGATCGACGCCGGTGGCAGCCATTGGCCCCGCTACGGCTCGGCCCGCCGACACGTCGAAGAATTGCAAGTCGTGCTGGCCGACGGAACGGTGCTACGCGTCGGACAACACGCGCTCAATCATCTGGTCAACGGCGCGCCACTCAACGAAGGGCACGAAGATCGTATCGAGAGTCTGGTCGACTCGGTCCACAGCCTCATCAAGCGTCACATGCCGACGATCGAAGACCGCAAGCCGCAAAGCCTGGTGAACTGTAGTGGCTACCAACTCCACGACGTCGTGCGCGACGGCCATCTGGACCTTGCCCGTCTGCTCGTCGGCAGCGAGGGAACACTCGCCCTGATCACCGAAGTGACGGTCAGTGTCGATCCCTTGCCGCTGCATCGCAGTTGCGCGCTCTTGCTATTCGAGAGCCTCGATCAGGCCGCCCACGCGGCGCTAGAGATCGCCGCGCTACAGCCGGCCGCCTGCGACCTGATGGATCGTCGTCACTTGAGCCTCGCTCGCGAAACGGACGTGCGTTACGAGCTTTTGATTCCCGGCGAAGCCGAAGCCGTGCTGCTCGTCGAGTACCACGCCGATAGCCGCGACGAGCTGCGACACAAGCTCGACGAGCTTGTCGAACTGGTGCAATTCAACCTGGGCCTCGCCGCCGCTTCACACATCGCCGAAGACGAAGCCGACTTTCAGCTCTACTGGGGATTGGCTCAACGGTTCGTGCCGACGCTCCATCGCATGCAAGGCTTGTCGCGTCCCACTCCGTGCATCGAAGACATCGCCGTGCCAGTCGCGGCGTTACCTGTCTTCTTGCGGCATGTGCAAGACACGCTCAAGCACCTCCAAGTGACCGCCTCGGTCTTTAGCCATGCAGCCCAAGGGCAGTTGCACATTCGACCATTCCTCGACATGCGCTCCGACGACGACATCCGCACCATGGAATCGCTCGCCGCTGAAATGTATGAAAAGGTCTGGCTGCTCAACGGCACGATCAGCGGCGAACATGGCGACGGCCTCAGCCGCACCCCTTTCCTCGCTCGCCAATACGGCCCTCTCGTCAATGTCTTTCGCGAGCTGAAACAAATTTTCGACCCGCACGGCATATTGAACCCAGGCAAGATCGTCCCCATCGCGCCGACACGAATGACCCAGCACATTCGCTCCTCCGGCGTTCACTTGGCACAACCGGAGACCAACGGCGCCGCGACCGCGTCGATAGAAAACGGCCAACCGCCTCGCCTGTTTGAGTTGGAATTGTCGTGGACGCCCGAGGAAATCGAATCCTCGGCCCGCACTTGCAACGGCTGCGGCATTTGCCGCACGACCTCGTCCGATACGCGAATGTGCCCGATCTTTCGCATGAACCCGCGCGAAGAGGCTTCACCGCGCGCGAAGGCGAACATCGTTCGTGGCCTCCTCTCCGGCAACCTGCCCGGCGACACGCTGCTGCAAGACGTGTGCAAAGAAGTGGCCGACCTGTGTGTGCATTGCCACATGTGCCGACTCGAGTGCCCGGCCAACGTCGATGTTCCCAAGCTGATGCTCGAAGCCAAGGCCGCGTATGTGAATACCAACGGCCTCAAGCTTCACGATTGGCTTCTTACGCGAATCGACATGTTGGCCGCGCTCGCCGGCCGACTTCCCGGCATCGCCAACTGGGCGCTGCGCCATCCGCAGATGCGGTGGTTGCTGGATAAGTTTGTTGGAATCGCCCAAGGCCGCAAGCTTCCGCTATTAGCCCGCCGCAGTTTCCTGCAACACGCCACAATGCGCCGGCTGCACCTGCCGATCCGCACTTCGGCCGAAAAGGTTGTCTACTTCGTCGACACCTACGCCAACCATTTCGATACGCAACTCGGCGACGCCCTCGTGGCCGTCATGCGGCACAACGGTGTGTCGGTCTTTGTCCGGCCGGATCAGGTGCAGGCTGGCATGCCGATGATCGCGGCCGGTGCAATCGATCTGGCCCGAGAGGTTGCGGTTCGCAATGTCGCGGCGCTCGCCGAATCGGTTCGCCAAGGCTACACCATCGTCGCGACCGAGCCCTCGGCCGTCCTCGCCCTCACCCACGAGTATCCGCTACTACTCGACAACGATGAAGACGCCCTCGCCGTCGCCCAGCACACGCAGGAAGCCTGCCATTATCTTTGGCAATTACACCATCGCGGCCGCTTGAAGCTCAACTTTCAACCGCAGCGGCTTTCAGTGGGGTATCACGTGCCCTGCCATTTGCGCGCCCTCGGCGTCGGCGCGCCGGCCGAGAACTTACTGCGACTCGTGCCGGGAATCAAAGTCCATCGAATCGAAAAAGGTTGCAGCGGCATGGCAGGCCTTTGGGGCGTTAAGCGCGAGAACTACCGCGCGAGCCTGCGCGCCGGCCTGGAGTTAATCTCCACCGTACGCAATGGCCCCTTTCAAGTCGGCACGACCGAATGCAGCACCTGCAAAATGCAAATGGAGCAGGGCTCCGACAAACCGACTGTCCACCCCGTCAAACTCCTCGCACTCGCCTACGGCCTGATGCCAGAAATTGGCGAGTTGGTGCGCTCCGGCGGCAAACCACAAGGCGTATCATGAACGTGCGTGTCAAGCTGTTTGCGATTGCCAAGGAGTTGGCCGGCTCTAGCGAGTTGTCGGTAGAACTGCCGCCCGGCGCGACGATCCGCGACCTCCGTAATGCGATCGTAATCGCCACGCCTCCGCTGTCCCGAATTGCCCCTCACGCCATGTGGGCCGTCGACACACAATACGCGAGTGACGACATACCTTTGAACGAAAAGTCAGAAGTCGCCCTAATCCCTCCAGTCAGCGGAGGATAAATTGCCGCTTGCGGCTTAGCGCGATTCAATTTCCGTACCCCATGATCGAACTCACCCCCAACCCCATCGACACGAGCGCCGTCGTCAACCGCGTCCGCCACCCCGAAGCGGGCGCCGTCGTCCTCTTCCTCGGCACCACCCGCGAACTAACCGCCGGCCGCCAAACCGTCGCCCTCGACTACGAAGCCTACGGCGAAATGGCCGAGCGAAAACTGGCCGAGTTGGAAACCGAAGCCTGCCGCCGCTGGCCGGTGATAGAATGCAATATCGTCCATCGACTCGGCCGCGTGCCACCCGCCGAAGCGAGCGTCGCGATCGCCGTTAGCACACCTCACCGCCGCGACGCCTTCGAAGCCGGCCAGTGGCTGATCGACTCGCTCAAGCACGATGTTCCCATTTGGAAACGCGAACAATGGGCCGACGGAACCCAAGAATGGGTCCACCCAGGAATCGACTTATAAAGCCGCGACCGTTGGTCGCGGACAGCATGCCCTCAATCACCAACACCACCCCGCTCACCGACTCGCTCGGCCGCGTACACACGAGTCTGCGGATCAGCGTCACCGACCGCTGTAACATCCGCTGCTTCTACTGCATGCCGAACGAAAACGTGCGCTTCCGCCCGCGTGACGAAATCCTCACGTTCGAAGAGATCGAGCGCTTCGTCCGCGTCGTCGCGCAAATGGGCGTCCATCGCCTGCGCCTGACCGGCGGCGAGCCGCTCGTCCGCTCCGATCTTCCGCGACTCATCAATAAACTCGCCGCCATCCCCGGCATCGACGACCTCGCCCTCACCACCAACGGCATCCTCCTCGCCGATTTAGCCGCGGAGCTCCGCTCCGCGGGCCTCGAGCGCCTCAACATCAGCCTAGACACGCTCAACGAAGAAACCTTCCAAAAAATCTCCCGCCGCGAAGGCCTCGATCGCGTCCTCGCCGGCATCGCCGCCGCGCAACACGTCGGCTTCAAAAGCATCCGCCTCAACGCCATCGCCATCCACGGCCTGACTGAAGACGAAATCATCCCGCTCGCCCACTTCGCCCGCCAGCGCGGCCTGGAACTCCGCTTCATCGAGTACATGCCCCTCGACGCCGAGCACCATTGGCAAAAGACCGATGTCCTCGACGGCGAGGCGATCCGCCAAATCCTCGAAGCCGAATTCGGCCCACTCATTCCCGTCGCTCGGCCACACGCCAGCCAACCCGCGACCGACTTCGAGTTCGCCGACGGCCGCGGCCGCATCGGGCTGATCCAACCCGTCACACAATCCTTCTGCGGTGCCTGCGACCGCCTCCGCCTCACCGCCGAAGGGCAGGTCCGCAACTGCCTCTTCTCCACCGCCGAATGGGACGCCCGCGCCATCCTCCGCAAGCGAGCCTCGCGAGCCGGGGCGTCCCCGCCCCCGCAAGACGATGACGAATTAGCCAACCTCATCCGCGCTTGCGTCGCCGCCAAAGCCCCCGCCCACGGCATCAACACCGTCGAATTCATCCGCCCCGCGCGCGCGATGTACCAAATCGGCGGCTAAACCCCCCACGCACCACCCACGCGCTCAACCCCCGCTTAGCGTCGGTCGCCAGATCGAATCTCCACCAACCAACTCGCCCGCCCCCACGAACGTGCTATCCGCTCCCCGACACCATGTCATATCGACTAAATGTCGGTATTTTCGCTCCACAACGATCCGCATACAGTTATCGAATCTCGTCGGTCTCGCCGGAACAGAATATGCGCTATACCAACAACACGTCTCGCCCCTTGTGGCGAATGGAATTGTCGTGGACTTTTGGCCGCCAGGCTGCGGCGTTGTTCGTGCTACTAGTTGGAGCCGTAACAAACGTCGCGCTCGCAGCTATCGACGTAAACCCCGCGCAGCCAATCACGCGCCGCGTCACTGTGCAACTCATTCAAACCGCGCTAAGCGATGGCTCGGTGACCGCAACAGCCTTTGGCAATGCTACGCAGCGGGCTGGTATTGAAAGCAGAATCGACACCATCTGGGCTCAAGCCGGAATTGATATCGCGATCCTCCCCACCATCAATCGCTACAACAATACGTTTGCTTATCAAGGCAACGCCGGCAGCGGCACACGCCCAACCGGCGATCTCAGCACCATGCTCTCCAGCGCCACGAGCGCCGGCGGAATTCTCAGCTCCGATCCGCTCACTCTGAATCTGATGCTGGTCAACATTGTTCCCGGCTTCGCACCGCTGAATGAAAACACCTCCGCCGGCCTCGCCCGCGCTCCCGGCAACGGCATCGCTGGCTTTGTTGGCGACAACCTGCTCGGTTTTGCAGGCGGCCTCGATGTGATCGCCAGCGTCATGGCCCACGAAATCGGCCACAACCTCGGCCTCCCCCACACCGCCAATGGCCAACCCAATCTCATGAGCCCGGGCGGCACGACCCAACAACTCAACGCCTCACAAATCAACACCGTCCGTTCGTCGAGCTTCGCCCGGCTCCTCCCTGCGCAGCTCACCGGCGACTACAACAACAACGGCGTGGTCGACGCCGCCGACTACATCCTCTGGCGCAAAAACCAAAACACCACCCGCGTCTTGGCCAACGACCTGATCGGCGGCACGATCGGCGCCGCCCACTACAACCAATGGCGCACCCAGTTCGGCAAAACCGCCGGCAGCGTCACATCACTGACGCCTGCCGACTTCTCATCAAACGTGCCAGAGCCCGCGACCTTAGCGCTCATGGTTTTCGCGGCATCTGCCATCTATCTCCCACGTCGCCGCCCCCTACGGTGAATACCGCTACGCCGTTTTCTATCTGCGTCCATCTGCGCTCATCCGCGGTTGCCTAGTACTCGAAAAGGGGTGACGGCGTAGCTCAACGGGGCGAAAGTCAGCCCAACACACAAGACAAACCACACACAGAAAGCTTATAACTGGACGAATGGCCGCAGCATGATTCTAAACCACTAAGCGGAGCAAAAATGCCGCCCGTCGATCACCAGCCAAAGCTTTTTCCGAAACTCGTCCTGTCTAGTTCAAGTTGGTTGGCAAGAGTTAAAGTCCCCTTCTTCGTCGCACTCGCACTTACAATTGCCACCGCCCACCACGACACATTCGCCGCAAAACCTTCATCGCAAAAAACCGAACGCACCAAGTCGCCCTCGGCAGACGACCCCACTTTCTCCCCAACCGCCAAGCTCTCCGCATCGGTCGGGAAGGGAGCCCAGAACGAACCGCAAGACGTCCTCTTGGTGAAGCGTCTGCTGTCTAAATTCGGATACAAGTTGCCACTCAACGGCAAAGCCGACGCCGCCTTCAACTCCGCCATCGGCAAGTTTCAGACCCTCTACCTCGATGTCGACAAACCAGACGAGCGCATCGATCCAGGCGGACGAACCTGGAACACCCTGATCGGCATCGGCCGCATCAAAGGCAGCCTTGACGCCATGGCCAGGCAGTACGACCTCGAGCCGGCCGTCATTCTCGCGATCCAATCCGTCGAGTCTGGCAACAACGGCTACCTGCCCGACGGCCGCCCCAAAATTCTCTTCGAGGGCCACATCTTCTGGCGAATGCTAAAGAACGCCGGCAAGAACCCGGCCGACCACGTCGCAGGCAACGAAGACATCCTCTTCGAAAGATCAGACCGCTCGAAATACATCGGCGGCAAAGCCGAATACGACCGCCTCGAAAAGGCAGCGAAGATCGACCGCATCGCCGCGCTCAAGTCCGCTTCCTGGGGCGAGTTTCAAATCATGGGCTTCAACCACAAGACCGTCGGCTACCCCGATGTCGAGTCTTTCGTCGAAGCCATGAAAGAGCCCGGCGCCGGCCAAATCCGCGCGGTCCTCGCCTTCATGGAGAACAACAAGCTGCTCCCCCTCGTCCGCGGTCCCAACAAGCAATGGGCCAAGTTCGCCCGCGCGTACAACGGCGCCGGCTACGCGAAAAACCAGTACGATGTAAAGCTTGAGAAGGCCTACAATCGCTTCTCAAAAATCACAAAAAGCGAAACCACCAATCGCAACTAACGAGACTCAATTCCCCCGCTTAGCGTCGGTCGCCAGACCGAATCTCCCACCACCAACCTCCACGATCTTCCCCCACCCACACTCAATATCCCTCAGGACCAATCGTGACAGTTCGTATCTCTCCCACCGTCCTAGAAAAACTCGCCCAATACGACACCCCAACCATCTGCAACGTCATCGAGCTCTTCGAGGTCCGCCCCAACACCGCCGGTTACATGGACGCCCGCATCCAATCCGCCTTCCCCGAGATGCCCCCCATGGTCGGCTTCGCCGCCACCGCCACGTTCCGCTCCGCCATTCCGCCCACCAAAAACGTTTACGCCACGCTCGAATCCATGGTCGAGCTCTTCACCACGCTCCCCGGCCCAGCCGTCGTCGTGTTCCAAGACCTCGACGACCCAGCCATCGGCGCCACCTTCGGCGAAGTCATGTGCAGCACCTATCGAGCCTTTGGCTCCGCCGGTCTCATCACCTCCGGCGGCGGCCGCGACCTGCTCCAAGTCAAAGCGCTCGGCTACCCTGTCTTCACCGGCTCGACCATTTGCTCCCACGCCTACTGCCAAACGCTCGACGTCGGCAGCCCCGTCCGCGTCGGCGGCCTCCCCGTCGCCACCGGCGACCTCCTCCACGGCGACGCCAACGGCGTCACGAGCATCCCCATCGACCTCGCGGCCGAAATCGCCGACGTCGCCGCCGAACTCGCCGCCGCCGAGAACCACGTCCTCGACTACGTCAAAGCCCCCGGCCCCAAAACCCTCGCCGAACTCGCCACCCACCGCGCCGCCATGTCCGAAGCAATGGCAACCATCCGCCGCCGAGTCTCTCGCAAGAAGGCGTAGGCCAGACTCTTATGCGCACCCAGGAAATTTAGCGCCGGCGGCAACGCCGAATCTCCAATCAACACGCTCAACGTCTACTCTCGTAGCTGACATGCCATCAGTAAGAATTAAAAATCGCCGTCCGCTTCGAGGTCATGTTCTGGGCCATGCTATACGCGTGATAGTGCATGGCAATGTGGAACAGATAGAAGAACGCCAACCCCGGTCGCCGTTTCACCTTCAGGAATCGCCAAAATCGCCGCTTGTATTCCTGCCGCAGGTGCTTCTCCGGAATGGCGTTGAGCAGACGGAAATAGAGCCCGATCGTCCGCACCAGCCGCACGCCCTCGAACTTCAGCTTACGCACTGGGTGCTTCCGCCAGTACTCCGAGCGCACGTTGCCGATTTCGAAATTCGAGTTCAGGAAGAGCGCCTCGGTTCGCTCGAAGTACGTGTCGGGATCGTATTGCGCCGTAAGCACGCGGAGATACCCGTCGCGCAGCTCCTCGCGGGTCATCCGCAGCGGAATAACATTCGTGCCGTACTCCGGCGAGTCGTTCAGGTCGAGCCGCCCCTCCTCGAGCAGTCGATCGTAAAGCGGCGTCTTCTGAATCGCCCACAGCATCCCGCTCATCGAGAGCGAGATTCGCGCTTGCTGGATGAACTCGATCTGGCGGTCAAAAATGCTCGTGTCGTCGCTGTCAAAGCCCATGATCATGCCACACCAGACCTCCATTCCCTGGTTCTGAATGCGATGCACTTTCTCGAGCAGCGTGCCCCCTTCTCGTACGTTCTGAAACTTCTTCGTCTCGCGCAGCGCGTCTTCGTTCGGGCTTTCAATCCCGATGAACACGGCGATGAAATTGGCCTCGGTCATCAGCTCCATGAGTTCTGGGTCGTCAGCAAGGTCGATCGATGCCTCGGTGAACAGGATAAACGGATATCCCTTCCGCTTCTGCCAAACGATCACCTCTCGCAACACTTCCTTGATCGCTTTCTTGTTGCCGATCAGGTTGTCGTCGACGATGAACGCCGTTTTAAGACCCGTCGCGAGCAACGCCTCGAGCTCCGCGATCACTTGCTTGGC
>CAZJWY010000004.1:45598-51995 GCA_964549545.1 uncultured Planctomycetaceae bacterium | reverse complement strand
CTCTTGATGCGCGGCTTCCGGCCGAACGTCACAATGATGTCGCAGAACTCACATTGAAACGGGCACCCCCGCGAAAACTGCAAGCTCCCAAACGCATAGTGCCGCGCCTTGAGCAAATCAAACCGCGGCGTCGGCACAGTCGACATGTCGGTCTTCTCATGCTGCTCGTACCGATACTGCTGTAGCCCTTGCGACCACTCGCGCAAAAACTGGGGCCACGTCTGCTCGGCTTCACCAATAAAAATGACGTCTGCCAGGCCAGCAAAATAGTCTTCCGTCACCGTCACGAGCGGCCCGCCGACAACCGTAAAGCAATCGCGTTCCTTAAGCTCGGTAAGAATCTCCCGCATCCGAAACCGTTGCACGCTCATTCCCGTCACGCCGACGATGTCCGCCCGCGCGCAGCGTTCCCAATCGATGGCCTCGACGTTCTCATCAATGAGCGTGATCGTGTGCTCCGCCGGAGTCAGCGCTGCGAGCAACGGCAAGCACGCGACCGGCAGATTGGCACGCTTCCCAATCAGCGGCAACGCGTGCTCCATTCCCCAAAACGAAACCTCGAACCGGGGATTGATGATGACAATGTCAGCCATAGTGAACGTTGCTCCTGCAGGGCCGCGAAGAGGGAAGCCGATCAAGGCGTCAGGCCCGTTGGGCTTTCCTGGATCGACCCACAGGGTCGACCACGCAGTCAGCAACGTGCGATGAGTCGCGATCCAACCTAAGTCATTTTGGCTAGATTGGAACCGGAAAAATTGTCATTCGATACGGAACCGTACAAATAGTTCCGAAAGCTCAACAATCAAGCTGCTTGCATCCGCGAAATCATGCCCAAGCATCCCATGTCGCCACTACTGATTAATCACGCCAGCTTTGGCGTCGGTCGCCAGACCGAATCCCCCACCAACTCGCGCCAACAAAACCAACCGCAACGCGGTTACATCTGTCAGCCCCGGGTTGTTCGCCGCGGCGAACTACCCGGGGATCACTTACAACGCAACCCACGCCAACAGGCTCGCGCTCCGGTGCCCGGCATCGGAGTATGCAAATGATACCGCCATTCCTTGCAGTCAGGGTGGCACAACACTATCCTAAACTTGTCTCGGTGCATCCGAGAGCGAATCGCGCCAAAGGGAGGACTTCATGTCGGCGCAGCCAGAAAAAGACCAGTCAACTGATGCGCAAATTCCGCGCGCCAAGCCGGACGACCTCGACGAATCCGGCACGATCCACCCAATTACGTGGATGGCAATTGGCGGCGGGCTTATCGGCGTTGCGGTAACGTTCGCGGTTATTTTTGGCTTCTTCGATCGTCAGAAGAGTGCGGACGCCGCTATTCCTGCAGCCGATCACAATAGCGCGATTGTCGCAACGACGGAGTCGGCCAAACCCGATACCGGCAATTGGTGGGACAAGCTTGTTGATGAATCTGCCGGAAAGTCGACGTCATCTCCAGCGGTCAAGAACTCACAGGCTTCACCAGCGAATCCTTCGGTAACAGTCGACGAAAAAAAGGAGTGGAAAGGAGATCCGATCGCCGCAACACCTGCCCCAGCCGATCAGCAGAAAACCGTTAAGCAAATTCCACCAGAGGAGCTCTACGAGCGGGTTGTGCCATCCGTAGTAACGATAAAGGTAAAGAGCAACTACGGTGAGCATGTCGCAACGGGCTCCGGCTTCTTCGTCGATAAAGAGCTTGTAGATGAACGTTACGAGAACTCCGAGTTCTTCAAAACTATTGCCGAGCGTTCGTTACAGAAGGGCAAGCACACCAAGTATGGTTATGTGCTCACCAATTATCACGTGATTCGGCCTGCGGTTTCTGCCGATGTTATTCTGTTCAACGGCGATGAAGGAACTGCTCAAGAAGTTGTTTCCGAAGACGAAAAAGCCGATCTGGCGTTGTTGTGCGTAATGGTAAAAACGCGACAAACGATTAATGCATTGCCAATTGCAGAGAATGACCCGCGTGTGCTGTCTACAGTCTTTGCAATCGGCAGCCCGAAAGGATTGCGAGGCTCAGCCAGCGAAGGTCGGGTAAGCGGTTTTCGAGAACTGGCCAAAGGCGAGCGTTGGCTGCAAACAACCGCCCCAATTAGCCCTGGCTCTAGTGGTGGCCCATTGTTGACGACGGAAGGTACTGTCGCTGGCGTCACAACACTTAGCTTTAAGGATGCTCAAAATCTGAACTTCGCCGTGCCAGCATCCAAGGTACGAGAGTTTCTGTTATCGCAATATCATCCCCGCGACATTGCTGAGGGCGCGAGCATTAGTTGGCATGAGGAACACGCCTTCATCAAGATGAATGCCATCCTAAACGCAAGGAATTCCTCATACTCCAGCGATGCTAAAAACTCGGGAACACTTCTTGAAAGGGCAAGGAAGGAAATAGACGAGGCTGTTGTGGAAAAGGATTACAAGAGAATTGCGCGTTACCAGCAAGCAATTGCGTTATCGCAGCAAGCTGAAGCGGCACTGCCTAGCGAATTCAAGTACCTCTTCCACTACCTCCTTGGTGAAGCAAATTGTTGGCTTGCGATTAGGAACTCAAGCGGCGATACAAATCAAACTGAGGCTCAACGGCAGGCGAATTATCGCAACAGCAGAGAAGCGGGGATAGGTTCTAGCCACCTCGTTGAATGTACACGACTAGCTCCGGAGTTTTCTCCCGCGTTCCGTTTACTTTGGCTTCATTATTCGACAGCCGGAAATGCTGCTGAAGCTCTTCGCGTTTCTGATCGAACCGTAAAACTAATGCCGCGTTGCGCCGAAGCATTAAGTGATCGGGCATCGTGCTACGACAAGCTGGGACGATACGAATCCGCAAAAAAAGACCTTGAATCTGCGATTGAGCTTGCTCCGCACAGCGGATCGCTGCACGATGCATTGTCCGGCGTATTTTTGAGCTTGGATGATCATGCTCGCGCGATCGCTTCTGCGGAAAACGCGTTAGCAGATAAGGAGTATCCGGCCGCAGGAGTGCATGTGAATTTGGGACTTATGTACCGACGAGTCGGTCAGTATCAAAAGGCGATCTCCCACTTTGAAAAAGCGAAATCAACGGGCTGGCCTTCCGATTACTGCGATCGAGAAATTGCTAAATGCAAACGGCTACAGCCGTGAAGTTATCGTTCGACAGAATTGCATCGACTCACTATAATTCGCCCGTTACACCTTTTTCTCACATGGAGGTTGAGATGATAGTTCCCGATGAACTAGGATGGCCCCGTCTTAAACGATTAATGATCCGCAAAGGACTTCGCAGGCAAGTGACAGTGGAAGCTTACGGGGACGGCCAGCCTTGCTTACGATTCAAGGGTAGCGGTGAACGTTCTCTTGGACCGCCCGCCGAATTGGAACCACATATCCAACTGGCCACCGACGCTCAGGATTTGGAGCGACGCCTCGATGCCAGCGATTTGTTGGATTAATTCAATCCCAGGCGATTGCTCCGGCCGACGACCGTTCGTAAAGCCAGCGGAAAACACATTCTTATTCTGCCTGGCCTTCGGAAGCTCGCGGGCCAGAAAGTTCCATTGATCTAGTGCGCAGCGGGTGGCACCGACTTTCGGCCGATGGTGCGCGGCCATCGGGCAAAACTTGCAACGGCCGAATGTCGGTGCGGCGTAGCCGTGCGAGGCGATACGTGTTTGCCTCAAGCGCACCGACACTCGGCCGTGGTGGGCGTGAAGTATTATCGAGTCTTTCGCGGCCGACAGTCGGTGCTACCCGCTTCATCAGCGAATATTAACGCCAATCAGCGGTTAAAAACCACTCTCCCTCCGCGCCTCTGCGTGAGACTTCTCCCCTCACCACCCCCCAGCCACAGAAAATACAAAGTGGCCATTTCTGGGAGATTGAATTTCCCCACCAACTTGCTAACCTGTACGCATGAATACTAAATCCATTTCCCCGCCGCCGTACTCTTACATCAACGCAGCCGACCGGCTCGTTCGCGCCAGAACTGGCGGTGTAACGTCCCGTCGCGGCATGTTTCCAATTGGCCAACTGGTACTGGATCCCTCCCCGAATTAACTGCGCAAAATCCCCAAGGAGAATTTTGCGCAGTTGTCGACCCCTTCGATGAATTCTGAAAAACAATGCAACTGAATTCGCCAGATTTCAGCCCTCTGTCCCATCTAACACCCGACACCTGGCACCCGACACCTGGCACCCATGCCATGTCAGCGCCACCCACCAATCCCTATAATGAATCGATGAACGCCAAGCCCCGCATCTACCTCGACAACGCCGCCACCTCCTGGCCCAAGCCGGAAGCCGTTTACGAAGCCTCCGACCATTATCTCCGTGAAATCGGCGCCCCGAACGGCCGCAGCAGCTACGGCCAGGCCATGGAGTCGAACCGCATCATCGAGCGCGCCCGCCGCGGCGTCGCCGAGCTGATTGATGCACCAGCGGGCTCGCACGTCGCCTTCGGCTTCAATTGCACCGACGTCCTCAACATGGCCATCCGCGGCATCGTTCGCCCCGGCGACCACATCGTCACCACCGTCTGCGACCACAACTCGGTCCTCCGCCCAGTCCGCGACTTGGCCGAAAACGCCAATTGCCACGTAACCTACGTCGGTTGCGACGGCCAAGGGTATATTTCGCCTGACGATGTCCGCGCCGCGATCCGCCCCAACACGCGCCTCGTTGTCATCAACCATGCCTCGAACGTCACTGGCGCGATTCAGCCGATCGAAGAAATAGGCTGCAAGGTCCGCGAGACCGAGGCGTTCTACCTGGTCGATGCCGCCCAATCACTCGGCCACGTGCCGATCACGCTTCGCACGCTCGATTGCGACCTGCTCGCCGCCCCGGGCCACAAAGGCCTGCTCGGCCCACAAGGCACCGGCGTTCTCTACATGGCCCCGGGAATCGAGCGCGAATTGAAACCATTTCGCTGCGGCGGCACCGGCACCCAAAGCGAAGCCGATCGCCAACCCGAAATGCTTCCCGACAAATACGAGCCCGGCAACCACAACCTCCCCGGCCTCGCCGGCCTCGCCGCCGCCACTCGATTCCTGCAAGGCGAAACGATCGAAGCGATCCACACGCACCACACCGCGCTCGTCGAGCGTCTATTACAAGGCCTCTGCGAAATCGACATCGTCCGCATCCACGGCCCGCAATCGACCAAAAACCGCACGAGTGTCGTCGGCATCACCATCGAAGGCTACACGCCACAAGAACTAGCCGCCGCCCTCGACTCGGCCTACCACATCCAATGCCGCTCCGGCCTCCAATGCGCCCCCCGCATGCACGAAGCCCTCGGCACAGCAGCCGCCGGCGGCACCCTCCGCCTCAGCCCCGGCTATTCGACAACACTGGAAGAAATCGATACCGTGATTCAGGCAATACAAGAGGTCGCCGCGTTGCCCGTAAAGTAATCTAGGTGATAACCACGACGACACCACGTTAAGAATTGGACGAGATAACAGGATGTGCAGGATGGACAAAGTAAGAGAATCACGTCCGCCGCTCCTCTCTAAATACAATCCTGTCGATCCAGCCGATCCGGTTATCCTGTCCATGAATTTTCGTCGTGCCGTCGTGGTTCAACTGGGCGCTGTTTCACCGTTCCCTTGATGAAGCAAGGCATCAAACGTATGGTGCTATAACCCTATCTATCTCTTGCTTTTCTTCGTGCCCTTCGTGCCTTCGTGGTTCAATTCAAATGCCAACCGATAAATCTCAGCCCTGGTACAAAGACGGCCTCCAATTCACCTGCACTGGCTGCGGCGACTGCTGCTCCGGCGCTCCTGGCTTTGTCTGGGTGAACAAGGAAGAAATCGCGGACCTCGCGAAGTGCGTCGACATGGAGGTGAGCGCATTCGAAAAGAAGTATGTCCGCACGGTGGGCGTGCGCAAGAGCCTCGTCGAAAAGAAAAACTACGATTGCATTTTCCTCGACAGCAAAACCCGCAAGTGCCAGGTTTACGAGGCCCGGCCGCGCCAGTGCAAAACCTGGCCCTTCTGGGACTCGACCGTCCGCACTCCCGAAGCCTGGGCCCACACCTGCGAAGTCTGCCCCGGCAGCGGCACCGGCCGCCTGTACCAACTAACAGAAATCGAAGCCCAAAGATCCGTCGTTCGCATCTAGTAGGTCCCGCGAGCCGAGCGGGACCTCAAACGGCGTCCTAACCTGCCGACTCGTTTCACCAATCCAAATTGTTAAACCTTGCCGATTAGTTCAAGCCTGCGGATTAGTCAGTCGATACTAGGCACGAGCGTTCTAGTGTCGACCGGCTGACCGGTCCACCTAATTCGCTCGCAAGTTGTTGCGTGACAATGGATTGCGTCGAAATCCGCTAGTTCGGAGCCCGACGAACCCTGCCGCCTAGCAGCTAAGTTCTTTGACAACCTAGCTTTACCACAAACTGCCTAACCTGAA
>CAZJWY010000004.1:22453-45588 GCA_964549545.1 uncultured Planctomycetaceae bacterium | reverse complement strand
ACAAAGTTGGGCCTCAGCACCGGTACACCCGTGTTGAGCGCCTGCGAAACGGTGCAATCTTGACACTAGTGCTTGGCACAATTACACTTGGGACATAAGCAACGCCCTTTCTCTGGGCCTGCTTTTGCTCGAGTGACGAGCTCTCTTAGGGGATGCCGACGTGACCAAGAAAGAGATTGTCAAAACCATCTCCGAGGAGATCGGCCTGACGCAGCTCAAGACCAAGGAAATCGTCCAGAAGACCTTCGACGCGATCGTCGAAACCCTGGTCGAGGACCATCGCATCGAATTGCGTAATTTTGGCGTTTTCGAGGTCAAACGTCGGGCCGCACGCAAGGCTCGCAACCCTCGAACCGGCGACAAAGTGTTTGTGCCAGAGAAGTTCGTCGTCACGTTCAAGCCCGGCAAGGAAATGGAAGAACGGGTTCGCGAAATGGAGCGCCGAGCAGCCGAAGCCGCGGGTCACCCATACACCAACGGTTTGCCTGACTCCGGAAGCCCTTCGCCCCCAACGAGTTAGAGCCTAACCGGCTCGCTCCGCTCGATTCTTTGCCCGCGCCGATACTAGCAACCCCTGCATTCAGGGGCTCGCCAAGGGTCGTCCGCACGTACCCGCTATCACCGCACAACAGGGAAGTTGACCTCGGCGCTGAACACGGAAGTCGTTAAGTTCTCGCCACTTTTCACCAAATACTTGTCATTTTGCAGCACGTACGCTCTGACCCAGCGCTGCACCGCGCGTTATCCGCGCACGAACTTACAGATTACAGAACTGAAAAACATCGTGCCTTGCGCACGAACGGTTTGGCGATAGCGATATGTCTACCAGGGCAGCCACGGATGGCGGCCCGACAGGCGCGGGAGCCTGTCCGAGCATATCACTCCGCCACGCCGGCAACGAATGAGATTGGGCAGATCCGTCAGGGAGAATGCGCATGCGTAGGATTATCTTAGCTCTCGTGGCCGCTGGATGGCTGGCCTCGGCCACCGGTTGTCTCATACCGATGTATTCGGCCGATCCGGCCCGGCGTGCGCAGCAATTGATCTACACGTCCGAAGACCTGCGGGCCTTCCTCGACGAATGGGAACGCATCTGGTTCCTCGATCAACCAAGCCACATGACGCCGCTCCGCACGCACGGCGGCATTATTTAGTCGACAAGGCTCCTTTCCAGGGAGACTTGCTGACTGAAGAAACTGATTTGTCGTCGCGGTCCGTCGGATCGCGCTTCGCCTATCCCGATTGGATCGGGCTGTTTAACAAGCAAGGGATTGCCAACAGCGACTCGGCACTTGAGAATTCTGGTCGCAACCATGCGGCTTGAATCGATATTTGCCGAACCACCGACGCCGGACCAATCCCTCGTGACGCCTGAGCCTGCAACCTCGATCGATCTCTCCGTCGCGCTCGGCCGATTGCGGCTACCGAACCCGATTCTGGTCGCATCCGGCACGTTTGGCTACGCCCGCGAGATGCAAGGCTTCGTCGACGTCGCGCGGCTCGGCGGCATCCTGCCCAAAACAATCACGCAAGAGCCACGCCCTGGCAACTCGCCGTGGCGAACGATCGAGACGGCCGCCGGCATGCTGAACTCGATCGGACTCGATAACGACGGCATCGAAGCGTTCATCGCGCATCACCTGCCTTACCTGAGCGGCCTGGGGACACCGATCATCGTGAGCATCGCTGGCCGATCGCATGATGAGTTTGTACGCATGTCGGCCCGACTAAGTGGCCTGGAGGGCGTCGCGGCGATCGAACTTAATATTTCATGCCCCAATGTGTCAGGTGGTGTCGACTTCGGCACCGATCCGGCGATGTGCGAGCGGCTGGTGGCTGATTGCCGTGCTGCGACGGCTGCGCCCATCATCGCGAAGCTCACACCGAACGTGACGAGCGTACCTACGATGGCCAAGGCGGCGGAGGCGGGCGGGGCCGATGCGATTTCGCTCATCAATACCTGCCTCGGCATGGCGATTGATTGGAAGCGGCGTCGGCCGATGCTTGGCAACGTCATGGGGGGCCTGAGTGGACCGGCGATCAAGCCGATCGCGTTGCGGGCCGTATTCCAAGCGGCGCAGGTCGTGAAGACGCCGATCGTCGGCATCGGCGGCATTGCCACGATTGACGATGTAATGGAATTCCTCGTGGCCGGCGCATCGGCAGTTCAACTCGGCACAGTGAACTTCTACAATCCAAGGGCCTCTATGGAAGTACTCGACGCGCTGCCGGGAGCTTTGGCCACGGCTGGAGTTTCGCGGGTGACCGAGATTGTCGGAACTTTGAAGACGAACAAATAGATGAAAAATCCCGTTCCCACGCTCTGCGTGGGAACGGGCTACATCGCCGCTCTGCGGCGCGAACGGTAAACAAAACGACGCAGAGCGTCACGTTATTGCGTTCCCACGCGGAGCGTGGGAACGAGGTGTGAAATGAAAGTACTCAGCGGCATTCAACCGACCGGCGCACTCCACTGGGGTAATTACTTCGGGGCGATTCGCCAGTACATCGCCTTGCAGGACAACGAGCAGGCGTTTTACTTCATCGCGAACTTGCACGCGCTCAACACGGTTCGCGACGCGGCCAAGCTGCAACAGTACACGTTCGATATGGCGATCGATCTCTTGGCGCTGGGGCTCGATCCCAACAAAGCCACGCTCTTCGTGCAGTCCGACGTGCCGGAGATTAGCCAGCTCTGCTGGATCTTGCTCACCGGCACGCCGATGGGACTGCTCGAGCGGTGTGTCGCGTACAAGGACAAGATCGCCAAGGGCCTGTCGGCCGATGCGGGGCTGTTCACGTACCCAGTACTACAGGCCGCCGACATCCTGGCCTACGACAGCGATACGGTGCCGGTCGGCGCCGATCAGGTACAGCACATCGAAGTCTGCCGCGACATTGCGGGCAGCTTCAATCATCAGTTTGGCAACACGTTTGTGATGCCGAAGGCGTATGTGCTGGAAACGGCCGCGCGCGTGCCGGGCACCGACGGCGACAAGATGTCGAAGAGCTACAACAACACGCTGGCCGTGTTCGACGATCCGAAGGTGCAGCGTAAGCAGATCATGCGGATCGTGACCGACTCGCGACCGATGGACGAGGCGAAGGAGCCGGTGGGCGATGTGATCTACGATCTATTCGTGCATGTGGCCCCCGAAACCGATCGCGAGTCGATGGCTGCCCTCTATCGCCGCGGCGGCTTCGGCTACGGAGAGGTAAAAAAAGCACTGGCCGACGCCGCCGAAAAGTTCTGGGCCGAGCCGCGGGCTCGACGTGCCGAACTTGCCGCGAAGCCAGATGAAATACGACAGATTCTTGCGGCCGGGGCGGCCAAAGCACGTAAGAAAGCGGGCGAGGTTTTGAAACGCGCGCAAGACGCGTGTGGTATATTCTAGCGACGACTTGTACTCTACTCTGGCTGATTGACATGGAATCCGTTTACCTCGAAACGACCTTTGTCAGCTATCTCGTAGCAAAGCCAAGCCGCGACTTGCTGGTGGCTGCTCATCTGCAATCAACACACGATTGGTGGACAAACCGGCGTTCGGCTTTCGATTGTTTTGTTTCGCAAGTTGTAATTGACGAAGCCTCGCTCGGTGATCCAGCAGAAGTGCAAAAGCGGCTCGGCATTATCAGCGGTCTCTCGGCGCTCGATGTTACGGAAGACGCCGAATCGTTGACTCGGAACATAATGGCTGCCGGCATCCTCCCACCACACGCTTTTCCCGATGCTGCGCATGTAGCTGTGTCGGCTGTTCACACGGTAGATTTTCTGTTGACATGGAACTGTAAGCACTTGGCAAACGCGCAAATCGCACGAAGAATAGCAGCAGTATGCGATCGGTTCGGGTACAAAATGCCGACCATTTGTACGCCGGAAGAACTCATGGGAGCATAGCACTATGTGGGAAGATCCAATCGTCGCCGAGGTGCATCGTGTCCGCGAAAAACTAGCTGCCGATCATAACTTCGATATCGGTGCCTTTTTTGCTTCTTTGCGAGAGCGGCAAAAGGCGTTCGGCTCCCGTCTTATTTCGCCAAACAAAGGTGCCACAGGAAAAGCAAGCGCGGACCGGAATTCCACAACGGCTCACCATGCTTCATAGGGCCGCAATTATGCAACTCGGTTTTGTCAGCGCGATCTTTCGTGATCTTACTCTTGAACAAGTTCTCGCCTTTGCTGGTAGCGAAGGGTACCAGTGTGTCGAGGTGATGTGTTGGCCCAGTGCGGAAGAGGATCGGCCGTATGGTGGGACTTGTCATATCGATTGCACGGGATTCACGCAGGCTCAGGCGGATGATGTTCGGGCGCTGTGTGATAAGTACAAGGTGCAGATTTCGGCGCTTGGTTATTACGCCAACTCGCTGTCAGATGATGCGAACGAAGCGGAGGTTGCTCGGAGTCATTTTAAGAAAGTGATTGATGCCGCGCCGCTATTGGGGCTCTCGAACGTCAATGGCTTCATCGGGGCCAACCGTTACAAGCCGCTCGAAGAGAACTTCGCGGCGTTCACGCAGGTGTGGCCGGATATCATTCGTTATGCAGAAGATCGCGGGATCAAAATTGGCATTGAGAACTGTCCGATGCTGATGCCCGAAACCTGGCCGTTTGGTGTGAACCTCGCGCGGACGCCGTCGATCTGGCGACGGATGTTCGAGGTGATTCCGTCGGCGAATTTCGGGCTTAATTATGATCCGTCGCATTTGGTGATGCAGATGATCGATCCGGTCGCGCCGATTCGCGAGTTCGGGTCGCGCATTTTGCATGCCCATGCTAAAGATATGCGGATCGACCGCGACCGACTCAACGAAGTCGGTTCGCTCGAACCGCCGATGCTGCGGAGCACGGCCAAGATTCCCGGCCTGGGCGACGTGCCGTGGGGACAATGGATCGGCGCGTTGACGGATGCCGGGTATGACGGGCCGGTGTGCGTTGAGGTGGAAGATGAGGCGTTTCACGATACGCTGGAGGGCCGCAAACGTTCCTTGCGGATCAGTCACGGTGTGCTGCGGCCGCTCGTTGCTTAGTACATAATGGTGAAGTGTGGATTTTAATTAGCCCCCGGTCATTGACCGGGGGCTAAATGTGTTATGTGTGTGCTTCTTGATTGGCGGCGGTGATGGTTTCCAGCGCGAAATGGATTCAGGGGATTGGTCCGGAGACGATGGTGGCCGATGCCGCGCGGCGGTCGCTGGAGCCGCGGCTGGCGGTGGTGGCTCATGCGCTGCCGTTGGCGGCTTATCTGGCGGATCACGACATCGAGCATGTCCATCGGCTGCGCGTGGCGACGCGTCGTGCGGCCGCGGCGGTGAAGCTGTATCGTGACTGGTTGCCGCCAAAAACTCAGCGTTGGTTTAAGAAGCAACTGCGTAGAATCCGCCGAGCGGCGGGCGAGGCGCGCGATCTGGATGTGCTTATTCAGCGGCTCCAGCGTGAGCCGGGGAGTCAGGCACAGGCAGACGAAGTGGTGAAGTTCCTCGTCGCAAGGCGTCGGGCGGTGCAGCCTGCAATCGTTGAGTTAGCCGACGAGCTGCGTCAGGACGATCGCTTCGTTCACAAGGCCGTGGGCTTGTTCAACAAGATCGGCGCGCGGGGGAGCGATGACGAGGGCGACGCGTCGTTGCGGTTTGGCGACTGGGCGCCTCGGCAACTCGATAAGTTTCGGGACGCTTTCGTTGAGCTTTTGCCGAAAGGTTCGGAGGACATTGCCGCGTTGCACCAGTTTCGCATTCGAGCCAAGGCGCTGCGTTATGCGATCGAACTACTCGCGCCGGCGTTTGGTCCGGAATTGCGGTCCGAGATTTACCCCCAAGTCGAGAAGCTGCAGGAGCGATTGGGAAATATCACGGACCACATCGCGGCGATTCGGCTATTCGCCGAATGGGAGGCCCACTCGGCCGAGCACCCAAGGCTGGACGAGAGTCTTTTAGATCGCGAGAAAGCGGAGGAAATCAAAGACCTGCAAGACTTCCACAAGTGGTGGGCGGCGGAGGGAGTCGAAATGAAGTTGGTTCAAGGTGGCGCCTGGTGGGGCGTTTCGTAGCACGGACTAAAGCAAATTGCTTTTTCGCGCTGCTAGGGGGCGTGAATTGGTGGGAGATTCGGCCTGGCAGCCGACGCTAAACCTGTTGTGCTCTTTTGGTGATCGTCGCTACAGCTACGAGGAGTCTGATTCGCACCGAAAGACCACGGATAGTTGCGTGGCCTCGGCCAGTCGCCGCAGGTATTCGTCGCGTGGGATTTCGGTCGCGCCCATGCGGCCGGTGTGGGGCGTCCATTGTTGAACGTCGAGCAGCTTGTAGCCTTGCACACGAAGGTGTGTTACCAAATGCGCGAGCGCGACTTTCGAGGCGTCGCGTTCGAGGTGGAACATGCTCTCGGCGGCAAACAATCCGCCGATCGCAATGCCATACGTTCCGCCCACCAGCCGGTCGGCGAGCCAGACCTCGACACTGTGGGCGTGCCCGAGCATGTGCATCTGGCAATACGCATCGATCATCGCTGGTGTCAGCCAGGTGTTGTTGATTCGATCGCCGGCCGTGGCGCAGCCCTGAATCACGCCGGCGAAATTGGCGTCGCGGGTCACACGAAATTTGCCGCTGCGAATCGTGCGTGCGAGCCTGCGCGAAATGTGCAAGCCATCGAGTTCGATAATGGCCCGCGGGTCGGGCGACCACCAGGCGATCGGATCGTCCTCGCACATTGGCCAGGGGAAGATGGCGTGGCTGTAGGCGTCTATCAGCCACTCGGGGGCGAGCCGGCCGCCAATCGCGAGCAGACCATCGGGTGTTGTCGATGTCGGTGTTGGAAAGAATCGCGACGGTGTCAGCGCGACGCCCTTCGGCAGCGGGCGCTGAGGCGCGTCGATGGGAACGAATACGTCATCGAACTGGTTGGGTTCGCGGTCCATTCCGCGAGCATACCGCCTCGTTGCATTGGCGGCGAGCGCATCCCAAGAACGCGATTCGAAGTTAGGCAACGAGTTATCTTAGGACGCCGCTCCACGCAGTTAGTCTTTCTTCGTTTTAATGAAACTGCCAGTCGATTGAGTTAGCCACGAAAAACGCGAAAATGCACAAAAAGTTTTGGTGGCTTTTTGTGTTTTTGGTGGCTGCTACTTTCCGCGAGTTTGGCGTTCGATGTTGCCGAGTAGCGTGTTCCATTCGATCTCGCGTAGTCGGCCACTTGGGGCTCGTTCGCTGTAATTGACCCGGCAGGCATATTTGGGTTGCACCCAGGTGGCTTCGAGTTCGATGTGAAGTAGCGGCCGAAGAGTGGTGATGGATCGCAACGACGCGGCCAGCGAGTTGATCTCATCTTCGTTTAGCTTCGGCGTAACGTTGCCTGCATAGACCAACTGTCCGCTGCTGGCCGTGCCTAGCACGAGCGATGTCAATCGCCCCTCGCGATCGAGCTGAAAACCCAGGATCACGCAATCGGCGGTCTGCTTGGGCTTCGGCGGATCATTCTTCGGCTTGTCGTCGGCTTCATTTCCAGCCTTGCCTGCGAAATCGTTGATGGATTGCTCCAGGTCGCCGTCGTTTTTTCCGTTGTCTAGCTTCTTCGCCTGGTCCATCACGGCGGCCATGAGATCCCGTTTAGGCGGCTCCTTGAATCCCCAGTCCAACAATCGTTCATAGGGCAGCGAGCCGATGACGAGCGCCGACAGCGCGGCCGCGACGATGCCGCTTACCAGCCCATCGAACACCCACAAGCGCCTCGGCAACTGCTCAACGGAACGCATCCACAGGCGGAGTGGTCTCATCACCAGATCGAGGAGGCCGATCTCGGCGTCATCGGCTGTCAGAACGAGAAAGTTAAACACATGACAACCAAACGCCGCTAATAGACCAATCGTCAATTGGCAGAGTGACCAGGTGGTGCGAACGTTTCCCTCCGTGGCGAACCGGGCGACGATGCTCTCGATGAGCAGCACCACGACGCTGGCGATGACTATCCAAGACCACCATGGCAACAACCTCAGCCAGACTTGCAAGTGCGAAGGGCGAGCCACGGCCGCTGTCGTCGTGGCTGGGGGCGCCGCGGCAATTTCCATTTCTGGATCGACTTCAACAAACTGGCCGAGGCTGGCGTACCAACCGCAATGCCGGCAGATGCTCACCACATCGGAAACCAGCGGGGCTTTGCATTTCTCGCACCGCGCGCCAGCCCATTCGCTTTCGTTTGCGGCCCCATCAAACTCGTCGATTTCGGCGACGGCGGTCGTAGTCATCGCGCAACTGTCCAACATCGAGTCTTCCCTCGAACCGTCGTCACAAGTGGAATTGGTTTCAGGCATAGGACAGGAATAAAATCAAGGGGGACCGGGAGCTGGCGGCGAATATGGCCGACGGCTACGCAAGAACGTGCTTAAGAAAAGGTAGTTTGCGGCAGGCGATTGTCCCCCCGGGCGTGGCGGTTTCGTGGAGAGAGAGTGTGCGGATCGCATGAATTATACGGTTCGCGCGGGCTGTCCAAGCCGGCCAATCGCCTTTTCTCCGAACCGACTTTATAATCGGTGAGAGCGCCTCGCTGGCTGCTTGGTTGGCCGCGGTAGCTTTGATTCTTTTCCCGAGTGAGTGATGGACGACACATTCGCCGCTCCGCAATTTGACCCGCCTTCGCATTCGCCTCCTTCGCTTGTGCCGCCGCGCGAGCTAACGGCTGTTGTTGCGCCTGCGCCGTCCTCTGCGTCGCAGCGGCGTACCGCCTCGTCGCGACAAACGGGTGCGCTGTTGTTCTTGTTGGTTTTTTTTCTGATGCTGCTTCTCGGCCCGTTTTTGGTTGGCCGATTTGTCTACGCGACGAAGTACAACGAGCTGAAAGCCGGGTATGACATCGCCACCGATAAGCTTGAGCAAGTGAAGTCGCGGCTCAACGACTTGGAGCTGGCCTCGCGGCTGGTGGCGAAGCGCGTCGAGCCGAGCGTAGTCAGCATCACGCGGCCGGTGAGCTCGAAGCGGGGCGGTGAGTTCGATGGCCAAGGGTCGGGCGTGATCGTCGACAAGGCCGGCTACATCGTCACCAACGCGCATGTGGTCGAAGGCGTGAAGACGGTGCATGTTCGCCTGAGCGATCGCCGCACGGTCGAGGCCGAGGTGATCGGCTCTGACCCCTTGACCGATATTGCCGTTCTCAAGATCGATTTGGGCAACTTGATCGCCGCCGAGTGGGGCGACAGCGACAAGATCGAAGTGAGCGATTTCGTTTGGGCGCTGGGCAGCCCGTATGGTCTCGATCATACGGTGACGTTTGGCATCGTGAGCGCCAAGGCGCGGCGCAGCAGCAACTATGTGAGTCGCAGCCCGTATCAAGAGTATTTACAGACCGATGCGGCGGTGAATCCTGGCAACAGCGGGGGGCCGCTGGTGAATATCTCCGGCCAGATCGTGGGCATCAACGCCGCGATCTTCGGCTCGTCGTACCAGGGCATCAGCTTCTCGATTCCCAGCGTGCTCGCACGCGAGCGCTATGAGGAGCTGCGCAAGAAAGGGCGCATCGATCGGGCGTGGCTTGGCATTTCGCCGCTCGACGTGCCGGAGGAAGTGCGCAAGAAGTATGGGCTGGGGCTTGGTGAAGGGGTGTTCGTGGGACAAGTCGAGGCTGGCGCCCCGGCCGGGCGGAGTGGTGTGCAGAAGGGAGACGTGATCCTCAAGTGGAATAGTCATGTGGCTACCGACCCCACGCTGCTGAGCCGGGCAATCGCCGCCACCGAGATCGGCAGCACGGCGAAGCTTGTGCTGGTGCGACGCGAAGGGGAGGATAAGAAGCAGCTTTCGCTTGATGTTCCCGTCGAACGCCGACCGGCAGAAGAGGAACGGTAGACTCGTAGCGTGGACTTTAGTCCGCGATAGTCTGAATCTGTCTGATGTAAATGGCGGACTGAAGTCCGCCCCACGGTCCCGCGTGAGGAAAGGATTCGCCTGGTGAGTTTCGGCCAAGGTTTCGATGCAAAAGAGCAGGTGCGCCAGGCGGTCGACATCGTCGACCTGGTGGGCAGCTATGTGCAATTGCGTCGGCAAGGCCGTAATTACGTCGCTATCTGTCCTTGGCATGATGATAGTCGGCCGAGCTTGCAAGTGAACCCGGATCGACAGTCGTTCAAATGCTGGGTGTGCGACTACGGCGGCGATGTGTTCAGCTTCGTGATGCGCTCGGAGAACATGGAGTTCCGTGAGGCGCTGGAGTTTTTGGCGGAGCGGTCCGGCATCGACTTGCGGCAGTATCAGCGAGCCGGGTCGTCCTCGACCCCAGACGGCATGATCGGGGCCGAGGACGGCCCGGCTCGCGGGGGTCGCGGGGATGAGAAGCGGGCGCTGTATCGCGTTGCGGCGTGGGCGGAGGAGCAGTTTCATCGTTGCCTGTTGGAGTCGCCTGAAGCGGAGGCTGGCCGCGTGTATTTTGCTCAACGCGGTCTTACTTCTGAAACCATCCAGCGCTTCAAGCTCGGCTTTGCGCCGAATCGGTGGGATTGGATCTTGGAACGCGCTCGTGGCACGGAGTGGACGCCGCCGCTCTTGGAGCGCGTCGGTTTATTGCGCCGCAAAGAGCAGGGAGGCTATTACGACTGGTTTCGTGGCCGCGTGATGTTTTCGATCCGTGACAGTCGCTCGCGGCCGGTTGCTTTTGGTGGACGCGTGCTACCACAGCTAGCAGGGGAGGGGGTGGCGAAGTATATCAATTCGCCGGAGACGCCGCTTTTTTCGAAAAGCCGCGAATTGTATGGCCTAGATGCGGCCCGCGAAAACTTCAAGGCTGAGAATGGCGTGATCGTCATGGAAGGCTACACCGACGCGCTGATGGCCCATCAATTTGGCATCGGCAACTGTGTGGCCGTGCTGGGGACGGCGCTTGGCGAGCGCCATCTGCAACTATTGCGCCGATACACGGATCGGATTACGCTGGTGCTCGACGGCGATGCGGCCGGGCAGCGGCGCACGAACGAGATTCTGGATGCGCTGCTGGCACTCTTCGAAAAAAATCAGATCGATTTACGGATTCTGATCTTGCCTGGAGGGGTCGATCCGTGTGATTTTATTGCTACGCATGGAAGCGACCCGTTCCGCGCGCTGCTCGCCACGGCGGTCGACGCACTGGAACACAAATTCAAAGTAGTGACCAACGGATTGGATACACTCACCGATACTCACCGCGCCTCGCAAGCCGCCGAGCAGTTGCTCGGCACGCTCGCACAACTTCGCCCCGCCGCGGCGGGAGCGTCATCGGCGACGTTGCTTCGCGAGGAGCAAATGCTCAGCCGGATTGCCCGCCGGTTTCATCTGCCGGAGGAATCGCTCCGCACTCGTCTCAACGCTTTGCGCCGAGAAGCAGCCTCGCGGCCACGCAACCAGCGAGCCGACGACGAAGATCGTGTCGCGTTGCCCAGCCAGCCGTTACGGCTGACCGATTTGAACGCCTGGGATCGCGGCGTGCTGGAATTGATCATTCTCGATCCGACCTTCATCGCGCATGTTACCGGGCGGATTCAACCGGCCGATTTTGACTCGGCAGCCGCACGGCGAATTTTCATCGCCTGTTGCCGGTTGGCGGAAGAGACGCCGGAAGGAGATTTTGGCAGGCTGCTGGCTGTGTTCGACGAGCCGGAGATGAAGAGCCTGCTCGTGCAGCTCGACGAGTCTTGTACGCTGAAGGCGAAAGCGGATCGCCAGCGGTGGCTTGCCGATTTGCTCGAAACACACCGTCGCCGGGGCGAGGAAAAGGAGCGTCGCAGCTTCCTGGCCGCCGCTCGCCAAGGCGTCGATAATGCCGAACAATTGCTAGCCGAATTTTGCAATCAGGCCAAATCAAAACACCAAATCGAGTACGAAAGGAGAAAGAAGTAGGCGTAAGGCATAGGCCGTAAGTCGTAAGTGATTGTCTTTTACTTACGCCTTGAACCTTAAGCCTTACGCTTCCCCACCGACAGGAGTTCACCTTGCTTACGGATGAGCAGGGCCCCTTGCCGGTTATCGCTTGCGGCTTAGCGTCCCGATTCCACGCTAGCCGCGGCGCCCGACACCTCACCCCAGTCGCACATGAAGTGCGAGAGGAGCCGAACGATGTTACTTAACGACGCCGCTTTTCAAGAACTTATCGCCAAAGGCAAAGTCCAAGGCACTCTTACCTACGAAGAAGTCAGCAGTTTTCTCCCGGATGAAATCGAAGGCACCGATCGAATCGACACGCTGCTCGCCGCTCTGGACGGCCTGGGAATCGAGCTTGTCGACGGCCCCGATGCTCACCGCCGCGAACTGGCCGAACACGAGACTTCTAGCGAAGGCGATCGTTCGCACCTGCTGAACGACGGCTTGCCGCAGGGATCGAGCGATCCGATTCGGATGTACCTGTCGCAGATGGCCAACATTCCTCTGCTCACGCGCGAAGAGGAAATCCGTCTGGCCAAGAAGATCGAGCTGACCCGCAAGCGGTTCCGCCGCAACTTGCTCCGGTCATTCGCTGCTTTGGAAGCGACGGTCAAGACGCTCGAGCGCGTTCACAGCGGGGAGCTGCCGTTTGACCGGACAATCAAGGTATCGCTCACAGAGCGGCTCACCAAAGAGCAGGTGCAAGCCCGCATGCCGCACAACCTGCCGCTGCTGCGGCATTTGATGGAGGGTCAAAAGAGAGACTTTCTGCTACTCACCAGCAAAAAGGCCACGGGTGAAGATAAGGCGGCGGCTCGCGTTCGTTATCTTCGTCGCCGCGAAAAAATGCTGGTGCTGGTCGAGGAGTTGAGCCTTCGTACCCGCCGTGTGCAGCCGCTGATTCGGCAGCTTGAAGACACGTCGCGCCGCATGGATGAGCTAAAGCAGCAGCTTGATATGCTCCGCGAAACGGGCGCTCCGGCCGATAAGATCGCCTCGGTCCGCCACGAGCTGCGCGAGATGATGCTCCGCACGATGGAAAGCCCGGCCAGCCTCCGCCGTCGGACGCGTTTGTTGCGTGGCCAGTTCAAGGAGTTCGAGAACGTCAAGCGCGAGCTGTCGAGCGGCAACCTGCGGCTCGTGGTGTCGATCGCCAAGAAGTATCGCAACCGCGGACTGAGCTTCCTCGACCTGATTCAGGAAGGGAATACGGGCCTGATGCGGGCGGTCGACAAGTACGAATATCGTCGCGGTTTCAAGTTCAGCACGTACGCCACGTGGTGGATTCGCCAGGCGATCACCCGCGCGATCGCCGACCAGGCCCGCACGATCCGCATTCCGGTCCACATGATCGACGTGCTGATGAAGCTCCGCAACGCGGCCAAGAAGCTGCTCCAGGAAATGGGCCGCGAGCCGACGACCGAAGAGACGGCGATCGAAGCCGGCGTCACGATTGAAGAGACCGAACGCGTGCTGGACATCGGCCGCCATCCGATCAGCCTCGATCGTCCCATTGGCGAAGGCGATGACGGCTCCTTCGGCGAGTTCGTGCAAGACCAGGGCACCGAATCGCCCCACAAGCTGGCCAACAACGGCCTGTTGCGTGAGCGGATCGAAGAGTTGCTCAAGACGCTGACGTTCCGCGAACGGGAGATCATCCGCCTCCGTTACGGTTTGGCCGATGGTTACTCGTACACGCTCGAAGAAGTCGGCCGCATCTTCAAGGTCACCCGCGAACGCGTTCGCCAGATCGAAGCCAAAGCCGTGGCCAAGCTGCAGAACCCGGTTCGGAGCAAGTACCTCGAGCCGTTCGTACCGGGAGTGAGCGCGGCGGCAGCGTAATAACGCATCGTTTACTCAGAAGTGCTGATAACATTTACGCCGCTGGTCTTCGGACCAGCGGCGTTGTTTTTGGGGTTGCCTTTTAGGGCATCGACTGGAAGAGTGCATCGCATTTGCGACGGCGACATTGGAGAACGTCGCGTACCCATTTGCGTTCTCCAGTTTTGGGATTGTAGGGGTGGATCGGTCTTACGCTGCCAGAGCTTTTCCTTTCGTGCCCAGGACACGCCCACCTGTGGACGCCGAACCCTGCTTCTGTCGCAACTCCCACCTTCCACGAATTGTACTATTTCTTGGCTAGCCGACACGTCAGCTTGGTAATCTTGCCGCCTCGGACTACCATTTCGAGCATCATAATAAGGGGATCGGGTAGCCCCGTCCGATCGAAGGCGCCGTCCACCTTGGCGGTGATCGTGACGCCATTCTCGTTCTCACTCGCGTCCAACGCATCGAATGTCACTTTGGCCGCGAAGATGTCGCTGGCCGCCCACTGGTGAATCTCCTCGCGACCTCGAATGATCCGTCCGGCGTCGTCGACGACCGCGTCCTTGTCAAACAAGGCGATGAATCCGGCAGGGTCATTCCCATTAGCCGTGCGGACGTAACCAGCCGCGAGTTCGGGTAACTGTTCGATCATGATACTGTCTCCGAGTTGATGTTGAAGACGGGCGGTGTCGCTGGATCGCTTTGCCCGTTTGAATTCGATTACCACGTCTGCCTCCTTGCGATCGATAGCTCTTGGACGTGACCTCCCAATCCACTTCTTGTCCTTCCACTGCCCGGCGACGCAAGCCACCTTTAACTTGTCCCCGTTCAAGTCGTAGATGCCGAGTACGTCCTTGCTCTCCTTCTTGGCGTCATGCGACCGGTGGTCCCAAATCTTCGGCGTCGCGGTCGGGTCGATCTCGAACGTGCCTGCCCACAACTTCTTGCCATCCTTGTCCTGGGCGGCGTAGGTGCCGTCCTTGTTGAACACGAGCCGGCGGGCGTCCTTCGTCGCGCCGTCCGGGTGGACAGCGGCGATCTCCCAGGCGCCCGTGAACGACTCCATCGCCTTCGCGACAGCGGCCTTATTGGTCTCGGCTTTCGGCTCGTCCGCGACGGCCACGCTCGCGACAGCCAACCACAGTACACCCAAGATGAAACGGCACATTCTTCACTCCTTTGTTGTGGATTTGGCTAACGCAGTCCGCCGGAAGCTTGGATGATTTCGCCGGTCAGCCAGCCGGAATCGTCCGAGGCGAGAAAGACCGCGATCTTGGCAATGTCCGCAGGTGTGCCGATTCGACCGAGTGGCGTTAGAGCGACAAGCTGCTTCTCGAAATCGCTGCCGACTCCGTAGAGACCCGCTGCCTGAGTCCCTTCGCTGAGCGTGGCTCCGGGATTGATCGAGTTCACTCGGATCTTTTGTGCGGCAAGTTCCTTGGAGAGTACGCCAGTAACAGCATCGAGGCCGCTCTTGCTTGCGGCGTAGACCGAATAGCCGGGCGGGTAGGTCCGGGAGGCAGCGGAGCCGATGTTGATGATGCTGCCGCCGTTTGGGCCGAAGTACTTGAGCGATTCGCGGATTACTAGCAACGGGCCGAGTACATTCGTGTCGAACTCCCGGTGGAACTCGTACTCGGTCAACTCTTCCAGAGGCATCGGTTGGTAAACACCGGCATTGTTCACCAGGACGTCAAGCGAACCGAATGTCTTCTTGACCTCGTCAAACATCCGACCTACCTCGTCCGATTTTGAGACATCACCCTGAATCGCGATGGCGCGACCTTCAATGTCGGAGATTGCTTGCACCACGGCATCCGCGCCGGCTCGATCGGTCGCGTAGTTCACGACGACCGCCGCCCCGGCCTTGGCCAGCTGCTTGGCGATTCCCGCCCCGATGCCTTTCGACGCCCCGGTCACCAGGGCGACTCGACCATTTAGTTTTGCCATTGCTCGTGTCTCCATTTTCATCAAGAAACCGCTTCCTCGACGACATAGACACGCCACAGCGCCGACTGTGACAACTTCGACGGGGAATTTCTTCAATTGAGATGAAGAGTTGTGCGGATGTCCGGCCGATCCAGAATTTGCCGGAGCCATTGAGCCTGATCCGAGGGCTCGAGGAATGGATGGTCTCGATAGATTGCCGCATAGGACCGGTCGACGACATCGTCGATTTCGCGAACGGTATCAGCTGCGGCTTCGCTGATTCGCTGGACGTGAAGCGGGACGAAAAGCAGGTGATGGGGATCGACGTGGCCTTCGCTGATGAATCCTTTGGTCTTCTTGGTGCAACGGCAGGGGTTGTTCGCATTTACGAGACCGCACTGGTTGTTCATGAACTGGTAAAGGTCGCGGCGGGCGCGGGACAGACATTGTCGGAAGTTGGCCGCCGTCATGTCCATGACTTCGCTGCCCACTGTGTCACTGACACCGAGGATTTCCCCGAGCGTGAAGATCAGTCTCTGTCTGCGATCGAGGCAGAGCAGCATTCCGGTTGTGCAGGCGATCTTGGTTTCTTCGACCAAGAGCGGCACATCCACCGGCACACTCTTCGGGTCGGGCAAGTCCAGATCGGGAGTGTTGTTGATAGCGGCGGCGTACGTGGAAAAAGTTTGCGGCTGTGCTTCGCCACCCCGACGATTCATATTGAGGACGTGATTGGCCGCAATTCGGTATAGCCAAGTGCGAAACTTGCTCTCACCCTGAAAAGTGCTAAGACGGGTGATGGCCTTGATGAGCACTTCCTGTGTCACCTCTTCGGCATCGTGCGGCTGAAAGACCATGCGTACGGCGATGTTGTAGATCCATGCTTGATGCCGCAAGATTAGTGATTCCAAGGCATCGCGATCACCGTTCTTGGCTCGGCGGACCAGCTCGACATCCTCACGATCGTCGCCGGCGACTTCGGTAAAGGGATTGTGCATCGTAGTGCTCCTCGCCGATAAGACATCTGATTCTACCCGAGGGAAGATTGTCCCACCTCCTTGGACACGCCCGGGGAGCGACTGTGACAGTCGGGGGCGTCCTTTTGGGGCGGCAGTTGGAATCGAAGGTCCCGTGAGCGTACAGGGGGGAACCGTCATCAATCAGCTTCCGCGCCCTGCGCTGAGGCTCAGGGCGTGCCCCCAGCACTTCGACTGACGGCTTTTTTGTGCGGTTTCGCACCAATACTGCCGGAGGCACTTTCGCGGTATGATACAGGTATCCTATCCATCGCGATTCCAACATTGGACGGCATCCATTCGATCATTCGCCGTCGAGAGAAAGGCCGCACATGAGCGTTACGGCTGCCGCATTGCGGGAGTTACATCGAATTCATCAACGACTTGCCGATTTGCGCGATCGGTTGGAGCGTGGGCCCAAGCAGGTTCGTGCCCGTGAAGCCGCTGTCGCGCAACTCGATGCCAGATTGACCGAGGCTCGCGACAAGGCCAAGCAAACCCAGATGTCGGTCGACCGCAAGCAGCTCGACCTCAAAGCCGGCGAGCAGAAGGTGCTCGACCTGCGGGTGAAGCTGAACCAGGCCAACAGCAACCGCGAGTACCAGGCATTTCTCGAACAGATCGCCGCAGCCGAGATGGCCGGCAGCGTTCTCTCGGATGAAATCCTTGAAGCCATGGAACGAGTCGATCAGCTTCACGTCGCGGTGAAGGAGGCCGAGGCCCAGCTTGCCGCCGGGAAGCAGGAGTTAGAAAAAAACAAACAAGCCATCGAAGCCGCCGTGGCCACGACCCGCGCCGATCTCGTCCAGCTCGAAAGCGACCTCGTGACTGCCGAGCAAGCCCTACCGGCCGACGTGAAGGTCGACTACCAACGCGTCGTCCGCAGCAAAGGGGCGGACAGTCTCTCCTCGGTCGACGACGGCGTCTGCACCGGCTGTGGCCAGCAGATCACGCTCAACATGCAAAATGAGCTGAGCTTGTCGAAGCTTGTCTTCTGCAAATCATGCGGCCGGTTGCTGTACCTTCCCGGTGACTGAGAAGAAGAGGCTACATCGGCAGACTCCTATAAATCACTCAAGCGTTAGGCTTATCCCAGCAATCCTCGTACCGGTTTCATAGCTTCTCCGCCAAAACTACGCTCTTTACATCCCCACCCATTCGACCGAGAATAGGTTTTTCGTTCGCAGGTCTCCAAATAAGGAGACCGCTTTTTTGCGCACAGGTCGAAGCCAGCGGTATCGCCCGCAACTCCGGCTTTCTGACCTAGACCCCTAGCTCCCGACCATCCAGCCATGTCTGAACGCGTTCCCATGACCCGTGCCGGGTACAACAAGATCAAGGCCGAGCTCGATGAGCTCGAAAACGAGAAGATGCCGGAGATCGCCAAGCGGATCGCCGACGCTCGTGCCGAAGGCGACCTTAGCGAAAACGCCGAATACCATGGCGCCCGCGAGTCGCAGGGGCTGCTCCAGGCCAAGATCAACGTGCTGAAAGACAAGCTGGCCCGGGCCACGATCATAGATACCTCCAAGATCGACAAGAGCCAGGTTTCGTTTGGCTGCACGATCGTGGTGAAGGACCTCGATTTTGGAGATACCGAGGAGTTCACGCTCGTCGGCGCCGGCGAGGAAGATTACGACACCGGCAAGATCAACATCGCCAGTCCGCTCGCCCAAGGCTTCGTCGGCAAAAAGGTCGGCGCTCGCGTCGAGGTCGAAGTTCCCGCAGGCACCAATAAGTTTGAGATTTTGGAAATTCGGTTCGAGGACGAATAGAGCAGTGGGGAGTTTGGAATGCGGAGTGGGGAATGAATGATTCTGACCTTCGTCCACGTACCAAACAATTCGCGCTACGCGTCGTTCGACTCTTCGGGCGGTTGCCGAAATCGAGCGAGGCACAGGTTATTGGCAAGCAACTACCTCGATCTGGCACATCGGTCGCTGTCAATTATCGAGAAAGTTGCCGGGCGCGGTCCGCGGCGGAGATGATTGCAAAGCTTGGCGTCGTCGAGCAAGAACTCGACGAGTCGATGCTGTGGCTAGAGTTACTCGGAGAAGCGGAGATCGTACCTTCAGAACTACTGCGCGACATCCTGGATGAAGCACAGCAGTTGTTGAAGATGACCGTCTCGTCCATTAAAACGCTAAAATCACACCGCTAGCGCCTATTGTTACGGACAAGAACTCCCCACTCCCCACTCCGCACTGGCATTCACGCCGCGTCGCTGTGGCCATTCCCGTTGCGTGATCCGACGGCCCGCTTCTTGCGCCGCCGCCGTACGTCGACACCCGAACTTTCCACGCGTCGCGCCTTGATCGGTTCTGCCGGCACCGGCGGGACGGGATAAAGCGATGGCGGCACCGTCGGCACCACGACCACCGGCGCCCGGCGTAGATCAAGCATATCGCTGATCTCGGCGCCCACGGCCGCGAGCCGCTCGGCCGCGTCTTTGCGCTGCGTGAAGAGCAGCACTTGGTGCCCTTGCCGGCAGAAGCTTTCGAGCACCGTGGCCAGCGCCGCGGTTGCCCGGGCATCGAGCCGTGTGAACGGATCATCCAGCACCAGCGGCAGCCACACGCCGTGCCGGCTCGCTGCCGTCAGCAGCGCCAGGCAAAGGCTCAAGTAAATCTGGTCGCGATGTGCGGCCGACAACAGATCGAGCGAAACCGTCTCGCCGCGCTGATCCACGACAGCCGCAGTCCGACCACGATCAAGTAGCACCAATCGGCGAATTTCACCGTTCGTCAGTTGAGCCAGGAAATCCGACGCCCATAGCACGCACTCTTCCGCCAGCGACTGCTCACCATACGCAATGCCGCCGAGGCCGGCTTCTTCCAGCTTCTTCTGCACCTGGGCCAGCTCGCGTTGCACATGCTCGATCGACCGGGCCGAGAGGAGGGCCGAACGTTCGCGTTCCACGGCATCGCGCTCGCCACGTAGCACCTTTAGTCGCTTCGCGATCGTGTTGACCTCGGCCGCTAGGCGGAACCGGTCTTGTTCCAGTTCCAGTCGTCGGCTTTCGAGCTGCTCGGCATCGGCCGCGCTGAAGACCGTCGTTACGCCGGCTTCGTTTTGCCGGGCAAGGGCCGTGCCGCGCAGGTGGTCCTGGCTGCGACTGAGTAAGTGCTCCAGGTGACGTCGCATTTCGCTTTGAGCCCGCGTCAGATGGTCGACTTCGAGCGCGAGTTCCGCCGCGTTGGCCACCTTGAGCTGTTCGGCCACCGACTTCTCCAGCACGGCCAGTTGCCGTTCGATCGTCTCCGAGATCGGCCGCAATCGCGGATGGGCATCGTGGCAAACGCAGGTCTTCGAGGCACTCGCCCGCGCGAGCCGCGCCACTTCGCCGCTCAGGTCGGCGGCCAGTTGCCGCGAAATCGCCAGCCACGTTTGCTGCTCGACCAGCACCGCCGTCGTGTTGAGCCGCGTCGTTTGGGCCTGGGCCAACTGCGCCCGCAGGGCCGATTCACGCTCATTCAACTCGGCCAAAATCTGCCGGCAGCGAGCGATTTGTATTTCCAATTCCTTGGCAGATTCGGTGTTCGGCCCGTCGTTCGTGTGCCAGCGTAATTCCACATTCAGTTCCAGCCGGCGGTAACGCAACCGCGCGTCGGTTTCGGCGAGCGAGTGCTCCACGGCCTTCAGTCGCTGCTCGGCCGCGTGGTGACGCTGCTGCTCGTCGCGCACCAGCCGATCCAGCTCGCGCCACCGATCTTCCAGATCGCGGCTCGTCCGCCGGTCGGCGGCAATTCGTGCTTCGAGTTCCTGGGCCAACAGATCGCGCCGCGCCGTGAGCTCGGAAACCCGTCGCGTGATGTGCCCACCATGTTCGCCCACGATAGCTTGAAATCCGCTCGCAAACGACTGTGACAACAACTGCGATACATCCGGCGTCTCGCGGAAGCTCACCGCACACATCGGCGCCAAAATGCTCGGTGTGAGTCCGCCCACCATCCGACGAACCGTGTGCTGATCCACCGGCGAGCCATCCACGGCCGACACCGTCAGCCGAGACTGGCCAAGGCTATCGGCCGCACGGCGAACGCGATACCGATTGCCGCGGTCTTCCACGATCAATTCGCCGTCGGTCAGCATGTGCCCCGGCGCGCTCGTCGGCACTTTGCCGAACAACGCATGACCGGCCAACTCGGCCACGTTGGTCTTGCCGCTGTGTGGCGGCCCGTAAATGGCGGTGAGCGGGCCCCGAATGGCTTGCAACGTTACGGTGTAATGACGGCCCTCATCATGTGCGGTAATCGCGGCGATACGCATGGTCTTGGCATCCTTGCTTCTGCGGATAATTGCGGGTCTCTATCCAGAACGCCGGGAAAGATAGCCGCTCTCTCCAGACCCAACAATGCCAAGCTAGCGGTTGCCAGCGTTGGCAGCAGTGCAGCCAATTACTTTTCGCCGAATCGCTTGCGCCACGCGCTCGTCGTCTGTACCTGATCGCCTTTCTCATTGTGCGAAACGAACATCGCCGCGATGCCATGCCGCTCCGCCACTTCGCTCCCGCGCTCCGGGCCGAGCACCGTGAGGGGCGTGTCCCAACCATCCGCCTCGACGCACGTTTCCGCCGCCACGGTCACCGACGCCAGCGTATGCTCCACCGGTCGACCGGTCGCCGGATCGATAATGTGCGAGTACCGCTTGCCGTCGTACTCGAAGAAATGCCGGTTGCCCCCCGCCGTCGCCATCGCGGCATCCACGAGCGGCACCGCCGCCTCCATCTCGCGCCGCTCCGCGAGCGGCCGTTCGATCGCCACGCGCCACGGAGTGCCATCCGGCCGCGTCCCTGCCGCGCGCAACTCGCCCCCCAACTCGACCAGAAAGTTCTTCATGCCATGATCGCGCATAATCTCCGTAAGCCGATCGATCGTGTACCCCGAAGCAATCGACGACAGATCCACCTCAAGCCCCTCGACCTGTTTCCGCAGCGCCGCCGGCTTCAAGCGAACATCGAGCTTCTTGTACCCTACGCGCTCGCGTGCGGCTTGAATTTCCGCATCCGTCGGAATCATAAAGTCCTGCTTTTCCAGGACAGGTTTGCGAGGCGGCGTCTTACTCCCTCTCCCTTTGGGAGAGGGTTGGGGTGAGGGCGCCTTGTTATCCTTCGGCCCAAACCTCCACAACCGCACGAGCGGCCCCACCGTCACATCCTGCGCCCCACCCGTCGCCTCACTAATCTCGTGCGACTTCGCCACCACTTCCGCCACCGCCGGCGACACGGCAAACCACTCGCCCGCCGCCGCGCGATTGAACCGGCTGATCTCCGAATCGGGTCGATACGTCGACATCTGCCGATCGATCTCGGCCAGCTTTTCTTCAATCGCAGCCTGCAGCGCTGCCGCATCGAACTTCGAACTCGGCGGTATGAACTTCACATGCCATGTCGTCCCCTGCGCGACACCTTGCAGCATCGCCGCATCACGACCATCCGCCGGCTGCACCGCGATCAAAATCAACATGAAAAGCAGTCCAAATCGCATCATCGGTTGACCATCTGCGCCGCCGGGCGCTATACTCGACCATCGCAAAAAACAATGACCAAGTTCCAATGACCAAGAACCCCAACGATTGGTCATTGGGGTTTGGTCATTGATTATTTCAACATCCTCAGTTTACTCCCGCCGCGATCTCAAGAGTACCCGAATGAAGATCCACGAATACCAGGGCAAGCAGCTTCTCCAGGGCGCTGGCGTCGCCGTTCCGCAGGGCATCATGGTCACCACCGCCGACGAAGCCTCCGCCGCATTCAAGCAATTGGGCGGCCCGCTGGCCGTCGTCAAAGCCCAAATCCACGCCGGTGGCCGCGGCAAAGGCACTATCCAAGACAACCCCCAGCAACACGGCGTCCAACTAGTCCGCTCCGAAGGCGAGGCCGCTTCAGCGGCCGCGGCCCTCCTAAACCACAAACTAGTCACCATCCAAACCGGCCCCGAAGGCCAAACCGTCCGCCGCGTCCTCATCGAAGCCGGCTGCGACATCGCCCGTGAGCTCTATCTCGGCATCGTCATCGATCGCGCCGCGGGTCTCCCGGTCCTCATGGCCAGTAGTGCCGGCGGCATGAACATCGAAGAAGTCGCCGAGAAGACCCCCGAGCTGATCTTCAAGGAATCTTTCTGTCCCGACGCCGGCTTGCAGTCTTACCAGGTGCGCAAACTGGCCGCGAAGCTTGGCCTCACCGGCTCCAGTGTTCGCTCGGCTGACAAATTCATGAAGGCCCTGTGCAAGCTGTTCGTCTCGCTCGATTGCAGCCTCGTCGAGATCAACCCGCTCGTCGTCACGAAGGCGGGCGACTTGCTGGCACTCGATGCCAAGATCAGCTTCGATGACAACGCTCTCTTCCGCCACCCGGAACTGGCCGAGCTCCGCGACACGGCCGAGGAAGACCCGAACGAACTTCGGGCTGGCAAGGCGGGCCTCAGCTATGTGCAACTCGAAGGCAACATCGTGGCCATCGCAAGGCCGGCGCCATTGACGAGGCAGCCGATGTTGCCT
>CAZJWY010000004.1:0-22443 GCA_964549545.1 uncultured Planctomycetaceae bacterium | reverse complement strand
CAACATCGGCTGCCTCGTCAATGGCGCCGGCCTTGCGATGGCCACGATGGACCTCGTGAAGCTCCACGGTGGCGAGCCGGCCAACTTCCTCGACGTCGGCGGCGGCGCCAATACGGAGCAAGTTACCGAAGCCTTCCGCATCCTGCTGAGCGACAAGAACGTGAAGGCCGTCCTCGTCAACATCTTCGGCGGCATCATGCGCTGCACGACGATCGCCAACGCCGTCGTGGAAGCCTACAAACAAGTCGGCTTCAACGTTCCGCTAGTCGTTCGTCTCGAAGGCACTGAAGTCGAGCAGGGGAGAAAAATTCTAGCCGAGAGCGGCGTCGATATCATCGCGGCAAAGGACCTGACCGACGCAGCAAATAAGGTAGTAGCCGCCACGAAGTAGAGAAATCAATTCATTAACCACGGAGACACGGAGATCACAGAGAAGAAACAGAACGCTAATCTCCACTAATTATCACTAATCTTTTTATTAGCGAAGATTAGCGTTCTCCAGCCTTTCCTCTTCTCCGTGTCCTCCGTGTCTCCGTGGTTAATTCCTTCCGGATTAAACGATGAGCATATTAATCAACAAGAACACAAGAGTCGTCTGCCAAGGCATTACCGGCAAAGTCGGCGAGTTCCACTCGAAGAACTGCCTTGAGTATGGCACGAAGCTGGTTGCCGGTGTGACGCCAGGAAAGGGCGGCCAAACTACGCTTGGCGTCCCGGTTTTCGATACCGTTTTTGAAGCGGTTGAGAAAGAAGGTGTCGATGCGACGATGATTTTTGTGCCGCCCGCCTTCACCGCCGACGCGATTCTTGAAGCCGTGGACGCAGGCGTTAAAGTTGTCATCGCCATCACCGAAGGCGTTCCGGTCATCGATATGGTACGCGTCTACAATCGCATCAAAGACCGCGATGATGTTCGTCTCATCGGCCCAAATTGCCCCGGTGTGATAACTCCTGACGAATGCAAAATTGGCATCATGCCCGGCTACATCCACAAGAAGGGGCCCGTGGGCGTGATGAGTCGTAGTGGTACGCTCACCTACGAAGCCGTTTGGCAGCTCTCCAGCCTCGGCCTCGGCCAAAGCACCTGCGTTGGCCTCGGTGGCGACCCGATCGTCGGTACGTCGTTTATTGATCTTTTGAAGCTCTACGAAGCCGACCCGAAAACCGAAGCCATCCTCATGATGGGCGAAATCGGCGGCACTGCCGAAGAAGAGGCGGCCGCGTTTGCCAAGAAGCACGTCACCAAACCGATGGCCGCGTTTATCGCTGGCCAGACCGCTCCCAAAGGGAAGCGGATGGGCCACGCCGGCGCGATCATCAGCGGCGGCAAAGGCACCGCCGCCGAAAAAATCGCCGCCTTCAACGCCGCCGGCATCGAAGTCGCCCAAGGCCCCGCCGACATGGGTGCCGCTTTGCAACGGGCCATCAAGCGAAAGTAGTCGACCAGTTACTGGTTAGACAACCGCAATTAGACAGGATAACTGGATCGGCGGGATTCACAGGATGATATGGAGATTCGTTTCCTGCGTCTTGCTCAGCGTGGATGCTTATACGATCAAGTCGATCCAGAAAATCCCGTGATCCTGTCCTTCTGATTCTTGATGCGCCGGCACTCAATTGCTTCGTCTTGGTCCGAGCTGTCAAGCGCCAGTTTTTAGCCGCGCTTTTCTCTCCCAAGTTTTTTCTAGGAAATGGCCACCACTTGTGCTAGGGTAGCTCCTGATATGGGTGCCAGAATATGCAGGGGCGCTTGCTCGTAAGTCATGAGCATGATCCAGGCTTGCATTGGTTGAGGAACAACCTGCCCGCGAGCCGTGGCGTCCCCGCCCCCGTCGAACCCCTTTGTTAATCAATGAAAGCATCGAAGTATCCATAGGACACCACCTGGCCACTCATGTCGCCCCAGATTCGGTTCCACCCAACTGCGCAAAATTCCTACCCAGAATTCTGCGCAGTTACCCAAACGTTAGCAAAAACAGGCAAATGAACACCCCCAAGCTCCGCATTACGCCGGCGCTCGTTTGCGCCGCCGCATTCCTATTTCACACATCCATCCTCGCGGCCGAGTCCAAAAAGCCGTCTGAGAAGAAACGCCCGAATGTCGTTGTCATTTTGATCGACGACATGGGCTTCTCCGACCTGCAGTGCTACGGCGGCGATGTCCCCACGCCGAACATCAATAAGCTCGCCGGCGAAGGCGTTCGTTTCACGCAGTTCTACAACACGGCCCGTTGCAGCCCGTCGCGGGCCGCCCTTCTTACCGGTCTCTATCCCCACCAGGCCGGCATGGGCTTCCTCGAAAGCTTGGTGATTCCTGACTCGAAAGGAACGACGGGCCACTTGCGCGACGATTGCGTCACGATGGCCGAAGTGCTCGGCAATGCCGGCTACTCCACGATCATGACCGGCAAATGGCACTTGGGCCAGGACAAAGGCACGCCTCCCTGGCAACGTGGTTTCCAGCGCAGCCTCAGCGCCAACATTGGCGAACTCTATTTCCCCGATCAGCAGCAGCGGCGCCAAGGCGGCATCACGCTGAACGGCAAACGGTATGAACTCGACGACCCGATTTTTGGCCAGGATTGGTACGGTCCAGACCTCATTACCGAGTGGGGCCTCAAGTTCATCGACGAAGCGATCAAAGAAGACAAGCCGTTCTTCTACTACTTGCCCCATTGTGCCACTCACTTCCCGCTGCAAGCACCTAAGGAAGATATCGAACGTTACCGCGGCAAGTTCATGGTCGGTTGGGATAAGCTCCGCGAAGGTCGGCATAAGCGGCAAGTCGAAATGGGCCTGATCGACCCGAAGTGGGAAGTGACGCCGCTGCCGCCCGATGTGCCGGAGTGGGACACGGTAAGCGAGAAAGACAAAGACCGCTTCGACAACATCATGGCGATCGACGCCGCGATGATCGACCGGCTGGATAAGAGTGTCGGCACGCTCGTCGCAGGACTCAAAAAGCGAGGTGTGTTGGACAACACCGTGATCATGCTCATGTGTGACAACGGCGGCAACGCCGAGTCGGGCCCCCGCGGCAGGCTCGAGGGCGCTGAGCCCGGCGGTCCCAAGTCGATCGTCTTCCTCGGCCAGTGCTGGGCCACGCTCGCCAATACGCCGTTCTGGCGCTACAAACACTTTACGCACGAAGGCGGCGTTTCGACTCCGCTGATCGTCCACTGGCCCGATGGCATCGCCAAAGAACGCGAAGGCAAACTCGAGCCACAGCCGGGCCACCTCGTCGACATCATGCCCACGGTCGTCGAGCTGGCCGGAGCGAAATATCCGGCCGAGTACAACGGTCACAAGATCCAACCGGAAGAAGGCACGAGCCTCGTCCCCGCCTTCGCCGGCCAACAACTCGACCGCAAACAGCCGATCTACTTCGCCCACGAAGGCAACCGCGGCCTCCGCGACGGCAAGTGGAAGCTCGTTATGAAGTACAAAGGGCCCTGGGAATTGTACGACATGGAAGCCGACCGCACCGAACGTCATAACGTGATCAAGGACAATCCCGAGCGTGCCGAAAAGATGATTGCCAACTGGGACGCCTGGGCCAAACGGGCCGATGTCGACGAATGGACTGGCCCCAAACGAAACGACTGGGGAGCAGAGATCACGCCACCCGGCCAAAAGAAGCCGGGGGCGAAGAAAGGCAACCGAAAAGCCGCCCTGCAAAAACAAAACACACCGTAGCGGGCGGCGGGGTTCATCCCCGCCGTCTTCGGCAGGTATGAAGCCTCCCGTAGCCGAATTCGCCAGAATTCGGCCGTTGTGACCGTAAGCCATAACATCCGAGCTCTTGCGAGTTCAGTTACCAGCATGACCGACTTTATCGCTCCACATCCCGGCTCGCATGCCATGCCGCGTTGGGACGTCGGTGAGCTGCCCGAGGCGCCGAAGCTAACGCTTCAAAGCTGGGCCCTGCTCATCGGCCCCGGTCTAGTCGCGGCCGGCGCTGCGATCGGTGGCGGCGAGTGGCTCGCCGGCCCGCTGACGACCGCACGCTACGGCGGCGCTATTCTCTGGCTCGCCACGATCTCGATCTTGGTTCAGGTTTTCTACAACCTCGAAATCTGTCGCTATACGCTCTACTGCGGCGAGCCGATTTTTACCGGTAAGTTTCGTCTTCTTCCTGGCCCGTTGTTCTGGCTCGTTACCTATTTGTTTCTCGATTTCGGTTCGATCTTCCCTTATCTTGCCGCGAGCGCTGCCACGCCGCTGGCGTCGGTCGTCGTTGGCGAGATTCCTGATGCGGATAAGGTTTACGTCCTCTTCGGAGTTGCGATGTATGGCAAAACGCTCCTCCGCTGGTTCACCTATGTGGTCTTTTTGCTGTCCCTGGTTCCGCTGGTTTTTGGCGGTAAGGTGTATAATTCCTTACGGGCCGTGATGAGTTTCAAGATCGTGGTTGTTTTCGCGTTCCTGATCTTCGTGGCGCTTCTCTACTCGTCGCTCGATACCTGGGTCGATATCCTCACGGGCTTCCTCAAGTTCGGCAGTATTCCGGTCCATGGCGCCGATTCCAGCACGCCGCGCGTCGAGAATATCTTCGTCAATTTATGGAACGGCACACCGCTTCCCCGAGTTGATTTGACCATGGTGCCGCTTTTAGGCGCGCTGGCCGCGATCGCCGGCAACGGCGGGCTGACGAACACCGCGCTCAGCGGCTACGCTCGCGATCAAGGGTGGGGCATGGGGAAGCACGTCGGCGCAATTCCTAGCGTCGTCGGTGGCCAAATGCTGACCCTCTCGCACGAAGGCTCTGTCTTCCCCATCAATAAAGATTCCATTGCACGATTCGGGCGGTGGTACAAATTTCTGCTGCGTGACCAACTCGTCGTATGGCTGCCAGCCTGCCTCATCGGCGTCGCGCTGCCGAGCATGCTTAGCGTGCAGTTCTTGCCGCGCGGCACTGAAGCCAAGGATTGGGTAGCGGCTGGCATGACCGCTGACGCGCTCCGCGACGCCGTCGGGCCGCGTTTCGGCACGTTCTTCTGGTTGATGACGCTCTTCTGCGGCTTCCTCGTCCTGGCGCCTGCCGCGATCTGCACCTTCGATGGCGCGCTGCGCCGTTGGGTCGATCTTTGCTGGACGGCCGTTCCGTTCATTCGCCGTTGGGAATCCCACCGCATCCGCTGGCTTTACTTCGGCGCTCTCTGCGGCTACATGGTCTTCGGCCTCACGGCACTTACGCTCTGGAATCCCAAGCAACTACTGCAATGGGCCACGAATATCTATAACGCGGCCCTTGGCTTCAGTTGTTTTCAGGTGATCGCTGTGAACACCATCCTGTTGCCGCGCGAGCTGCGGCCAAACTGGTTCATGCGTTTCGGTCTGGTGCTGGGCGGGATATTCTTCTCGTCGCTCTTCATCATTACGACACTTCATTTGTTGGGAAGAATTTAGAAATGAGTGGGAGGCGCTTTGTTATTGGGCGACAATGAATCGCGCTATGAACGGCTGCTATCTCACTACCAACGATCTCTGCCAATATGAGCGCGACGGTTACCTGCTCGTGTCGCAGCTTTTCTCGGCCAGCGAGATTACGCTTCTACGTGAGACGGCCAAGCGGGACCGTCAACTGGACGCTCAGGCCTACGGCCGCGCCGATGGCGAGGGTGGCCAAGTTCGACTGTCGCTCTGGAACCATCCGGGTGATGACCTTTACGGCATGTTCAGCCGCAATGAGCGGATCGTGGCTCGCGTCGAACAACTACTGGGCGACGAGCCATATCATTACCACTCCAAGATGATCATGAAGGAAGCCCATACTGGCGGCGCGTGGGCATGGCATCAAGATTATGGCTATTGGTACGATAACGGAGTGTTGTTTCCCAACCTGTGCAGCGTCTTCGTGGCGGTTGATCCGGCTACGCGCGAGAACGGTTGCTTACAGGTGCTGCGAGGTTCTCAGGCGATGGGCCGGATAAACCATGTCAAAACGGGCGACCAGACCGGCGCCGATCCGGAGCGCGTCGGGGCGGCGGCCGAGCGATTGGAATTGATCTATGTCGAAACAGCTCCCGGCGATGCCCTGTTTTTTCACGCCAATTTGCTTCACCGTAGCGACCAGAACCGGTCGGTCAACGACCGCTGGGCCCTGGTTTGTTGTTACAACGGTCGCGGCAATAGTCCTTACCGCGAGGGGAAACACCCTGGTTATACGCCTCTTCAGCGAATTCGGATGAACCCGATTCGAGGTGCAGTGTCTTAATTGCGTGGCTGCTGGCACGGCATTTGCCATTTAACGTGCCAGTCGCCACGATTGCCAAGATGGCAGCAGGTGGCATCTTGTCTAAGTGGTTGAAGAACAGCCACGGTGACACCGAGAGGCGGTTGTATTTACGGCAGACCGGAACAAGTTCCGTAAATCGAGTCTGATCCAACCCATGCTGCCGGCTCGAACTGCGCGCAAGGGGTAGATGAATCAGCAGAGGAGGGAGTTAAAGATGAAACGCATCTTTCTTAATAGGATTACCTGCCCTTTATGGGCGAGCCCGAATAGCTCGGTATACGACATGATGCTGCGATCGGAAGATCGGTCTGCCGTACGCAGGGCCAGTGCGCTTCAACCTGTTTACTCCCTGGAGCTTGCCGATCCTGTTCGCGAGCCACCGACCAAGCCGGTTCGGCCGTTGCCGAAAGATGTTCCAGTGCCCGAAACGCGCGACATTCCGGTGCGAGAGCCGATGGATGTTCCGCCACCTAAGCCCGAAAAACCAATCAAGCCAGTCTTGCCGCAGCCTGAGCCTAAGCCGCGGCACACACCATAGTTCAGTTGCAAAGTTGCGCCTTTGCGAAGCACCGGCCGATCCTTGTGGACGGCCGGTGCTGTTTTTTGCGAAGCAGCCGAATTCTTGCGAGTTCGGCTGCGATGCTCAGTCGAGTTCGGTCAGCTTGATGTTTTTGAAGCGGACTTCTTTGGTATCTTTCAATTCGCCGACGGCGTGGACCTGTAGCGCGATGAAGCCCTTTGGGGTGAAGTACTTTTCATCGTCGTCGGTCAGGTCGGCCGCCTTGACTCCGTTGAGCCATGTTTGAATGTGACGGCCTTTGGCGACGATCTTCAGATGGTTCCATTCGCCGAGGTGGCGTTGTTCCTGGGCGGCTTTGTTGTCCGTCAGTGGATACATCCAGCCTTTCTTGCCGCGCATGATCAGCTTGCCGTCTTTATCCTTGATGCCCCCTTCGAAGTAGATGCCTCCTGTCCAGGGACGATCAGCTTTGGTGTCGATTTCCACCTGGTAGCCATAGACGCGCTCGGAGTCTTTGTCGCTCTTCTTGTCTTTTTCCGGCCGAGCATGGCTACGGATTTGAACGCCTGAATTGAAGATGTTGTCTTTGGGGTCGATTTTGAAGTCGAGCTCTAACTCGAAGTCGCCATACTCTTTATCGGTGCAGAGGAAGGTGTTGGTCGTGTTTGGCGCGCTTTGGCCGATGATCTCTCCGTTTTCAACTCGATAGATTCCGTTGCCGCCGCGCTTGGTCCAACCAGTGAGGTCTTTACCGTTGAAGATCTCGATCTTTTGGTCGGCAAAGATCGTCGTGGGCGAAGCAATCAGAATAAAACCAACCAGGGCCGATCGAAGGTGCGTTTGCATGGTTCTCGCAAGTATGGGTAGGCGTGACTGGGAAACCGAAATAAGAGGCCGCTGGCTTCAACTCGCTTCCGCCTGGAGGGTGTCGCACAGCGAATGGTTGAAGGGGCGTCACAGATTATAATTGCCACGACGACCTCCCCGTCAATTCTCGGCAACCGCTCGCTGATTTGCAACGGGGACAGAAAACGCCTGGAATTGCAAAAAATAGCTTCGGCAGATGGGATTCACCACAGAGGCACAGAGGACACAGAGAAGAAATACAGGAGAAGTAGGGCGCTAATCTTCGCTAATCCTTGTCAATAAAAGGGTTCTTCAGGAACTTTAGTGGCAAAGATGGGCTTGATTCGTCGGGTTGCTAAGAATGAGTTCGCGAACATGTTGGGAAGGCAAGGATCTCACGCAGAGGCGCAGGAAACGCGGAGAGTTTGTCCCAGTTCCAGCCTCACCGCGTTCCCTGCGCCTCTGCGTGCGCCTTCTTCTGCCAGGCATCGCTGAGATGAATCAGGCGGCTTGTTGAGCTTGCCAGCAGCGAGCTAATAGGCGAAGCCGATGCGGGCTAGCAGGGTGCTGCCCATGCCGATGTCGTTGCCGGAGACGCTGGCGATTTTGATGTCGCGATTGAAGACGTAGCCGAACTCGAGGCGATGCGAGATTCCGCCGACGATCTTGCGCTCGAAGCCGACGATCGCGCGGTAGTCGCGGTAGGCGAGGACATCGGTTTCGTCGCTATTGTTTTGAAAGGCCCACGCTTGATTGGCAAACTCGATCGAGACGAACATCCAGCGTTCGTCTTTTCGAGGGATATTTGTCCAGGGCAGACGCCAGGCGATACGTGGAGTGGGGAAAACGATTTGGTATTCGACATCGTCGTTTGGCGTATACATGAAGCCCACGACCGGCACGACCTTGGCCCAGCCGCCGTCGAGATAGGTGACGCCGAGGGCGTATTTCAGTTCAAGGTTCGGCGCGTACACACCGAGCGCGCGGCCCGTGAAGCGTAGCGCTTCGCTTTCGCCGAGGCTATCGCTATCGCCGTACAAACCGGGCTGCACGGCCAGGTCGGCGATCCAGTGGTTGCCGAAGACGCGGAAGACGTGGAAGTCGATGGCGAGATCATGCAGCGTGGCCGGCAAATCCAAACCTTCGGGGCGGTCGAGGAAATGGATGTCGTACGTCGGGGTGATGATGATCGGATTCTCGCGGGTAAAAAACGGCAGCGCCGTGACGAGATCGAAGCCGATGTCAGTCCAGCCGAGGTTTTGGCTGCCGAACTGGGGAAGTACAGCGGCGGCGACGCGCGCTTTTTGGAAGAAGCCGTTGCGAGCATCCGGCGGAGTAAGTGAATCGCGCAGACTGGGCTCTACGGTGCCTGGGTAAAGGGGCGCTCCTGGTGGAAGTTCGCTCGCAGCAGCCGGTGGCGCTCCATCGAGATAGATCGGCGCCACGGCCGACGCCGGACCCGTATCAACCGGCTGCGAGCCGATGGGTACGGATAGCGGTTGATTGGGATAGGCCTGCCAGGATTGGTTTGGATCGATCATCGAGCCGGGCGCACACGCAGCTCCGCCGAGCATCGGTTGATACGGCACCTGTTCTGGAATGACGTAGCCGCCCCAGGCAGGTTGGGCCATTGCCTGCTCGGGCGAAATGCCATACGGCGCCTGCGCGATAGCTGGTCGACTGAGCGCCAGGATCAATAGCAGCGCGAAGAACGGTCGCATCAGCATGTTGGTGGATAGATGGGGATGTGAACCGTTTAGAAACTGACGCCCGTGCGGAGCATGATTGTGTCGTCTGGCTTGAAGTTGGGTGGATCGCCCGAGCGGAAAACGATTTCGCGATCGAATACATAGCCCAGCTCGATGTGGCCGCGGATGTGGGTTTGGGTTTCCCATTCGAAGCCGCCGAGCACGCGAATGTCGTTGTAGTCGATCTGGTCGTCGGTGGTTTGCCGTTCGACGGTCCACGAGCCGCCGCCATACTCGCCGGCCACGTACCACCACCACTTGGTATTGCCGACGGCCGACATGAACTTGCGCACCTTGGGATTGGGAAAGACGAGGTACATGTCCCATTCGGGCGTCGGACGCCAGTAAACCCCAGCTACCGGAAGCATCTTGATATCGACACGATCGAGGTAGACGAGGCCGAGGCGGAGGTCGAGATTTGGTGAGAGGGCCATGGTGCCGACGCCGCGACCGAGTAAGCGGAGGGAATCGGAGTCGACGTTCTTGAAGTCGCTCCACACACCGGGTTGCAAGCCAAGCTCGCCGCCGAGCCATTCGTTGCAGCGTGGGAACCAGGCGAAGTCGAGATATGCCGCGTATAGCTGCGGTGGCAAGTCCGGACCGCCAGCCGTTGGTGGAGGACCGGGGAATGGCGGGCCGCTGACTGGTCCTTGAAGCCAATCGGTTTGAAAGCCGGGCGTCACGAGAAGCGGTGTTTCGATGTTACCGAACATTGGGAATGCGAACGTTGCGGAGAGCTCGACTTCGTTGTCGCCGAAGTCGCTTGAGTCGCCGCTTTTTCCATACAGTAACGTGTATTCAAAACTGATTTCCTGCAGCAGGCGCTGTGTTTTGGCCCAGTAGGTTTCGCCAGCGGTGGTGATGTCGTAGGGAGCAGGTTGAAACGGCGGGGCCGGTTGTTGCAAGTAAGGCGCTGACTGTACGGCGGGAGCGGCGCTATAGGGCGCGGCGACTGGTGCGGCAGGCGCGATCGAGCCACCGCTGGTGTAGGGATCGAAGGCCGGCGGCGGACCAACAGCGGCAGGCGAATAGGTTGGTGGCGGCGCCGAGGTCGAGGCGGGCGGCGCGATCGGGGCAGTCGACGGCGGAGCCGTATACGTTGGCGGAGGGGCATACGAAGGGGCGGGTGAAGCGTAAGTCGGAGGCGGCGCCGCTGTGGCGGGAACCGAATACGGGCTTGGTTGTACGGTATATGGGCTCGGCTGCACCGTGTAAGGGCTTGTCGATTGTACGGGTTGCACCGGCGTGGGAATCGCGACGCGCTGGGCCGCTAGCGGCGTTGCCAGCATCGACAGAACCCAGCTTATGCCCAGAGCGCGCAACAAAACTTTCGAACTGCGCGCAACGTGAGATTGTCCTCGCAGTTGGGCGCGTGCGCAAGCAGTTTGGCGGATGAACTGGTTCAACGTGTGATCCGTATCACGTTGGGAGAAAAGATCGTGGTGCCGCGCGGCACGGGCGCGACGGACTAATTAGCAATGGGGGGAAGTCGCGTCAAGAGAATGCGGCAGATATTGCCGAATGCTGGCATGGGGTAGTCAAGAGTCGAGGGTCAAGAGTCAAGAGCCAGACGCATGCATTCTGGCTCTTGACTCTTGACTCTCCGCCCTTGACTCTCTTCAGAAGGGAGTTGATAGCATGAATACTTGGGAACGGATTCAAACGTATCACCGCTTGCTGCGATATCGTTATCACGACGAACGGGCCGAGTTGAAGTTTCTGCTTGGCCGGCACTATGAAGGGGGGTCAGCGCTCGATGTGGGCGCGCATCGCGGCGAGTACAGCTACTGGTTGCATCGCCAGTTTTGCAACGGTACGCAGGTCGTGGCGTTTGAGCCGCAGCCGGAGCTGGCAAGCTATCTGGCCGACTTTAAGGAGACGTTTCGGCTCGATCGCATGACGGTCGCGCCCGTTGGCTTATCTTCGCAAAGCGGTACGATGCGGATGCACCGGCCACGGTCACGGTGGGCGGCGGCCAGCGTCGACCAGTATTGCAACGATGATGCGGAGACCGAGGTTTTTGACGTGCCGGTGACGACGATCGATGAGTATCTGGACGCGCATCCCGAGTTGCGGCCGGTGCGATTCATCAAGTGCGACGTGGAGTTTCATGAAGCGGAAGTGCTGGCCGGGGCGGCGCGGATTCTGAAAGAGGATCGGCCGGAGTTGCTTGTCGAGTGGTCGACGCCGCGGCGCTCGTATCGGGAGCGGTTGTATCGATTGATGCAGGAGCTGGGCTATTCGATGTTTCAGTTCGAGAGCGGCCGGCTGGCGCCATGCGTCACGGCCGAGCGGATCAGCCCGCCGTCGTGGGAACTGGGGCCGAATTATGTGTTGATGCCGCGGGAGATGGTGGGAGTATTGGCGGCGTGAACCGGCGAAGCTGTGATAATTACAGAATCACGGCTTCATCCGCCCAATGCGCGGGCAGCTTCGGTAATGAATCGGCTTCGGCGGCGTCGATGGCTCGCTTGCCTTGAATGGTGAAGTGAATCCAGCCGTGGCAACTTGGGCATTGGCCGGCGAAGCCGACGTCGCTCCACCACGCACGAACCAGAGGATCGTGAACCGCGCGACCGAATGCTTCGAGGCGAAAGTCGATGGCTTGGAGATGTTGTTGGCAGCCTGGATGCGGGCAGCCTCCGTCTTTGTACACAACGTGTGGTGCCATCGCGCGGTCTGCCCCCCCTTGCCGATAGGCGGCGTGCATCAAGGCTTCGTCTGTTTCTGTGTTATTTGGAACTACGCTGGCCATCGTGCGACCTCCGTATCTATTCTAGCATGGATTACGATTGAGCAAAGCTTGGCTTCACGTAAGTGCGGAGAGCCTTTCAGCTATTGTTCAGTACAACTCGCCTACGCTGGAATGTTGGCGAGAATGTGATCGATTAGCGGTAGGAGCACTTCGCGATGAAAGTAATTGTTGAGCCGACTGCTCACAAAAACTTGCTCATTAGAAGTTTCAACACGTTCGCGCAGGCGAACGAACTTGTCCGAAAGCATGGGGTCGGATAGGCGCATAGCCACGTGTTTGATGTTGTCGGGCAAAAGGTCGAAGGCGTCGATCCCACAGCACTCATGAATGCATTCCGTCTCAAGACCACTCCAGAAATCATCCATTGGATCGATTAGATCGTCCACTTGAATAGCGCTGCTTTGGTGGTTATCGATGGAAACCCACTCAATCCATCTGTTTTCTCCTATTCGAATGGCGTTTTTCTTTGGCTTTCCCATTCTTTAGCTCCGTTGGGAAATCAGTGTGTCAAGCTCTTCCTTCAACTTCGGCAGAATCGCATCATACGGAAACTGCCCCAGCGTTTCGCTACGTTTCTTCAAATTGACGTAGTTCGGGCCGCACCAGAGGCCGAGGTCGGCTTCGTCGGTTTCGCCGGGGCCGTTCACGCGGCAGCCCATCACGGCGATTGTGATTTTGTGGTCGCGGGCGTATTCGGTCATGCGTTTTACTTCCTCGGCCAGCTCGACGAAGGCTTCGTTTTCGACGCGCGAACAGCTTGGGCAACTGATGATGTTCATCGTCGGCAGGCCGTAGTCGACGACCGAGCGGACGCGGCCGGCGGCGATGTCGGCGAGGATGCCCCGGCCGGCGGCGATTTCTTCCGGCTTGCGGTCGTTCGGCACGGTGAGCGAGACGCGGATCGTGTCGCCGATGCCGCGGCTGACGAGTTGCTCGAAGGCGATGCGGGTTTTGATGATGCCATCGGGCGGCAGGCCGGCTTCGGTGACGCCTAGGTGAAGCGGCACATCTGGCCGGGCTTCGGCGAAGCGGCGGTTGACTGCGATCACTTCACGCGGGTCAGAGTCTTTCAATGACACGCAGTAGCGGGTGAAGCCGATCTCGTCGAGCAGGCGACAATGGTCGAGCGCGCTATCGAGCATCGGCGAGAGTTTGTCGGACGGATCGTACTTCGCTTGTTGGGCCGGGTCGACGCTGCCGCAGTTGACGCCGATGCGGATCGCGCAGTCGTTGTCACGGGCGACGCCGATGAGGTACTTCACCTTTTCCTGCCAAGGCTTCTCGCGCTCGTGATGGTAGAGATGGCCCGGGTTGTAGCGGAGCTTGTCGACGTGGGGGGCGATCTTTTCGGCAAGGCGGTAGTTTTCTTGCAGGTCGACGACGAGGTTGGCTTTGGTCTGCTTGCGAATCTCGGCAATGGCGTCGGCCTCGGCGGTGTTGTCGACGGCGATGCGAACGACGTCGGCCCCAGCGTCGACGAGAGCGTTGGCCTGAGCGACGGTGGCGTCGATGTTGCGCGTGGAGGTGGCCGTCATGCTTTGGACGGCGATGGGGTTGCCGGCGCCGATGGTGATGGTGCCGATGCGGACGGGGCGGGTTGGGTTGCGGGTGATGTTCATCGACTTTGCCAGCCCGGAGTGCCGGACCCTTCTTTCGCCAGCCCGGAGGGCTGGGCTATATAGCCGGGCCGTTTCGGCCCGGATGGATTATTCCCAAAGGGCGGAGCCGACGCGGACGATTGTGGCGCCTTCTTGAATTGCGATTTCGAAATCGTCGCTCATGCCCATGGAGAGTTCGTTGAGCGCGGTATTTGCGTAGGAGTTTTGTTTCAATTTGTCTCGTAGCCGGCGGAGAGAGGCGAAGTTGCTGGCCGCTACGGATAGACCGCCATCGAACGCCGCCATCGTCATCAATCCGAGGACAAAGACACGAGGGTATTTCGGCATCGTTTCAAGCAAGCGCTCGACGTCGTCGGGCGCGAGGCCATGCTTAGCAGCGTCGCCGGAGGTATTCACTTCCAATAGTATGTCGACGGGCGGGAGTACGCCATGGCCTTCGACGGCTGCGTCGTTTAACTCGGCGATCAGCCGTTCGCTGTCGACGCTGTGGATAATTGCGACATGCGGGAGAACGCGACGGACTTTGTTGCGTTGGAGGTGACCGATCAGGTGCCAGTGGATTCGGCTTGGAGGGGCGGGGTGCATGGTCGCTGAAGCGACCATGCCGTCGAGGGCCGTGGCTTTGCGCCAGAGTTCTTGGGGGCGGCTTTCGCCTAGGTCGTGGCAACCGGCTTGGGCTAGTTCGAGGGCTTCGGTCACTCCGACGTATTTCGTGACGCCGACAAGTGTGATCTCATCGGCGCGACGGCCGGCGGATTCGGCGGCTCGGGCGATTCGTTCCTGAACGCGGTGGAGATTGTCGGCAATGGGCATTGGGGGGAATAGTCAAGAGTCGAGAGCCAGAACCAAGTCTGAAGATAACCTTCGGCGGCGCCGGATCAGGAGCCGCGCACCTCATTCTGGCTCTTGACTCTTGACTCTAGACTCTCGACTTTCATTCTACCGCTTCGATTTCGATCCACTCTTTGAATTTGCCGCTGGAGGGGAAGGGGCCGGCGGTGAATTCGCTGGAGATGTTTTGGCCGAGAACGGTGCGGTTGCCGACAGGGCCGAGGGAGCGGTAGAAGAGCCATTGGCCGTTGCCCGATTGGGCACGGTAGCCAACGGCGATATCGGAGGGGACGATCTCCAGGTTTTCGCCGATGGTGAGTTGCCGCCAGGTGCGCTCGTCTTTGAGTCGCTTCGGGTCGAAATCGATGACGAGCGGGCAGCAGAGTGCGCGGCCGTGAGCTTCCTGTGTGAGGATGAGTCGGCCGCTGCGCGATTCGAGGCTTCCGCCGCGGGGGTCGGCACGCCATTCTTTCAATCCGACGGGCATGACGGCGGCACGAATTTTTCGGCCGGCGAGGATGCCATCACGTGTTTCCGCTTCGGGCTCCCAACGGATGTGGTGTGCAAGCGGGAGGTCGGTCGTATGGCGAATCGTGTGGGCCGAGCCGTCGTTGGATACGATCGAGTCGGCGAGATAGAGGACCTTATCCTTGTAGCCGATGAGTAGTTGCCGTTCGAGGCGCAGGCCCGCGGTGAGACTTCGACCCAGTTCGACGAGGCTGTACAGCGGGCCGCGTTCCCAGCAGAGCTGTTCCCAGTCGCCGGTGGGGTTGGCGGGCTTGCCATCGCAGAGGGTTTCGAAATCCCACAGGCCAGCGAGAAGTTTTTCGCCGGCTACAGAGAGCTCGATTTGCATGTCGGTGGCGACATACGATGCGGCGAGTCGCGTGCCGGATTGAGACCAGTCGCTGGCCATGACGGTGATGCCGGCCCAATCGGAGTTGAGCGTTGGTCGCGGGAGCTTCGACGAATCGGGCTTCAGATGAGGGCACAGCACGCCGTGCGGCAGCGCGACGGCGGCAGCGGCTACGTCGCCCTGATCGCCGCCGAGGCGGATCGCCATGGCGAAGAGGTCGCGTGTCCAGGCCTTGGCTGGCGAGTGGTCGCCCTTGGCACTGGGCGAAGTAAGCGAAGTAAGAACGAATCGACCGTCTTTATCGGCGAGGCGAATCGCGTGTCGCACAAGCCACTGGTACTGCAAGCTGGCTGTGCGTGACCAGGCGCCGTGTTTTGTTTGCGCGCCAAGCCAAGTGGAGCGTGTCCAGCAAGCAAAGAGCGGGCCGAGGACGGGGAGGAGGCGGGCGTCCGGGAGGCCGCGGCCATCGGTGAGTGCGCAGATTGCTTCGGAGAGGGTTTCGCTGGCGGAGGTACGAAGCGCGCGGGTCGCGCGCACTTCGGGAAAGAGATAGCTGAGTGCCAAGGGTAACTCGCCGGCCAGAAGTTGCTGGCGAACGACGGCATTTGGATCGGATGGCCAACCGATATTGTCTGCTTGTGCGCGAGTCGCGATTTCGCGCAAGTGTTCGAGGAGTTGCCACCACGACTCGGCGGGCAGCTTGCGGGAAAGCTTGGGCATCGCGTAAGCAAGCGCGACGGCTTGCATGGCGAGCGGCAAATCGGGCGAGGCGATCGGATCGTCGCCGATGACGATCTCGGCAAGCGTGGTGGGGGACTGAATGCTGTCTTTGACGGAGTCGCGGTCCCACTCGTTGGGCCAACCCCACAGGAGCGGCGATTTCTTCTTCGGAGAGAATGGCGTGTCGATCGGCTTTTCGCGCTTGCGGAGATGTCGTTGCCAAGTTTTCCAGCCGCGAACGAAGTCGTCGGCCGGGCAGCTTTCCACCAGCTCACGCGGCGCTTTGTGATGCCAGAGAGGTTGCAAATCGGGCATGTAATCGGCGGATTCGTCGGAAATAATCGTTGTCATGGGACGAGAGGGATGAAGGCTTGCGTGGCGACCGATGTGTGTCAAAGTGTGAAGTCACGAAGGTGTTAAATAGACGGCGGTACGCGGCGTCGCTATCTTACAATTGAGTGAGGCAATGGTCGAGGGTCGGGCGCTGGAGGAGGATGCGATTATGCGATCTCGAATCGGTTGGCGGAACGTGGCGGATGCGGCTTTCGTCGGGGTATTGATAACGATTCTCTTAGTCGTCGTGCCGTTATCGAACGCGGACGAGCCAGCGCCAGCCGCGAGTATTGAGCAAGCCCCGGCTGTAGGTTCCGTGAAGACCGCGCCGGCGCGGCCCAGAATGCCGGAGCCGAAGGGTGCCCGGCGGCTGTCAAAGGAGTATCCGATCTGGATTGATCCGGTGGAGAAGACCGTGATCGTCGAGGGGGAGGTCGCGCTACGGGAAGGAATGCTCGAAATGTTCGCCTGCACGCGAAATACGAAGGAACATGAGTCGATCATCTCGGCCAATACGAAGGCGTATCTAGTGCATGCGGCACTGTTGAGCCTGGGCGCCGAGGCGGGGCACCCCGTACGATTTCAGCCGGAGTACGTGCCGCCGACGGGGACGGAGATCGAGGTCTTGGTTCGGTACTTGGATGATAAAGGAAAGGCGCAAACAGCGCGGGCTCAGGATTGGATCAAAGACAGAAAAACGGGCAAGCCAATGGCGCACCCGTTCGTGTTTGGGGGGAGCAGTTTCTACACCGATCCCGATACGAAGAAGCGTTACTACCAGGCGGAGCAAGGCGACTTTGTGTGCGTGGCCAATTTTGGCTCAGCGATGCTCGACATTCCGGTGAAGAGCTCGAAATCGAACGAGGAGTTGGAGTTCGAAGCGATCACGAAAAGCATTCCGCCACTCGGGGCGCCGGTGCATTTGGTATTCAAGCCGAAGCTGAAAGAGCGGGGAGCGGGGAGCAAGGAGCGGGGAGTCGGAAGCAGTCAGCCTAAGAGTGCGACGCCGAGTCCATCGAGTAAGGCGAAATAAATTATGAAAGTTTTAATTGGTGTGGATGGGTCGTCGAATTCGTTCGCGGCGGTCGAGTTTGTGGGGCGGCTGTTGTCGGCTGAGCGTGATGAATTGTTGTTGCTTTTTGCGACACCGCAGGTTTCGTTCGAGGACGATCGGTTGGATCCTGATGTCGAGCAACGGGCGCGTACGGCGCTAAGCCGGGCGGTGCTTGAGGCGGCTGTGGAGCAGTTGCCGGAAGAATGGCGTGGGCGGGCGCAGCAACGGCAGGTGACGGGTGCCCCTGGCATGGCTCTGCTGGATGCAATCGGAGCGGAGAAGGCCGATATGGTGGCCGTTGGGTTTCGGGGGACGAGTGGAATTATTGCCGACTTTATGTTGGGAAGCGTCAGCCGCGCCGTGGTGCATTCGGCGAAAGTTCCCGTGTTGATCGTGAAGAGTGCTGGGGCGACTGACGAACCGGCGAAGCAATCGCCAGGTCCGGCGACGCGACAGATGAATGTGTTGGCGACGTTCGATGCCAGGCAGTTTGCTGAGCAGACATCGAAGTTGCTCCAAGCGTTTACGTGGCCACCGGAGACACACGGGTTGTTGATGACTGTGGTGAAACCAATGTTCCTGACGCAAGTGCCGGAATGGGTCGAGGCGAAGCGAGACCCCGACGTAGCGGCGATGGCGGATGCGTGGAAGCAGGAGCATCAAGAAAGTGTGGAAGCCGCACGCATGGAACTCGAAAAGTTTCGCACGGCGTTGCCGGAGTGCTTCGTAGAGCACGAGGCGATTGTGGTCGAAGGGCGCCCGGCGGAAGAGATCCTTAAGCTGATTCGCGAGCGGTCGATTGATCTGGCGGTACTGGGGAGTCGCGCAGGGTCGCTCAGAAAGCTGCTGTTGGGGAGTACGTCGGAACAGGTGTTGCGCGAGTCGCCTTGCTCGGTGTTGATCGTGCGGTAAAGAGTGTGGGGCAGCTACGAGATGGGGTAGAAAAAATACAGCGAGCCGGGCCGTCCTCGGCCCCGAGTGTTGTTGGTTGGAGCTTCACTCGGGGCCGAGGACGGCCCGGCTCGCTGTTTTAACTTACGATAAGGTTAGTTGGACCAGCCGATGGCGTCTTTTTGGGCTTGTTCGGCGGTTACTACGGTGCGACCAGTTGAGACTTGGTTGTAACCGGTCGGCTGCAAGTAGAGCGCGTGGTGGACCGGTGCGATGCTGCGTTGGGCGGTGCGGTCTTGTGGGCTGAATAGGGCCGGTGCTTCGTTGTAGGTCGAGTTGTCGGTCTTCTTTGGTTCGTATTCAGGCCGAGGCGCATTTGAGGGCGCTGGCTGCTGTGGTTGTTGCGGTGTGGCTTGAGCTGGAGCACTTTCCACCGGGCGGTTACTGGTAGAAGCAGCGGCACCATTCTGCTGATTCGGGTCGTAAGTTGGCGCGGGGTCTGGCGTCGGCGTGAGCGGTGCGTAGGATTGGGCCGGCGGAGCAGGCGGAGGAGTTACTTGGGTTGGTTGTGACTGAGGCGCTGGTTGCTGGCTGGAGTAGGTCGTCGCCGCGCAGCCACAGGATGACTGTGGTTGATAGGAAGCCTGGGTCACGGTTCCGGCGGAGCAGGTTGGGCAGCTGGAGGCCGTTTCAGATACGGCGCCACACGTGCTGCAACCAGATGGAGCATAGCCGGCCGTGCAGGTCGAGCAGGTGCTTGGTGCATAGGATGCGCACGTGCTGCAAGGTGACGCGCAGGTTGAGCAACTCGAGCACGAACTTACGGGAGCGTAGCCCGCGACGAAATTTGTCTGGGTCTGACATGACGAGCAGGTGCTCGGCGCGAAACCCGCGGAGTACGTCACTGGTTGGGCTGCGACGACCGTCGTGGGCTGAACACCCCAGCGCCGCATGCGCCAGCGATCAGCCCAGTAGCCTAGGTACCAACCACCGGAGTAAGTGGTTGTTGGTTGAACGAACGTAGTCGCTGGTTGGTAGAACGCCGTGGTCGGCTGATAGAAAGTTGTCGTCGGCTGATAAAAGGCGGTGGTTGGTTGGTAGAACGCGGTGGTCGTGGTTCCACAACACTGGGCGTTAGCGCTACCAGCCACGAGCGCTAACAAACCAAGCGCCGCGGTGACTGTGATGAGACGTCGTTTATTCGTTGTCATGAAAAGGCTCACTTGCTTCTGAAAGACGAGAAGGACCCTACCTTTTGGTTTAACCAGCCGCGTGGCGGAATGCAATGTACCGCGACAAGGGATGAGCAAATTGGTTGGAATTGCATGCTGGGCAAGCTGTGCCGGCTAACGAAACGTTGCCAGCAAACGCTGAATCAGTGGCGACAGATGAGACCCAAACGCAGTAAGCGCAACCAGATTTCGACTGGTATCTTTGTTGAATTATAGACTGCGCCCACGCGACGGGTGGGGCCTGTTGCCGAGAAACCACGGCTTGCCCATGCATGTTGCGTTGCGGCAACAGCGGCGCGAGAAGCTGTAACGATTGCATCGATCGCGGCGACGAGGCGCGAACGCGTCGATAAGAGTCCCTTCAACACTTTCCTTACGAAGCCGTGAGAGAGCGGTTCGACGCGCGGCGAAGTTCTTCGTGGCGATCGTAGAGCGAGAAAAAAATCTCGCGAACGTTGCTGCCATGGCAGGCATGGCTAGCAGCGATGTCCTCGCGTGTGATGTCAGTAGACACCTGGCTACATAGCGCACTGATGAGTTGCTCGATGAGCTGGCGATCGGGAGTGAGTCGCACGAGTGTGGGGATGCGCACCGGTTCATGAGAGGTGACGAGCAGACCGGCGCCGGTGGTGCGGCAGTGTAACCATGTCGCGATGCGCGCGGGCCAACCGAGTTGTTCGTAGCCGTCGATGATGAGGAGCGAGTGAGCGCCCGTGGCACTCGCGAGAAAGTCGGCAGGCAGGCGGCGCTGGCGATCTCGGAGGGCGATGGCGTGGATCGTTCGATCAGCAGCGAGGAGCGCGGGGCGGAGCGTTGCTAGCAGTGTTGATTTTCCGCTGCCGTGCGGACCGAGGATGGCGCCGCGCCAGTGCTGGGCGGTGAGTTGTGTGATGAGTTGTCCCGCGGATTTATTGGTGGGGAAGTGAAAGGGGATTGTGCCGGCGGTGGTCCAACAAGTCGCGAAGGGATTATCGCGACGGGAGGATGGATGGATGGGATGGGATGGTGTGGAGGAGGGGGGCATATCGATGTTGTTGGGAATGATGCGCTAAGCCGCGAGCGGCGTTGGGGGCGAGTGGCGTTAGTCGGCGATGGGTCGTTCGATTTGGCCGGCGGGGACGTTGCCGAAGGTGAAAGGGGCTTCGGTGACGGACTCTTGTCCCTGAGAGAGAAACACGCGCACGCGAACACACCAGCAAACCTTTACAATCACCCCGTCGTAGCTAAGCGGGCTGGCTGGCATTTCGGTGGCGAAGCGGCGGGGAATACGAAGGTCGAGCGGCCGCGATGGTTCGTCGACGAGTCGTTCGAAGTGGTGGACGGCCATATCTTCTTCGCCTTTACCAGCAGTGTACCACAGGACCGACAGCTCGACCGCACGCGCCGCGCGCGGCGTGATGCCTTCGACCATAAAACGGCCCGAGAGGCGATCGCCCGGCTGGTAGTGGGCGGTCGGCGCGTCGAACGTGATGCGGATAGCGGGCGTGGACATCGGTCGCTAGGTCTTGGCTACAGTTGCAGTAGTAAGTTGCGGAGCAGAAGTTGACTTTTGCGTTTCGGTCGTCGGATAAACGTAAATCGGAAAGCGGCGTTCGAAGTCGCCCCAGCGAGCCATTCGGCCGCGGACGAGCAAGGCCCACATCACGGCGTTGTGAGACGACACGAATGAGTGCATCGTCGATTCGGGAATGGTGATGTCGAACGTGGCCTCGAACGCTTGTTGGGGCGTGATGTCGAATTTGCGCTGGCTGTAGAGCGTCGAGCGGTGGACGCGGCAGATAGCGCGGCGGGTGTCGGTACCTTGTTGATGAATGGCTTGTTCATCGCAAACGAGTTGCACGTTGAGCCAGCGCACATGCACCCGACCTGTTTGGGAGACAAGGCCTTGATACACGGCGCCGGGATGAAATGGATGCTGCGAGATTTCGACGCGCGTGGTGCCGACGGCCATGTTCAAGAGCACCTGGCGAACCAACTCGACGAGCGTCCAAATACCACCCAATACGAAGGGAATCATGATTGATGCCAAGAGCCACTTGGCTTTGTCGTTTTCCATTCGAACGACCTGCACGACGAAGACGGCGACGAGCGTGTTCCAACCAAGGCAGACCGCGGCCATGGTGAACGAGACCCAGCCGGCAGCGGCGTCGAGCGGCAAGCGATAGGCGAGGCGAATGCCGGGGCTGTCGGTAACGACGTCGATGGCCGGAACGCTGGGAAGGGCCGGATGATTTGGCCGCGAGACAATACCGGGAAGTTCCCAGCCAGTTGCGTTACGAACGGCCGCAGCGCGTCGCTCGGTCGAGGCGGCTCGTTGCCAAAGCAGAGCAACCAGCCCGATGACACCGTAGATGAACAGCGCGACCGGGATAATCATGACGAACCAGGGCCACCAGCCAGCGTTTTGGACCGTGATGATTTTGTAGATAAGCCAATAGAGGCCGAAGGCTCCGGCGGCGATGAGGCCGGCGGAGAGCAGCCCTTCAGCCAACTCGCCGGCCCAGCGCGAGCCGGTTCGGCGAGTGCCACGTTTTTTTACAAACAGGCGCGGGCGGGGAAACATGGATGGGCCGGTGAGCGATGAAGTAGGACTTGGGCGTGGATCGATAACGGAAATCAACTGGCGGCGATTGGCCAATCAGCAGACCTCAGTTTCAGTGCTCTAATGTCCTATTCTCGCACAAACGGATACCTGTCGACAGGCACCGAAACGCGTGGCGTGGCAGGAAGACGGCGGGGATAAACCCCGCCGCTCGCTAGTGCTATTACCCTGGCCTAAGCCATGACGGCCGGCTGGTGG
>CAZJWY010000003.1:16883-67975 GCA_964549545.1 uncultured Planctomycetaceae bacterium | reverse complement strand
ACGTCGAGCATGATGTCGCGCCCTTCGTGACTCGCGCAGATGTCGAGAAACACCAGCTCGTCGGCCCCTTCCTTCTCGTAGCGCGAGGCCACCTCGACCGGGTCACCCGCGTCGCGCAGGTTGACGAAATTCGTGCCCTTCACCACGCGCCCGCGGTCGACATCGAGACAGGGAATCACACGTTTGGCGAGCATGGGGATAGAATAGAGAAATTGCCAGAAAACAAGCAAACACCGGTCGGTTTTCAGTTTAGGTTCGGTACAAGCAGTGGTCAACGGCCGGCGATTTTGACGTTCCGAACCACAATCGGTACACTCAGCGAGCAGGGTTTCGCGATTTCTTTTCGGAAAGCTTCTATGATCGAGCTTACTCCTCAACAACAGCAATTCGTCGATGCCCAAATCGCTTCGGGGGTTTTCAAGGAACCAACGGAAGTCGTCGGCGAAGCCCTTAGCCTCCTCCAGCAGCGCCAACGCGAATACGATCAGCTCCAAACGGCAATCGCACAAGTCGAGCGCGGTGAGTTTGAGCCGCTCGACATTGACGACATTAAGCGCCGCGGTCGAGAGCGAAAAGCAGCGCAATAGATGCCATGGCGCGAATTCTGCGTACACCGGCAGCGATTTGGGATCTCGATGGAATCTGGGATTACATCGCCGGCGACAATGCCGATGCTGCCGACCGGATGATCGATGTGTTGAACGAACGGCTTGAACTGCTGTCGAACAATCCGGAGATCGGCGAGCTTCAACCCAAACTGGCCAACGGAACGTACCGCCGTTTCACCTGCCGCAACTACGTGATTTACTATCGACCGATTGAAGACGGAATCGTGTTGGCCAGAGTGCTCCACGGTGCGCGGGATTGTGAAGGCCCATTGTAGCCGTTAACTTGCCTACGATCCGCGCGAATGCGGCACTAACCAATAATTCGCCAACCAATAATACAGGCACGGCAATTGAGAGTCTTTCGTCGACTTCCATCGCTGCTGATCCTGCTCGACAGTCCAGTGTAGATATTGATCGATTTCGACATTCAGTGAACGCCATTCGGCGTCTCGTTTTTCGGCTCGTTGCGGCAAACGGACGTGGTCTTTAACTCTTTCCTCACATGCCCCGATTTGCATGTAATTTTGCTGGCCTTCCATGAGCGAGCATTTGTTTGCACCTCCGTCCAGATCGGGAAATGCAAGTTGAACAACGTCATCTTCCCAAAAGCAGATGGGGCAAATTTCGTGAGACCCCGGTGGGTCATCGAAGACGATATAACCACAGCATGGGCACGGATACATAGAGCGGCTCAAACCTTGGATTGGAAGGGTGCAGCTTCGACTCTTCGACAATCCGGCAACGACTCGATGAACAGCCGGCCGTAGGGTTTGGTGACGATCCTTGGATCGAGGCAGACGACCGTGCCATGGTCGGTGCGCGTGCGGATAAGCCGACCGAAGCCTTGTTTGAATTTGATGACCGCTTCGGGCAATTGATAGTCGCGAAACGGGTTGCCGCCTTGTTGGCGAATGGCTTCCAGGCGCGCTTCAAGTAGCGGGTGGTCGGGCACGGCGAACGGCAGCTTGGCGATGATCACGGTTTGCAGCGCGTCACCTGGTACGTCGACGCCTTGCCAAAAGCTGTCGGTGCCGAAGAGAACAGCACGTGGATCGGCTTTGAATTGTTCGAGTAGCTGCGTGCGTGGCGTGCCGTCTGCCTGACTGAGGAGCCGCAGGTTGCGCGAAGTGAGCCAGCGCTGCATCCCCGTCGCTACGCGGCGAAGCATGTCGTAACTGGTGAACAAAACGAAGGCATGCCCGTCGGAGAGGCCGGCGTAGTGCTGAATGGTTTCGATGCAGCTCTTCTCGTAGGCCGCGCGATCGGCGGTAGTGGGGTCCGGCGCGTCGCGCAGCGTGACAAGCTCGGCCTGCTCGCGGTAGTTGAAGGGACTGCCGACTTGGATCTCGTCGCATTGGGTCAGACCAACGCGTGATCTGAAAAATGTGAAGGGGCTATTCTTCGTGCGTTCTTTAGCGAGGCGGGGCGTCCTCGCCCCCGGTCGGGGCCGCGGACGGCCCGGCTCGCTGTATTCGTTTACTGACGGCGCCTGCGATTTTGCTGATTGGCCGACGGAGAGCGTCGCGCTCGTGAGAATGACAGTCGGCACTTTGTCGAACAGGTGCTCACGCATCGCGGCGCCAATGTCGACCGGCGCAGCCGACAGCGTCAGCCGCACGAAGCCCCGGCGGCTTTGATAGGTTTCCAGCCAGTAGACGGCCCCTTTCTCCGACTGGTTGCGCCACATTTCGAGCTCGGCCGCGAGCCCCATGAGCCGATCGTGGGCCGAGAGAAAATCTTGCTGTTCCGACTCTTCGCTCAGCTTCTTGCCGGCCGTTTTCAGTTGGCGCGCTAGTATTTCCAACTCGGGGCTGAGGTGATTCGCCACGATGTTCGGCTCGTGAACACGAACGGCGCGCGAATTGGCGTGAGCATCCGCTACAGTGGATGACGATCTGTTGAATTGCTTGCGCCAGTCGTAAAGGTCGGCAAAAAAATCATCGGCAAGATGCCGACATCGATCGACCTGCTGCTGCTCCTTGAGCAACCCGTGATGGACCAGAAGACCTTTATGCGTTCGGTCGTTGTAGAGCTTGTTGAGCGTGTACTCGATTTGTCCGCTCGTGACATTGATGCCGAGATGGTCGCTGGCAACACCTTCGACCGTATGGGCTTCGTCGAGAATCACCACATCGTAATCGGGCAAAATGCTCACGCCCATGCGACGCAGCGCGATGTCGCTAAACAGGATCGCATGATTGACGACGAGGATCTGCGCATTTTGAATGCGCCGGCGGTCTTTGTAATAGAAACACTTGCTGTGAGTAGGACAGCGCCGGCCGAGGCAATTGCCGCTGTCGCTGCCGACTTCGTCCCATACCTGCCCCAGCGGCTGAAAGGCGAGATCGCTCAGCGAGCCGTCGGCCGTAGCCTGGCTCCACTTGCGAATCTCGCGAAGCTGCATAAGCTGCTCATCGTCGTTGAACAGACTTTGGCTGCGAGCGAGCGCGAGATCGAGCCGCCGAAGGCTTAGGTAATTTCGCCGACCTTTCACGAGCACCGCCGAGAACTCGCGCGGGATCACCGCGTTGAGCAGCGGCAGGTCTTTACTGATAAGCTGCTCTTGGAGCGCGATCGTGTGCGTCGAAACAACGATTTTGGGACCAGAAGCACTGGCTGCTTCGCCCACGCCTTGCTTGGCAGTGGCGGCCAGAATCGCTGGCACAAGATAGGCAAAACTCTTACCAACCCCGGTGCCCGCCTCGGCCACCAGATGCCGCTTCGCCGCAATCGCCCGCTCGACGGCAGCCGCCATCTGCAATTGCTCGGGTCGCTGCTCGTAATTGGCAAGCCGCGCGGCAATGCGGCCCTCCGGGCCCAAGATGTCGGCAGACGAGAGTTCCATCTTGCCAACGTAGCACGTGTACACGTGCCGTAACAGCACTTGCTGCACGAATTAGGTACGTCGCCGCCAATATCCAGGACGACGACTGGTGTGTGCCACGGCCACAATTCTGATATCAATGTCCGTTCGTTGGTAATAGATGAGGCAATAGGGAAACTTTTCCACGCGTACCCAACGATATTTCCCAGACACGGCTGGCAAGGAATCCGGATTTCGAATAATTCGCTCGATGGCGGCATCTAGCTTGGCGATAAACCGCGTCGATGTCTCTGGCGAGCGCTCGGCATAGTAGTCTCGAGCCTCGCGAAAGTCTTTAATCGCCAAGCGATTGAAACTTACATTCCAATTCGACATCTATTCATTCTTTAATTCGGACCAGGGCTTGGAGCCCGAATCATCGGCGGCACGTCGATCAAGCTGTTGGATAAGATCGGGATCGTTCATTGACAACAGGTCGAGCTCAGCAGGAACTGTGTCTAAAAGGCGCGCCGCTAGGTCGAGGCGTTCGTTCTCAGGAAGAGCCATTGCGGCTTCATAGATTGCGTCAGAGGTAAGTTGCACGGCTCATCTCTCCTTTCAATTCGATTAGTACACTCGCCCACTTAATTATTGCATCGAAACGCTTACCTCGGCTGCCGCGTGATCACGCCCTCGTCCGGGCTACTCGCCGTCGCATACAACCGTTTCGGTATTCGGCCAGACAGGTACGCGAGCCGCCCCGCTTCGGTAGCGTGGCGCATCGCGTCGGCCATGCGGAGCGGATCCTTGGCGTGAGCAATGCCCGTGTTGAGGAGCACTCCGTCGACGCCTAGCTCCATCGCGATCGTGACATCACTCGCCGTACCGACGCCGGCGTCGACGATCACCGGGTAATCGGGATCGTTTTCCTTGAGGTATTCCAAGCAGATGCGGATGCTGTTCGGGTTGAGCACCCCCTGCCCCGAGCCGATCGGGCTGCCGGCCGGCATCACGCTCGTCGCGCCGGCCTCTTTTAGTCGCTTGGCGATGATCGGGTCGTCGGTCGTGTAGCACAAAACCTGAAAGCCGTCGGCGACCAATTGCTCGGTGGCGCGCAGCGTCCCCTGCGTATCGGGCAGCAGCGTGCGTTTATCGGCCAACACTTCAAGCTTCACCCAATCGGCCCCAGGATTTTCCAAGCCGAGCAAAATTTCACGCCCGAGCCGCGCGACACGAACGGCATCTTCCGCAGTGAAACACCCGGCCGTATTGGGCAGCAGCGTGTAGCGGCTCGTGTCGATGAAATCGAGCAGGTTGTTGCCGGCCGAGTCGATGAGCCGTTCGCGACGAATGGCGACGGTAATACATTCAGTACCGCTCCGCTCGAGCGACGCGCCCATCAGTTCGTAATTGGCATACTTGCCCGTACCGACAATCAGCCGGCTGGTGAAGCGATGGGTACCAAGCTGCAACGCTTCCGACATTTCTGTATTTATCGACATGGTAAAGCAATTGAAAAATTCTAAGAGCAGGACAGGATGACTGGATTTGCAGGGTGAACAGGATGCTGATCAGCCTCGCGTAGTTATCGTGACTTCGCAACGACTTTCGACCACCGCGGTCGTTCGCATCATCTAGTCAATCCCGCCGATCCTGTTATCCTGTCCATGCAATTCTTAACCGCCGCCAACCAGCGTCACTACTTCCACGCGGTCGCCTTCGCTCAAGACCGTATCACGATGCACCGCGCGCGGCACGAGTTCGAGATTGATCTCGACCGCAACATGGGGTTGCGTAACGCCCAATTCGCCTAGCAAGGCAAACACCGTCGTATCGGCAGCTACTTCGCGGTCTTGTCCGTTGACCTGTATCTTCATCCGATTGCTCACGGCGTGGTAGCGGGCACTTGCTGATCGCGAATGAACGCGGTGCGGAACTGCTTGACGTCCAGCGGCTGAAATTCGCCGAACTGGATTTTTCCGGCTGCGTGCTGCGTGGAGTTCCAGGGAATCGTATAGGCTGCCACCTGCCCGGTAGTCGCTTCGGCGACGTAGACAATGCTGTTCGCAAACTGGAAGTTGGCGGTGCCACGCGGCATGTTCACTGACCCCGTCACCATCAAATAGCCCGAGCTGCGTCCCGCGCCGCCGAAATCGGCCGCGATGTTTCGCGTGAAGAACGAGCTGAATTTGCCTGTCTTCGGATTAATGACGGCCGCTCGCATATCGCCGGTGAGAAAATCGAGAAAGTAGAGCGCTTCGACCGTGTTGTCGACCAGCCCGGTGGCAATAGCGAACTTGTCGATGCCATGCGTCGCGGCTGCATGCAACGGCGCACTCGGCCAAAGGCCTTCCAGGTTGAGGCCAATGACGAGGCCCACGACCAGACCAATCCCCAAGTAGCCCGAGCGACTTTTGACAAACCGATTCATATTGTCTCTCCCACCGCCTTAAATGCGCAAAGCTGGCAAGACGGCCCCTAGTTGCATCCTAGCTATTGGCGTGGCGGCGGGCCAGTCATTTCGGCGGCGCGGCCGCCTTCTCTGCTGGCGCGGCTGACTGCGGCGAATCTTCGGCCTGTGACTCTTCGTCCTTTGGCGCCCCTGGTTTGGCAGGCGACGTGGTCGATTTTTTGGGCGCGGTCGGAACTGGCGGCTGCGTGCCCGGCTGAGGCAACGCCTGCAACACATTCGGCATCGGCACCCCCGGCACCACATGCAGCGGCACGATCGGCACGCCCTGGTAGATATACTGCCGGGCATTGATCGTGCCGTCGACCAGGATTTCGCCGCGCACGAATACGTACCCAGTGGAAGGAACATTCGGCGGCGTATCGGTCCGCCCCATCTTGGCCACCATTCGTACGGGAACATTCGATGTCAAATCACCGTCCACGACCTCGATGTCGCCGTTGATCTGCAAGTAGCCCACTGACTTGCCACCCGCCACTGGCTTGGCCCGACCGATCCGCGCCAACGTCCGCTGCGACTGCGGACCGCTCGCCCCTTCATCGACGATCGCCAGCTCCTGGCAAACAATGCTCTTCGCCGTCGTGCGGTCAACCAGCTTGTCGCGCAGCGCGGCGCCGAGCGCAAGAAACAGAAGTGGGTAGACGATCCAACGTTCGCGCTCGGTCATGGGAAGAGTGGGGAGTTGGGAATGGGGAATGGGGAGTTGGGAATTGCGATTGCATAGTTAGCAACCGCGGCGGCACAACATGGTTGTCATCCTGAAGGAGGCTTTGCGACCGAAGGATCTCCACCAGCCACGATGGAGATTCTTCGCTTCTCTCAGGGTGACTTTATCATTTATCTGTCGTGAGATACACCGACTCAGTCATGTCGGAAAAATTGACTATTTGGAAAGCACGCGAGAGAGCAAGAAAACACAAGGCTACGATAGAGAAAATCGCTATCTGAAAGACGTGAACATTCATTAACTCAACATCAAGCAATTGCTTTCAGCTTTTTAACAGCAGCCTGAAACTTCACACCCTTGGGAATAGCAATAACGTCGTGTGTAGGACACTCGGAAACCAGAGATGGGTCCAGCAAGCGTGGTCGGAATCTTAAAAAGCTTTTGTGCAATGATAGAAATGCGTAGTCAAGCGCCATTAGAAAAGCAAACACCGGGAGATCCCTCAGTTTTCCATTCGTTACTTCATTTGTTTCAAATAATATCGCATCAGGACGATGAGAGGTCAGCGTCTGTAAACCACCCTTTAGTACTTCACTCTCGAATCCCTCGACATCAATTTTTAGAAAATGAATCTCGCGAATTTTTTGCTCTATCACGAATTCATCAAGCGTTCGGACAGGAACCTGGAGGGAGTGGCCAACATTATTAATCGATCTGCGCTTTAAGGAACCTGCGCCGGCATTGTGTTCAGGAAACATCAACTCAAGTTCACCGGCCTCGGCTCCCAGCGCAAATTGTTCCACACTTACATTCGTGTATCCGTTTTGTTGAACTGCAGCTTCCAGCGAATCATAGCACCGTGGGTTCGGCTCGAACGCGAATACTCGTCCGGCTGGTCCCACCAGTTTTGCAAGCAATAAGGTAATTATCCCGATATTTGCACCGACATCGCAAACAGTGCTTCCCGGGTTTATAAGCTTGCGGCATACGTTGGTGATTTTCGGGTCCAGATCGCCAAAATAGTACGCCGCACGACCAACGTAGTCGTGCAAAGGCGCAAGCACTTCTCCACCATAGGTGGGGCACCACACTCGTTCGCTACTTGTTCCAGCCAGCCTTGACAAAAGCCGCGAGTTTGCCAAGCTGCCAACACCACTGTAAAAGGGGTACTTCCGAAGTAGCGTAGCCAATATCGATTGACGGAGTGTTGGCACGGTGCGTAAAGATAAGTGAGATTGTCCGCGAATTCAGAAAGTCGAAAAATCTGTATGAAACAAAACAGCTATGGTTGTAATGGGATGCCGAACGAATCCGTCGTGAGTTGGTAATTTTCAGATTGCTATCACGTCGTGTTTTCAAGACTCGAATTTCCGGACATCCTCGGATACGTTGGAAGTAGATTGTAGGCGATGATTTTACTGCGACGTTTGTCTCATTTCGGCAAAAGCCTTCAGAGACTCGGAGAGAAAACTCTTGAGCGATGCCGCTGCCGCTTCCCGATCATGTTGGTTTTGAAAGGGGACTACGACTTGGATTGCATAAATAAAGGGCTCGCCTCCAAACCGCATACGTGGGTTGCTTGAGGTCTCAAACTGCCCTCCGGCACTCCATGCGGTGCAAACAAAGAACCGACTGTCAATCACATCCGGACGTTTGAATTCGGTCAGTCGAAATGTGCTTTCCGTGTCGCCTATCTGCAAAGGCAACACGTTCGATTCGCCCACCGTCTCATTCCCGCGAACATCATAGCAAAACTCAGGCGGATGTCTTACGATCGGCCCTGGTCGACCGACTAGAATGATTACATTGGCAACCCGACCGGTCTCACGATTATGGTAAACCCGCGAAATGTAAGCGCGGTATTGAAGCAATTCTTGGGCTTCGCGCGGCAGCTTTAGCTCTTCCGTGCATTCCCATTCACCAAACGACTTCGGGAATTCAGGTAATCGCTCAGCGGCATTTGCTAGCTCCGTCGGCTCACTCCAACGATTAGTTAGTTTCCCAACATACAGCGCCGGCAATACTGTGAGTACGACCACACTCGCGAGCGCAGCTGATACTTTAAGGGTAGGCATATTTACATTGCCAGGGATTGTGATGATTTCCAATGATTCAACTTCCGCAAGTTGCATTAACCAGGGAGTTGTATATCTCAACGGTTCTATTTATTTTCTCATGCCAGGTGAAATATTTTTCTACTCGCTGTGCTCCAGCCGTTCCCAACTTTCGTCGAAGTTCTGGTGACTCGACGAGGCGAGTCATGGCTGCTCGAAGGTTTTCCACAAACCGGTTTTCAGCGTCTGGCTCAACGAGAATTCCACACTCGCTGGTTATGTAGTCGGTCGGACCGCCCCAATTAGTTGCAATTACTGGCACGCCCATCGTCATTGCTTCCAAAACAACAGCTCCACCGCACTCGAGCAAACTAGGCAACACGAATATATCGGCCTGACGCATCCGTTCGAGGCACTGAGCATGAGGTAGTTGGCCGACAAAAGTCACATAGGACGACACACCTTCTTCCTCTACAAGTTTCTCTAGGGACTTCCGCATCGGACCATCCCCGACAATTTCGAGCCTGCAACCGACGACCTGAGGTTGCAGGCCGCCGAACGCACGAATCAGCAAGTCTACGCCCTTCCAATCGATGAGACGACCTGTGTACATAAGGACCACCGGCCCATCCGTATGTCGCCGTTCATCGATGCTTGGAGAGCTTCTTAGAGCAACTCCGTTTTCCACTAATTGAATTACTCTTTGACTCGACCACCATGGCAGTGCTTGGCGCGTTCGCTCATTCGCAACCAAAAGAACTTTGGCGAAATACTTGCCAGGTAAGATTATATTGAGGATCTCGCACAGTAATCGCAGAACCTGAACAGTAAGTCTGGTAACTTTCGACTCATACCGATCCGCCAAGCACGGCGGATAGTCCATGCCGCCATTCATCGGGCCGATGACAACTGGAGCGCCTAGACCAAAAAAAATCGAAGGCGCTTTGGGCGACACCGGGGTCGGTTGATGCACAATGTTGCAATGCCCGTGAGTAACTTCCTTGCGCGCTTTCTTTCGGATCGCGATCGCGGTGAGGAATCCCAAGGTTGAGGTAGAGAACGCGAGTCCGAAGCGGCGCGGCAGGAGGCGTGAAAGTTTCCACATAATGCGGTGGGCAAACGTATCTTCGACAAATTCGATCTTATCGATCAAGCCCGGTACGCATTGTTTCAACTCATCTCTCACCCGTGCATGAACGATCATCCGCGTGGGAATTTGCCGTGCATTGAGCTCGCGGAAATAATGGAGCGGCAAGATCGACTCGCCGCCGAATTTCTCCGAAGCGTTGTCTGCAACAATAAGAACTTGCAGGGCATCACCAACCTTTTTGTCGGCCGAAGAACGGCTTATCGTCTCGTCATGATCTAACATGATAGACAACTTGGCACCCCCGCCTGCAAAATCGCAGTTACAAGCAACAACCCAACATTCGCCTTCTCATCGAGGCCCTCGACTGGCTATAGCGATACACCCCTCATTATAGTCACAGTCGACTTTTTCAGACAATGTAATTCTTCGCAAAAATCAACAACGCCGCTTATCTCTCGTTACTAGCGTACACCGGCTCGGCCGCCCCGGCGGGGCTGATTCGCATCGGCAGCCACACGAGCGAAACGTCGCTGACTTCGATATCGCCTTTTTGCGGCTTGAGCTCCAGTGAGGTGATTTTCAGGCCAGCCACGGTCAGGTTAGTTTCGATTTGCTTTAACTCATCATCATACTTCTGCTGCAACTCGTCTCGATCCTGGCGCGCGTTTTCCAGCATCACTTTGACGCTGGATTGCGAACCCGTCTCCGTTGCCATCGAGCGGATCGCCGGGTCGAGCGAGCGGCGTCGGCCTGGCATGTTCTTGCCAAAGGCTGCCAGCACATTGTCGACGACTACCCAGAGCGCCGTCCCCATTCGTGCGAAAAACTTCCAGCGTTGAGCGCTAACTTTGGACTGCTCCTCTTCGACCTTCTGATTCGCGATTCTCAGCTTCTTCGCGTACGCATCCTTTAGCTCCTCCTTCCTGGTCGCCAAGATGGCGGGCAACTGGGGCTCCAGGCGCTTTCGAAAATCTGCTTCCGTTTCGTCGGGCTTCGACAAAGCTTCCAGGTCTGCGCATTGCAAGAGCGTAAGCGATGCTTCGCGATAGAGGTGATCCTTTAGCTGTCGGCTAAAAATACTATAGCTCTTCACCTGCGCAAGCTCAGCCGGCAGGTCAGCGAATTGGCCACTACTGTCGGGTTGCGTTTCGGTCGTCGGCCCCGCCATGTTGAGCGAGGCATCCTGCCAGATGTCGTCCGGTGGCGTGGAATGGAACGCCTGCAACACGAACACATCACGCCACACATCGACACCGTTGGCTTTCTGAACAAAGTGCAATTTGCTCTTTCCCAACAAGCCGGGGCGATATTCGAGACGATAGTTGTCCGGCACCCGGCCCGTGATTGCGAGAAACTTTTCGTTAATGCCAGCGGGGACGACGGGGCGGTTGTTCGAGGATGCTGTTGGGCTTCGCTCCCGGGTGAAGGCAGCAGGCTTGGCGGATGACGTGTCTGCATCGGTCGCATCGGCGGTGGATGCCGCTAAGCCGCTAGCGGCTGCGGAGAGATGCTTGTCACGCACCGGGTCCATCAGCGTTTTGATCTGCCCCTTCGTCAGCGGCCCACAGAGATACGACATCGCCCAGCGCGACTCGAAAACCACGGGCGCGTCTTCATGCACGTTGTTCATCAGGAACACACGGCTGCCGAGCGCCGCGAGCGTGGCTTCCATCTTTTGCTTGTCGAACGACGAGCCGGCTTGGGCCGAGGCCCCTTCGAGTCCCTCGATCACGCGGGCCTTGTCACGCGCGGTTTGCAACCGCCCCAGAAACCACGTACCGGCGTTCGACAGGCCTTTGTAGTCAAGGTCGACCGGGTTCTGCGTCGCCAGCACACAGCCCAAGCCAAACGCCCGGGCCTGCTTCAGCAACGTCAACATCGGCTGCTTGGCCGGCGGATTACCGTTCGGCGGGAAGTAACCGAACACTTCGTCCATGTAGAGCAGCGCCCGCAGGCTACTCGTGCCCGGCTGTGTGCGAATCCAGGCCAGGATTTCGTTAAGCAAGATCGTGACGAAGAACATCCGCTGGGCATCGTCCAAATGGGCAATCGAAATGATCGCCAGCCGCGGCTTCTTATCCGGCGTGTACAGAATTCGCTGAATATCGAGCGGCTCCCCTTCCATCCAGGCGGCAAACGACGGCGATGCTAGCAGGTTGTTCAACGTCATCGCGAGCTTGTTGCGCTCTTTGGCAGGATAGAACGATTCCAAATCGACCGCGCCCACCTGCGTGATCGGCGGACGATTGATGTCTTGAATCAACTGCCGCAGATCGATGTTTTTGCCCGCGCGCCAAGCCGTACTGAGCAACGTGGAGACGAAGATATGCTCCCGTCCCCGTACCGGATCGGAATCAACCCCCATCAGCGCGAGCAATCCTGACGTGGCCGACGACACCCGCTGGCTAAACGCGTCCGCATCGGCGATGAGTTCAGCTGGCGGCGCGGAGAACGACTTCAACACCGTAATGGGGATCCCCGCGCTCGATCCCGGCGTGTAAATCACGCGATCGGCCGTATCGCAAAACCGTTGAATACGTTCCGGCCCTTCATCCCAACTCGCGAGCCCTTTGCGCCATAGCTCAGCCTGGCTGGCTGCATATTCATCTGGCGACATCTGCTTGCGCGCCGCTTCGCTCTCATCGATCCACGACCGGAAATCGCCGGGCTCAAGTTTGGGAAACGCGAGCAACAGGTTGCCCAGGTCACCCTTCGGATCGATCGCAATCGCCGGAATACCGTTGAGCGCCGCCTCTTCCAACAGCGCCAAACAAAGGCCGGTCTTGCCACTGCCCGTCATACCGACACACACGGCATGCGTGGTCAGATCCTTGCTGTCGTACAGCAGCGGTTTGGAGCCCGACTTCTTCTTGGAAATATCATGGGGCCGCCCGAGATAGAACGAGCCCGGTTTATCGATTTCGGGATGGGACATCCGGGTTATCCTGACTGTGGGGTATGCGGTCGCCCAAACTCTTTACTGACAGGCTTTTTTATAAGAGCGGCCGGCCATTTTACAATAAGTGGCACTATTTTATAATATGAACCGGGACTTTTATAAAACAATGTAACGAATCGTAAGCCATGGACTCAAAACAATTTAAGCCACACGCCCCCGGCAAATTGTTATCGATTAAGGCCGACTGGGGCAATGACCACGCCTTCTTCCCCGATCCCTTACCGCCCGATTGGCTCTTTCCCGCCAAACTGTGGCCTCTGCTATCCGACGCGAAACACCAAATGGGATTGCTGGAAGGGTTAGGAAGGACGATTCCCAATCCGGCCATCCTGCTTCGACCGCTGGTCCGTCGCGAAGCAATCCAATCGTCGGCGCTAGAAGGCACGTTCGCCTCGGCAAAAGAGCTATTGCTGTTCGAACTCGAACCCAAAACTCCGCAATCCGAAACGGATCCCGTCAACGACCATCTCGAGGTCAGCAATTATCGAAAGGCACTACAATATGGGTCCGAAAGCCAGCTACCTCTCTGCTGGCGACTCGTTCGCGAGCTACATGAAATTCTGCTCTCCAATGTGCGCGGTCGCGACCGAACGCCCGGGCAGTTCAGGAAAATCCAAGTGGGCATCGGGGGTGCTCGGTTCATTCCACCGCCGCCAGACAAGATCGAGGAACCGCTCGCTCAACTCGAAAAGTACATGAACAAAAGTGAGCCCGCCTACGAGCCGCTGGTCGAAGCATTCCTAGTTCACTACCAATTCGAAGCGATCCATCCCTTTATCGATGGAAACGGACGAGTCGGCCGGCTGCTTCTCTCCTTGATGATTCAGCGCACCTGCGGCTTTTCGAAACCCTGGCTGTACCTCAGCGGATTCTTCGAAGCCAATCGCGACGCATACATTCAATTGCTGTTCGACATTAGCGCCAAAGGTAATTGGACCGGCTGGCTCGAGTTCTGCATTCAAGGCACGCTAACTCAAGCTCGCGAAACGATTACTCGGTGCGAGCGAATTCTACGGCTGCGAGACAGCTATATGAACCAACTGGCCGAGATAGATGGTTCAACGCGCCTCAATACGATCATCGACAGCATCTTTGATTCACCATTCATACAGATCACTGAGCTGGCTCGCAGGCTCAACATTCATTACCAGACGGCCCAAGCCGATCTCGAAAAGCTTCGCGACGCGAAAATCCTCGTCGATTTACCGAACCTGCGCCCCAAAACCTACTACGCGCCAGAGGTTTATCGAGTCGCCTACGAAAAGCTGGATTGAAAGCGCACAAAAAACCACCCGCCAACACAAGTCGACGAGTGGTCATTCGGTAAGGGTGGCTAGTGGGGCTCGAACCCACGACCTCCAGATCCACAATCTGGCGTTCTAACCAACTGAACTATAGCCACCATAGGGCCGATCGCAAGCGCTTACGATCGCCTTACTTCGTAAGCATTTACGATACCGCCCCGCCCTTTTCACGGCAAGCTCTCCATGAACCGGCGGTATGCGACATCGAGATCGGAATAGCTGCTGCCGGTCGCTTCGGAGAGCGTCTCGTTGCTGTCGCGGCGGGCGTAAACGGCTTGCAGGTAACGAACCAGCGGCTCGCGAAACTGGCCATCGCGGCCGCTCAGCAGAAATGCCACGAGCCCCGATGCCTGGCTGTACAGCTTGGCCACATCATCACGGTGTTGAATCTCATATTTGCCCAGCTTCGTGAGATCGGCCAGAGGAATGTAATAATTGTCACGCAGCTTTTCCCTGGCCGCCGGCAGCCGGCCGGCCGTCAACTCGCCGATGGTGAAGTACAGACCCGCTTTGGGGTCAAGATGTTCGGTGAGCGTCTCGAAATACGTGGCAACTCCCTCGATCACCCAAAAGTTCGCTGCCTCGCCGATCCGTCGTGCGGCCGGTTTCGACTCCTGAAAGAGTTGATGAACTGCCTCGTGATACAGCGTGGCGACAGGCGCGGTCGTGGCCTTGGCAGCCGCCCCGCCATCGGCCGCTTTGCCATCGGCATCTTCCGCGAAGAAGTGCGCCTCGGCGTTCGTGTCAAAGTAGATGCCAAGCGTCTCGCCAATCCGCGGCTGACGGCGCGTGAGGTTGTTCACATAGTCGGCCCGATTGCGATAGTAAAACACCTTGAACTGCCGCGCCGGCACGCGGGCAATTCGCTCGTTCGCAAACAGGCCGCTCACTTCCTTCTCGGAATAATAGAACCCAGCAAACAATTGCCGCCAAATTTGGTAAAGCCGCTCCAGCCGCGCGGCCAACTCCACGCCTGCCGCCTGGCTGTGGTTCGTCATCACGAAGAAATGGTCGGTCCGCACCTGCCAGCCGTTCTTGATGTCGGAGTGCCGCGAGGCATCGATTCGCGCATCGGGGACCGGTGCGGTTTTGCCATCTGCCGCGATCCAGCCCTTCTGCGAATCCCATTTCTTGCCGGCATCGAGCATTTTCACGCCGTAAGGCGTAAGCCACTGACCGCCACGCTGCGTGTACCCCAGCACGCGGCGAGCCTCTGCGTGGTCCGGGTTCGCGCGCACTGTCTCCGTGGTCCATTGAAACGCCAGCGACGACTGACCGGCGCTGGCTGCCTCCTTGGCCAGCGCGAACAGTGCATCTGCATACTTCGCACGAGCCGCACGCGTACTCTCATCCGTCACGGGCGGCGCGGGCGAGTATTCATCGGGCGCAATGAAAAGCACCACGCCAGAGCGAGGCGGCTCAGGTCGCCAGCCAGGGTTGGCCGCGGCAAACTGGCGACTCAGGTCCGTGTATTTAGCCTGTAGTGAGGCCGGAGCGGTTGCGGCAGGAGCCACTGACACAAAGGCAGCCACGACGAACAATGTCGCGAAAGCAATCAATTTTTTGAAGCTTCGAGCCGCCAAGAGTAACTCGCCATCGTGGAATTTGCAGTTCGCCCCCGAAAAGATAACCTGGCAGCGAGCGGCGGGGTTTATCCCCACCGGGGTAAACCCGGCGGCTACTTTCCAAGGAGTTCTGCAACTACTTCGGATATTTTCCAGTGTAGCATGGGACGATCCATCCTTAGAATTTCAGTTTGCCCCAACAATCCATTCACCAGCCTGTGTGGAGCTGCATCTTGATGTCGCACTCATGTTCACCACTGACTCGCAGAATTCCATTCCAATCGCTGTTGGCAGTAGCGTGTGCCGTATGCTGGTGCGCAACTAGTACAGCCGGGCAACTACAGGCGGCCGAACCGATCGCCCCTTCCGCAAAATTGCCAGCGTCGAGCCCCTGGGACCTGGGCAAGCTGAGCAAGCCGCCCAAGTTCGAATGGGTGGATGCGAAAGGCCCTGTCCGATCATTGTTTTACGAAGGCGAATCTTTCCAAGGTCATTCGACGCGAGTCTTTGCCTACTACGCTTCGCCCGCGACACTCGATCCAAAGTCATCCCGGGGCGAAAAATATCCCGGCGTCGTTCTGCTGCACGGCGGTGGCGGCACCGCGTATCGCGACTGGGCAGAGCTTTGGGCCAAGCGCGGCTATGCTGCCATCGCGATGGACCTTACCGGCCATCAACCAGAGGAAGATAAGAACTCGTCTGATCCTAAGAGCCGGCGCGCTTTGTCCGATGGCGGCCCCGATCAAAAAGAAGAATACATATTCGGCAACATCGACCAGCCACCTACTGAGCAGTGGACGTATCATGCCGTTGCGGCCGCCATTCGCGCCCATTCGCTCTTGCGCAGCTTTCCAGAAGTCGCCCTCAAGCGCACCGCCCTCACTGGCATCAGTTGGGGCGGTTACCTCACGGTCATCGTCGCCGGCCTCGACACTCGTTTCCAAGCAGCGGTACCAGTCTACGGCTGCGGCCATTTGCAAGAAAACAGTGCGTGGCTCCAAAACTTCGACAAGATGACGCCAGCCCAACGCCAGCGTTGGGCGAAGCTCTGGGACCCCTCGATGTACGTCGCGGCGATCAGCATGCCGATTCTCTTCATGAACGGCACCAATGACCTCGCCTACCCGCTCGATAGCTACATGAAAACCTACGCTAGTGTGCCTGGTTCAAAGCAGATTCGTATCACGATCAACATGCCGCATAGCCACATCGACGGTAGAGCACCAGTAGAAATTGGTTTGTTCGTCGATCAGCATCTTCGGGGCGGTCACCCGCTGACAGTAGTCGGACCCATCGAACGCACCGGGCAAAACATAACCACCAAGTGTCAAAGCAAGGGCAAACTAACGGCCCAGTTGAATTACACGACCGACGAAAGTTCCTTCAAGGATCGCAAATGGCAATCGCTGCCTGCCGAAGTGAGCGACGGCACGATCACGGCCAAGCTTCCATCACAAAAAGTCACGGGCTGGTTTCTCACCGTCACCGACGATCGCAACGCGACAGTCAGCAGCGAAGTGTTCTTCAAATAAAAAACTTCTACGATTCCATCAATACCATCACTTTGCCCGCCTCACTGGATAAAGCTATCGCAGGTGTAACCACAATCGGCGATCAGCCATGCGAACCGCTCGCGCGACGCTGGTTGATCTTTTTATTGGCCGTTGGATTTTTCCTTGCAGACTTTTTGGTAATTGAAGCTGCAGATTATTTTCAAATTTGGGTCGGTCTACCCAGAGCGTTTCAGTGGAATTGGTTCGGCAAAGCAGCAAGCATCCTATTTTCCTGTGCATTGCTCGCCTGGTCGCCTTGGTTGCGGCAAAATGTTGGGTTGAACTGGCGACAATCGCCCGGTTCGTTAAAACTTTCGATGGGGTGCTTGGTCGCATTTCTTGTTTGCGCAATAGGAATTGGTTTCTCGATGCCGCGGATGGCATTTTCTGTTGAAACTTTGCTTTTTCAATTCTTCATCCCCGGCATCGATGAAGAATTAATGCTTCGCGGGATTGTGCTGGCTCTCTTGGAACGAGCCTTCGGCCAGTCTCCCATGAGTTGCCGATTGCGATTTGGATACGCCTCATTGATCGCTTCGCTCGCGTTCGGCATTCCACATGCAGTTGGAATAGCGGATGGCCAGATGCAGTTTTCGCTCATGCTCTTCGCGATTACTACCGCATGGGCCGCTATAGTAACGCTCGTTCGCACTCGGTCGGGGAGCCTACTCTGGCCAATTGTTCTTCACGGGACTTGGGATGGCACTATCTTTCTGGTTGCGATGTTGCGGTAGGACCAGGGCAGCAAATCTCCCGCACACTTTGGCACGGCGTCGCAAGCTGATACGCTAACCATATGCCCGCCGTCGTCAACATCGCCGCCTATCAATTCACGACTCTCACCGATCTCGCTGCACTGCGCGAGCGGCTGCGCGCCCAGTGCAAAGCCTGGAACCTCAAAGGCACGATTCTCCTCAGCGGCGAGGGGATCAACCTGTTCGTCGCCGGTGGCCAGGCAGAGATCGACCTGCTCCTCACGGAAATTCGCTCGCTCTCCGGCCTGGAAAACTTCACGCCCAAGGTCAGCGTGAGCGACGAGCAGCCCTTCAATCGCATGCTCGTGCGGATCAAAAAGGAGATCATCGCATTCGGCGTCCCGGAGATTGAGCCGGCGAAACACACGGCCCCTAAAATCGCGCCGCATGAACTAAAACGCTGGCTCGACGAAGGCACGCCGGTCACACTGCTTGACACCCGCAACGACTACGAAGTGAAACTCGGCACGTTCGACAACGCCCTGTCGCTCGGCATCGATCACTTTCGCAGCTTTCCCGCCGCCGTCGACCAGCTTCCCGCCAATCTCAAACGGCAGCCGATCGTCATGTTCTGTACCGGCGGCATCCGCTGCGAGAAGGCCGGCCCTTACATGCAGCGAGCCGGCTTTCAGCAAATCTTCCAACTCGACGGCGGCATCCTCAAATACTTCGAAGATTGCGGCAACGCCCACTACACCGGCGAGTGCTTCGTCTTCGACAAGCGTGTCGGCGTCGATGCCGCGCTCGCCGAATCCGAAAACACGCAATGTTTCAACTGCCTCGAGCCCCTCTCGGCTGCCGACCAGGAAGATAGCCGCTATGTCTTCGGCCGCTCCTGCCCGCATTGTTACGTAAGCGAAGCCGAGCAGATGCAGCGCACGATCGCCGAGCGCGAGCTGGCCATCGCCCGAACAACGTCGCCGCTGCCCGGCAGCGCGCCGTACGACCACTTCCGCCCCATCCGCATCGCCGCCGAGCACGAGGGCCAAACGCTACTCGACACGTTATGCAGCATTCTGCCCCACTTCAAGTCCACCTATTGGCACGAGCGATTCGCCGAGCAGCTTCTCCTCGATGCCAACCGTCAACCGGTGACCGCGGAGCAACAAGTCCGCGCAGGCGAGCGCTACCTGCACCGCATGCCGGCCACCGCCGAACCAGACGTGAGCACCGTGATTCGCATCCTGCACGAAGACAACGCGATCGTCGTTATCAACAAGCCGGCCCCCCTGCCTCTTCATCCCTCCGGGCGCTTCAACCGCAACACGTTGCTGTCGATCCTGAACAATGCCTACCATCCGCAAAAGCTGCGACCAGTCCATCGACTCGACGCCAATACGACGGGCGTCGTCGTCTTCGCGCGAACGCGTCATTTCGCCGGCCGCTTGCATCCCCAGTTTTCAGACGGAAATGTGGAGAAGCTCTACCTGGCTCGCATCAAGGGACATCCGCCCGAGGACCAGTTCTCCTGTGACGCGCCGATCAGCAGTGACACGAGCGACCTCGGCGCCCGCGCGATCGACGAACAAGGCCTCCCGGCCCGCACCGAGTTCCGCGTGCTCCACCGCCATCCCGACGGTGCATCACTCATCGAAGCCCGACCGATCACCGGCCGCACCAACCAAATCCGCGTCCACCTCTGGCACCTCGGCTACCCCATCCAAGGCGAGCAAACCTATCTCCCCAACGGCCAACTCGGCGACACGCAAACACACAACATCGACGATCCCCCGCTCTGCCTGCATGCCCAGCGAATTTCATTCAATCACCCACTCACGGGCGAGCGCGTAGCCTTCGAGTGCGCCCCGCCAGCCTGGGCCGACTGCTAAACATAAACATCACTTCACTCGCGAAAACGTTCCCTGACCATGGATATTCAGATTCTCGATCAGCACACGATCGGCCTGGCCTGCTGAATCGATCGAAAATCGCACACCGGATAATCCTCCCGCCATCTCTCCCACTGGTTGATAGGCGAACACATCGCGATCCCAGTGCGCCAATTCAAACTCGATCGGCTTCGGTCCCATTCGTAGTACGAGCTTGCCGCCGCCCTCAGCCACCTCAATGTCGCCGTACATCTCGTTCGTGTACTTGCCCGCGTAGGCCGAGAGCTTCAATGGCGACGTCGTTTTTGCCGACTTATGCGTGTAGTCGAACTGTTCTCCCAATTCCATTTTGACTTCTTCCTCGAACATCCGGTTGGCAAATTCGACCCAGTCGCGCTGTGTCTTTCCATAAATCACGAGGTCATTGAAGCTTTCGGTAAGCCCCTCGGGCACGCCGGTAGGCGCGGCATTGGAAAGGACCACAATCCCCAGGCTTTCCGACGGTACCAGGCACACTTCGGTCCGCACTCCTAACGAAAACCCGCCGGAATGCCTCAAAAACACTCGGCCGCCTCGTTCGACGCCGACATTCCAACCAAAACCATATGCCGAGACGCGACCCTCGTCCGGCTTGAAACCCAACACCATCTGCGGCACATGCGTTTCTGCCAGCGCCGAAACGGCAATTAGCTGCCGCCCTTCAAACTTGCCGTCATTGAGTTGCAGCCGCATCCATCGCACCAAGTCGTTGAGCGTGCTGCTCGCCCCGCCGGCCGGTGCCTGCGCATCGGGCTCCCGCGTGTACTTGGCCGTCCACTTACCGTCAACCTTCACATGTAATAGCGCGCGGTTTTTGGCCTTGGCGTAGTCCGCATATCGGTAGCTCGTCGACGTCATTCCCAGCGGAGCGAATAGATTCTTCGCGGCCAAGTCTTCCCATTCTATCCCGGCCGCCTTCGCCGCGGCAAAGCCCGCTTCGCTAAATCCGAAATTCGTGTAGGCGTATTGGCTGCGAAAGCTGCTATCGGGCGGCTGATAGCGCAACCGATACAGCACCTCGCGACGATCAAAGCCGATATCCTCCAGGAGATCACCACAGTGATCAGGCAGCCCGCTTCGATGGCACAGCAAGTCGCGCAGCCGTAGCTCGCGCGTCACGTACGGATCATACATGCGGAACTGCGGATCATGATCGATGACCCGATCATCCCACTGAATGCGTTCGTCGCCCACCAGCCGAGCCAACACGGTCGACGTAATCGGCTTCGATACAGAAGCCATCTGAAACACGGTGTCGGCATCGATCCGTTGTGGCCTTCCCGCCTCGCAAACGCCAAATCCTTTTTTGTAGACCACCTTGTCGTCATGAACGATCGCGATGGCAATGCCCGGCACACCGGTGCTCTTGAGCGTCTTGTTGGCAATCGCCTCCAGTTCGTTAACGGCCGCCTGCAACCGAGCCGCCGGAATTTCGGCCTGGGCCAACTTGGCCGACATGCTCAACACTAACCCACACAGGGCGATCTTTTTCGCAAGATGCAACACGTCCACCTGAATCTCGTTTCGCAAGTCGCCAAATTGCTTTCACCATCAACCCCCGAAGACTAACCGAGATCATATACAGTTGGCAACAAACTTTGTGCGGTTTAGGCGACTCATTGACAATTCACGGCCGCTACCGTTTCCTCCTCCCACACTTCCCGCCAAAACAGTCGAGTCGGCCACATGCGGCCTAAAACGATGGCTGCTTTCCCAGACCGACCACGGCCTACTAGAATTGAATCTTGCCACCTAAGCCTCGCCCAGCTGATCGTTCCATGAATCCCGCGCCAAACCTGCCGCCAGCCAAAGACGAAGGCGCCCCCGCGGGCGCGGGGAAAACGGTGACGGATCGCCCATTGGAACTGCTCTCCCCCGCGGGCGACCGCACCTGCATTACCGCCGCCGTCGAAAACGGCGCCGACGCGGTCTACTTCGGCCTCGAGTGCGGCTTCAACGCCCGCGCCCGCGCGACGAATTTGCATCTCGATTCGCTGCCCGAGGTCATGTCGTTCCTCCACGAACGCGGCGTTCGAGGCTATGTGACGCTCAACACGCTAGTCTTCCCCTCCGAGCTGCCATCGATCGAAGAACACATCGTGCGGCTAACCGAAGCTGGCGTCGATGCCGTACTGGTCCAAGACCTGGGTCTCGCCCGCCTGCTCCGTGCGATCAGCCCCGAGCTTGGGATCCATGCCTCGACTCAAATGACGCTCACCAGCGGCGAGTGTATTCAAGCGGTCGCCGAATTGGGCATCGAGCGCGTCGTCTTGCCGCGCGAGCTTTCGATCTCCGAAATCCGCGCGATCCACAACCAAACGCCGATCGAACTCGAAACATTCGTTCACGGCGCACTATGCGTCGCCTACTCAGGCCAATGCCTCACCAGCGAATCGCTCGGCGGCCGCAGCGCCAACCGCGGCCAATGCGCCCAAGCCTGCCGCCTCCCCTACGATCTCATTTGCGACGGCCAGGATGTCGACCTCGGTGACGTCAAATACCTGCTCAGCCCGCAAGACCTCGCCGCCTATGCGCTGGTGCCCGACCTAATCGAAGCGGGCGTGACGAGCTTCAAAATCGAAGGTCGACTCAAAACACCCGAGTACGTCGCCAACATCACGCGGCAGTATCGCCGCGCGCTGGACGCGGCCGCCGAACATCGCCAAGCAGACTTCACGGCCCAAGACATCACCGAGATGGAGCTCTCCTTCTCGCGCGGCTTCTCCCCCGGCTGGCTCGGCGGCTGCGACCATAAAATGCTCGTCCCCGGCCGCAGCTCGGCCAAACGCGGCGTGCTGCTCGGCGAGATTCAATCCATTCACAACCGCAGCGTGGTCATCTCCGCCCAGCACCCGGTAGCCCCCGGCGACGGCGTCGTCTTCGCCGGCGATCGCGCCAAAGGCGACGAACACGGTGGCCGCGTGTATGAAGTCAAACCTCGCGGCAACGCCGTCGAGCTCTCGTTCGGTCACGACGCCATCGACTTCGCCCGTTTATATCCGGGTCAGCAGATTTGGAAGACCGACGACCCCAAACTCACCGCCAGGATTCGTAAAACATTCACCGACTCCAAGCTACACCGGCGCGTGCCGCTCGACCTCACCATAAGCGCCGCCGTCGGCGAAAAATTACGGATCACCGCCGAGGCAACGAACGGCGCGCAATGCCGCGTGGAATCAGAAGAACCGCTCGCCCTCGCCCAGAAGCATCCGCTTACACAGCAAGTCTTGGCAGAACAACTCGGCCGACTCGGCGGCACGGTCTACGAACTGCGCACCCTCCGTGCCGAAATCATCGGCGAACCGATGGCTCCGCTCAGCATCCTTGGCAAGCTGCGCCACCAGATCATCGAACAATTGGCGGCCTCACTCGCATCGCGTCCTGTACGTGCAACCCGACCACCTAGCGAGATCAATCTCACAATCGGTAGCGATTCCACGAACACCAACGCCCCTCCAACCCTGCGCGTCCTCTGTCGCACCCTCGCCCAAGTGACCGCTGCAACCCAAGCCGGTCACCGTCAGCTCTACGCAGACTTCCAAGACATCCGCGAGTACCGCGCCGCCGTTGCAGTGGCCCACGAGCATGGCGCAACGATCCACCTCGCCACCCCACGCATCCAAAAACCCGGCGAAGTCGGCATCTTCCGCGCGATGGCCAAGCACGGCGCCGATGGCCTGCTCGTGCGCAACCTCGCCTCGATGGCCTTCTGTCGTGACGCAGCAATCCCCTTCGTCTGCGACTACTCGCTCAACGCGGCCAACCAGTGGACGGTCGACTACCTGCACACCCGCGGTGCCCAGCGCGTGACCGTCTCCTACGACCTCAATCGCGATCAACTCCTCGACCTCGTGAGCGCGGTTCCATCCGACTGGCTTGAAGTCGTCGTCCATCAGCATATGCCGATGTTCCACATGGAGCACTGCGTCTTCTGCGCCGTCCTCTCGCCCGGCACAAACAAACACAACTGCGGTCGCCCCTGCGATGATCATGCCGTGAAACTCCGCGACCGCGTCGGCATGGAGCACATTTTGCACGCCGACGTCGGTTGCCGCAACACACTCTTCAACGCCACGCCGCAAAGCTCGGCCGAAGTCGTCCCCACGCTCCTCGCCCACGGCGTACGCAACTTCCGCATCGAGCTGTTGTCGGAAAACGAGCCAGCCACGCGCACCATCATCGAGCTCTACAATGAGCTACTGACCGGACGCACCGCAGCCAAAAAAGTCTGGCAACGCCTGCAAGCCGCCAACCGCGTCGGCGTCACTCGCGGCACCCTCGAAGAACGCCGCAATCCGTTAGCCATTTTGTAGATGATTAAAGCAAGACAGGATAACAGGATCGGCAGGATAGACAGGATCAATCGGAGAGAAGTTGGAAAACACACCGACTCATCTCCACCATCCTGTCGATCTAGCAAATCCTGTAATCCTGTCCTTCTGCCTCTTCTGAATCACTAGAAAAAAGTAAAGACATGTCAAATCGCCCCGGAATAAACGTCAGGTCCTTCGACCACGTCACGCTCATCTGCGCCGACCTCGAAGCCACACGCCGCTTCTACGTCGACTTCATCGGCATGAAGGAAGTCCCTCGCCCGGCGTTCAAATTTCCGGGCCGCTGGTTCGAGTTAGCAGGAGTGCTGATTCACGCCACGCAATCGAGCCCCGAGGCAGGCCAAGCCGGCTGGGCCGACCAAGGCAACACGATCGTCTCCCGCGGCCACCACATCGCCTTCGCCGTCGACAACGTCGCCGACACCCTCCCGTTCGTCGAACAGCACGGCATACGCATCGCCTCCCCACTGCAACAACGCCCTGACGGCTTCAAGCAGCTCTACCTCTACGACCCCGACGGCCACGTCGTCGAGCTGGTATCCAGCTAAGGACTGGTTGCTTCAGCAACCAGTAAAAACGCACGCCACCTCAACCGTCACCTCAACCACCAACTACTCCGGCAGCCGCCCGCTCTCCACCTTCGGCAGTTCGCCCGTCAGCGCCTTCATAAACGCCACCAGGTCCGCCTTCTCTTCCTTGGTCAGCTTGAGCGGCTTCATCTTCGCATCCAGATTCGGGTTCGCGTGGCCACCCTTGTCGTACCACTCGACCACTTCCTCCAGCGTCTTCTGCGAGCCGTCGTGCATGTACGGCGCGGTCATTGTCACATTGCGAACCGTCGGCGTCTTAAATGCCCCCAACTCCTTCTCGTTGCCAGAAATCTTCGAGCGCCCCTCGTCCGGCACCGCCGCATCCATGCCCACGCCCAGGTTGTGGTACTGCTCATCGGTGAAGTTGGCGCCCACGTGACAAGCCGTGCAGGCCCCCTTATCGCTGAAGAAGAGTTCGCCGCCGCGGATCGCCGCTTCGCTGATCGGATGGGCGTCCGACGCCTCTTTGATCTTCATGTACTCAGCGTACAACTCCGGATCGTCTTCCTTGAGCGCCGCCGGATCAATGTCCTTCGAGCCGTACGACTTTTGGAAACTCAACACCGGAGCGTAGTAGTCCCACGGCGAAGGGCCGGTCACGAGCGCCCGCTCAAAACTGGCGATCGCCTTCGCGACGTTGTCGATATTCACGCCATCCGGAAAAATCTTTTCGAATTGCAACTTATAGCCAGGAATATCACCAACCGTCGTCACGCAAACATCGTGCGTGTTCGACATCTCGATCGGGTTGGCGATCGGCCCCTTCGCCTGCTCTTCCAGCGTTTCGGCCCGGCCATCCCAGAATTGCTTGCCGCTGAGAATACGGTTATAGGCCACCGGTGAATTCCGCCCGCCAAGCTGCCCTTTTACGCCCACGCCGAACTGCGTCTCCTTCGCGTAGCCCCGCTCCGGCGCATGGCAGCTCGCGCAACTGATCGAGTTGTCCGCCGACAGCCGCGGATCGAAATACAACTGCCGGCCGAGCTCGATCTTCGCCCGTGTCAGCGGGTTCTTATCCAGCCCAACAATCTGGCCCTCGCCAGCCGCCAGCCCCAGCGGCAGCTTCGGCTTCAACACACGATGATTGCGTGGGTCGTCAAGCCACTTCTGCAAGTCCGCCATCGTCACCGGCCCCTCGCCCGGAATCCCCGCCGTCAACTCCGGCGTACCCAGCAAAACTTCCTCGGGAGCATCCGCTGCCGCATCGCTCGCCACCTTCGCAATGCTCTTATCGGCCCCATCTACCTTGGCATCCGACCACGAAAGACTACCAACAAACGAAAGTCCCACGCATACAACACAAGCACATAGAAAACGCATCACAAAACCTTCATTGATGTTGCTGTCGTTAAATTGACGAAGGGCGCTACCCTACGGCTCAGTGGCAGCGGCCATACCGCACCTCCACCAACCCGCTCAGCGCCACGAAATCAATCGGCCCTGGAAACTCGAACAACCCCCTTCTCCCTATGAGGGGAGAGGAACGGGGTGAGGATACCTGGAATGGCTTTGCTCGAGCTCCCTTAGAAATAAACTGAAGACACACATTGTAGCACCTAGCCACAACCGGTCCAACCGGGAGCGAATACTTCCACTCGCCAGATGGCCAAGTATCACCAGAAGCCATACGCCGCAAAGTGCAAAAAGTCTGCGCTGAACATGGAAGATAGCAAACGCATCCCCCCCATCGGACCAATGCGCTGGCGTCAAACTTTAGAAAACGCAAATAATCGCGGCTTCGCCACCGCTTTCCAATCCACCGCCGACATCACGATCGACGTTGTCAGCGATCCCGCATTAAACGCAACCCGATCTGCGAAAACTCCAACCGCCGAGTCGCCAAACAACTCGAACGGCAACACCGGCTCCCCAAACGGCGGAACTGATCCCGGCACAAGTCCGGTCAATTCCAATAGCTCTTCCCACGTCGCAAACCGCACACTCCGCACACCCAGCTCTTGCTTCACCCGCTTCGAATCAAGCTGCCGATCCGCCGGCAACACGAACAACCGAAACATATCATCCGTTTTAAGCAACAGCGCCTTCGCGCCCACGAAGAGTGGCTCACCGCGAACGCGAGCCGACTCCTCCGACGTCGAAGCCGCCGCATGGTCGATTTCCCTGTGCTCGACCCCGCCGCGCAACAACAGTTCGCGAATTCGTTCCAATACTTGGTTGATCATAATACTGGCAATCTGGATTCAGCCTTCGATGGAGCGTTACAATTCTAGCTGGTCTTTCACTGCAACATTGTAGATCACATGTCGACAACACCCAAACAAACGATCCGACTGGCGTGCATTCTCCTCCTCGCCTCCGCCGCCACCGCGCTAGGGCAAACCACGCTCGCTAAAAAAACACTCAAACTCGAAGCGGGCGATGTCGAGCAACTGCAGATCAAACAAGGCAATCCCGCCAGTGCCCCCTGGACCTCGGCCGATCCCTTGATCGCGGCCGTCTATGGCAAAGGCTACATCTGCGGAATTCATCCCGGCACGACAACCGTCTCCGCGGGCGCCGCCGCCTGCACCGTCACCATCATCCAGCCGCGCGAGCCGATCGTCACCGCTGCTTCGCTCAAGCAATACGCCGATAGCCGCAAGTTCACGATCAAGGGTCGCAAGTGCTACGGCAGCGAGCTCAACGGCCAACGCGCCTCCGACCCACAGGAACGCATTCACGTCGAAAGCAACCGCGTCATCAACCCCCGCCCCGTCTCCGGCAACAATCTCGAATGGGAACTCATCGAAGGAGCCCAAGCCTACGACGGCAACGGCGTGCCGATGGGCACGATCGCCACGAAGCGCACGACTAGCGGAAAAAGGGCTCCGCTCAGCATGTTCAACTTCGGCATGAGCAAAGTGCTGCACGACAAGATCTGCGTGTACGCCTTCGGCGTCACCATTGAGCCGTCGCCCGAAGTCCTGAAAGTGGCCGACGCCTCCACAAAGAAGAGCGGCAACATGAGCACCTCCGCCTGGATCCCTCTCGAGCAAATCGTCGATAAGGGCGAGCTGCTCGACCGCATCGGCCTGGGCAAGGTCCGGCTCCCGCGCATGCCGCTAAACAACACGGCGTATACCGTCACGGGCGGCGACCCCGAAGCCTACATGACCGATTCCGGCGAACTGGCGATCGTCAAAGCGCTCGACGGCCCCGTGCCGTCACACTACCTCCGCCGTCCCACCGGCACCGTCAACCTGCTCTACTCCGTACCTGGCTACGGTCTGGGCGGCCAATCGCTCGATTCCTTCCTCGTCTCAGACGGCGCGGTCTTTCGCCAGGCCAAGGGCGCAAAGGTCTTCGTCCAGCCGACCTACTATCCCAAGCATCATCCAAAAGCCGGCAAAGTCTCGCCCAAAACGATGACATTTCTCTACGGCGCCGTCGAAGTCAAAGGTAGTGCCCCGGTTTACGGCTGGATTGCGAAAGAAGCCCTGTCGCCGACGAAGCCACGCTGATCTACGTCACCCTCAGAGAGCCCCGGCGGCCGAAGAATCTCGCCAGCATGAAAGGATTCTTCGCTTCCACCAAACAACAGCGTTCTATCGCAGATTGCCAAAATACGAACTGCACAATCCTCCCCGCAACACAAAGATTTAGCGTCGGCCGCCAGGTCAAATCGACAACCATCTCGTGCCACTGCAAGCACGATAAAAAGAAATGCGCTCTAATCCCCCGCTCCAGCCGGCTCCGTCATCGGCTGAATGTGAATTTTCGCACCGCGATAGACCCCGGTCGGTTGAAACTCATCATCCACCGCTACGGCGACATACCCCTCGACCGAATCGCGCACCTCGGTCACTTGCGCCGTCATTCGGATCACGCCCGCCGTCCCCTCGCGCGTCACGAATAGAAACGCATCGCCGCTATATTGATCGTACGGCCGCTCCACCTTCCGCCGCGGCACCATCAGCTCCGTCGGATGGCTCAGCGGATACGCTTCCTTCCCCGCCATCGCGCTCGGCAACTGGCGCAGCTCATCCTTCGTGATCTTCCAGACATGCATATCGAGCGGCTTGAGCGCGTAGATCGGCGTCGTTTCGTCGGGTGGCGTGTACTGCACGCCAACCATGTCGTATCCCTCCCGCCGTGCCCAGGTGAGCACCTCCGGCGAATCGACTCCCACCTTTTCCACCGGCCCCAGTTCCGCCGGCCAACCACCTTCGCGCATCGTATCCAGATCGACAAAACAACGCCGCTTCGATTCCGTCACCGCCTGCACAATCCAACCACTCCCACCATCGAGCAGCTTCACCCCCTCGCCCGCCGGCGGCTCCTTCCGGCCAGCAAACTTCGACGCAGCAGCCTTGAACGCCGGCAGATTCACCTTCGAAAACGCCTCATCCTGCGTCAACCCTTTCCAATTTGCTTCCCACCACGTCGCCCACCGCTCCGCCACGCGATGAAACAACACCCGCTGCTGCTCCTGCTGCGCCGGCGACTCGGCCAGGTGTACCCAATTCAACTCCATCTCATTGAACTGCTGGCCACTCAACCGCCGCAACGCGCTCACCACCTCTCGAAACGCCCGACCATAACTGAAATAATTGCCTCCATCTCGCACCTTTCCATCCTGGTCGTTCTTCTGAATGAAGCGGATGAGCGCGGGGTCATCGAGCAGCAGCCCATAGTCACTCCGGCTGGGAAGCAGCGTCTTCGGCAGTGCCCGAATCAGCACCGGCACCGCTCGCGGATCGCCCATCGCCCGCAGCGCAAATGCCAGCTTGCTGATCGGATGGTCGCGTTTCTCGCTATCGAGTTGCTTCACCACCGCCGGAAATGCTTCTTCCTTATGGTCGACCAGATACTTGATCGCCCGCACCCAAACCTTCGTCGGGTCCGTCTTCGGCCCCTCGGTCAAAATACCGATCGCGTCGGCCACCGAATTGATCGGCGTTTCATTGATCCGCCGCTCCTCGGCTTCTTTGTCCTGCTTCAGCTTCAGCTTGGCCTGCGCCTTTGCCTTCAACTCCTCGTCGCCAATCGACTTCGACCACGTGTAATCGATCTCTGGATCAAATCGCCGATCCACCACGTGTACGCCTTCCTCCAATCGGGCGGCGCCTGCCAACTGGTCTGTCGAAAAACCATCGGACACAATCGTCGCATCGATCTCGGCGCGAATGTACTGGTATTGGTTTGACTTTCCGTTCCCGACCGGATGCACAGTAATCCGCTCGCAATGCATCGGCCACCGCACTCCTGGCGTTATCTCTCGGTAATCCGAGAACACCGACAGGTTCCCTGGTTCAGACTTTTTCCAATACGTTGCCGACCAATGGGCAGCCATCTTTTGCTGCACTGCTTCGCTCTGTTTCTTAATCCATTCACGATACTCGTTTCCATCGACAAACGTCCGCCCCACCACATCCCGAATCAGCTCCGTGTAGTAGTTCGCAATCGTATCATGCACATAATATCGAGCTGCCGCCTTCACAAGTCCTGTCGATTTCTCAATCCAGAGACGTTCGCCCCGCGCCGGCCCCTCGTACACGTCGCACTCCACACCAACGACAACTTCCTTCCCAACGTGTTCATACCGCGTCAGTTTTGGATCGACTGATAATTCCTCGATGACAATTGCTGGCCCACCCCAGGGCACGCGCCCTCCCGCAGCCGCTATCTGCGGGAATTCAAAGCTTGCTGTATAGTTTTCCATGAGTGCATCGAGCGTCGCGTAACGATAAACGTTCTGGTTCTTATCGGAAGCCTCGCCGATTCTTCCCTCTTGACCATTCCAGTATCGAACTTGCTCATAATGCCACGCCCGCTGCACTGCGTCGGCTGGCCTGTTACTCGCCGAACCAATCACAAACTTCGCGCCGTCCCACGCCAGCAGCAAATTCAATTGCGTGTTCCGCTGCATCTCCAGTTCGACATCCTTCCCCAACGCCTCCCACATCAGCTTTAGCGAAGCCTCCGGAGCCCGCTTCATCGACGATACGTTCGAATTCCAATACGTTTGCCGAATCGCCACCCGCGGCAACCCTTGCAGCCCAAACGTCCGCTTCCGCGCCTCAGCCACCTTTCGATCCGCCTTGGTCGCTGGCGGCGGATAGTTGGCCGCTACCTCTACCTCTGCTTCCACCTTCTTCCCATTGTCTCCTTTCACACCGCCGGCTTTCCCTTCCGCATGCAGCCAACCCGCCGCCAGCAAAATAGCCGAGCCCGCGAGCGCGAGCGCCAGAGCACCGCCGCGCGACAACCGCAATGGTTCCCCCAACGGCTCGCCAACCAGCCGCGCTACCCGTCGCCGCAACTCCGAAGGCGAACCGCCACTCGCCGCCAGCGTCAGCAAACCAACTCGCGCCGCCACGCCCGGCTGTGCCAACTCCACCACCCGCACCAGCGCCAGCGCATATTCCGATCGTACCGGCGCAACTCCAGTTCCAGCATTTCGACAAACCAACTCATCGCAACAGTATTCCCGCAACGCCGAAACTCGCCGGCTCAAATACCACAACGCGGGATTGAAGAACAACACGGTCTCCGCCAGCCGCTGAAGCAAATTCACCCACAAGTCGTACCGCCACACATGCGCCAGCTCGTGCGCGAGAATCAATTCCAGTTCACTTGCTGACAATCCAGAAAGCACCGACACCGGCAAAAAAATCATCGGCCGCACCAGCCCCACAACCGTCGGCACCGCGACCTGCTCGGCCACCGCTATCGCCGGCACGCATCGCAACCGCCACTTTTGAACCAAGCGATCGAGCATCTGCCGCGTGGCTCTATCAACAACCGGCCGAGCCGCGCGGCGTAGCCGCTCGACCGCGACCACGCCAACCAATAGCCGAACACACATCGCCAGCACACCAGCCAGGTAAAGTCCAACGCCCCACGGCACGATCCGCTGCCGCCATCCCTGTCGAGTCATGTCGACTTCGTTGACCCTTTCCGCCTCCAGCGTCCCCTGGCCCCACGACCGTTCTCTTGCGGGCGCTTCCGTTTCGTTGATCATGACCACGGATTTCACGGATTCCACCGATGGGGAAACAGGACGCGTTTCAGCCACTTTCTGTTGAATGGTCGATCTCGCGGTTTCCTCCCCTGTCCGCAACAGGAAAAAAGTGACCGGCAGCGCGGCCAATCCAAACATTAGCGCCGCCACATGCACGACGTAGCGCCACTCCACCCGCGCCCGCAACCACATCCGCCCTGCCACCGCCGTGGCCAATGCTAGGGCCGCCACGATCCACAGCGAGTGGATCAAAGCCAGGCAAACTCGAACACCCCACTCATTCGCAAACGGAACCTGCCAGAACATGACAACTACTCCTTTGCTTTGCGTTGCACCAATTTCCGAATCTCCGCCAACTCCCGAGCATCGAGCTCGCCCGTATCGAGCAGATTGAGCACCAGCGCCTTGGCCGACCCGTCAAACGCGCGCGACAATAGATCGCGCATCATGCCCCCGGTGACCTCGTCCTTCTCCACCTTGGGCGAAAACAGAAACGCCTTCCCATCGCGCTTGCGCCGCAAGAACCCCTTGCGATACATGATGTTGAGCATCGTGATCACCGACGAATGCGCAAGCACCCGCCCCACCTGCCGCTCGAGCCGCGCCCGCACCTCGCGCACCGGCAACGGCGACTCCTCCCACAACACCTTCAAAATATCGAGCTCAAGCTCCGTCGGATGCTCCGACTCCGGTCGCGACATGGGACAAGACTCCTTCAATACGCCTACCGGCGGAAAAACACGCCGATCATCTAATTCATTAGATGATCCTACCGCGACGACGAAACAGAGTCAACGCGATCTTTTAAGAAATTAGATGACCCACCGCAACCTATCGCGCGCCCAATCCTCACTTAGCGGGCGAGCTCTGCTCGCCGCCTCCCCTACCACCACTGGCCAAAAAGAACCGTTGACAAAACCTCCGAATCTGATATGTTCATACGTACACTATATCCAGCTCGCGAAAAAACAGCGGTCCACCGGCCCCCGGCAACGCATTCCATATCGTGCATCAATACACACAAACGTCCCGAGTTTTGCTCGCCCCCAACGAGGCCCCACATGAAAATCACCGAGCAATTCGCGAACGCATGCGCGCAATACTCCCACATTCTGCATGCTCGACTGGGACCCCTACCGCCACGAAACAACGCATGCGCCCACCCACAAACAACTTACGTCGCATCGAAAAAATTCCGCCCGCGCAATATTCAGCGAACGCCGCGCACCGCGCATACTCCGCGCACAACCAGCGCAAAAATAGAGCCTCACTATGCGCAAGCCACCCAACCCCGCCCCCGCTATGCATGGGTCGCTCGCTGTGCGCAAGTCTCCCGACCCCGCACCCGCACCCGCCCGACCGAAGGTCTCCTAGCCCTAGTCCCCAGCTCCCAGTCCCGAGCCCCCGCTTCTCAGCTATCCCCAAACGCCGCGTCGAACGCCACGCCGCTCGGTGCAAAGTCCAGCTTCTTCACGAACTCGCAAGCCTCGCGCGCACCATGTTCGCGGTCCATGCCGACGTCTTCCCACTCGACCGACAGCGGCCCTTCGTACTTCACCTGGTTCAGTGCCCGGATGATCTCCTCGAAGTTCACGCCGCCGCGGCCCGGCGAGCGGAAGTCCCAGCCACGGCGTGGATCGCCGAAGTTGAGATGGCTGCCCAGAATGCCCGTCCGGCCGTTGAGCGTCACGATCGCGTCCTTGATGTGAACGTGATAGATCCGATCGGGGAACTCACGGATGAACTCGACCGGGTCGATCCCTTGCCACAACAAATGGCTGGGGTCGAAGTTGAAGCCGAACTCCTCGCGGTTGCCGATCGCGTCGAGCGCGCGGCGGGCCGTCGGGATGTCGAACGCGATTTCCGTCGGATGCACCTCGAGCGCAAACCGCACGCCGCATTCGCCGAACACATCAAGAATCGGATTGAACCGCTCGGCGAATTGCTTGTACCCGTCGTTCAGCATCGAATCGGGAACCGGCGGGAACGAGTACAAGTACGGCCAAATGCTCGATCCCGTAAAGCCGTTCACCACACCTACGCCGAGTTGCTGCGCCGCCCGAGCCGTGTTCTTCAGTTCCTCGGCCGCCCGGCGATTCACGCCGGCCGGCTCGCCGTCGCCCCACACGTACGGCGGCAGAATCGCCTTGTGACGCCCGTCGACCACATCGCACACCGCCTGCCCTACCAGGTGCGCGCTGATCGCATGACATTGCAGATCATGTTTATCCAAGAGGTCGCGCTTCGCGCGGCAATAGTTCGGATCGGCCACCGCCTTGTTCACTTCGAAGTGATCGCCCCAACAGGCCAACTCGATGCCGTTGTAACCAAAGTCGCTCGCCTTGCGGCACATGTCTTCCAACGGCAAATCGGCCCACTGGCCAGTGAACAACGTGACGGGACGGGTCATCTAGGTCTCCTAATTGAATGCAGAATGAATTTGAACAGGAGGAAACAGAGAGAACGGAGAAGAACCAACGAATTTGTCATTGCAAATTTGTCATTTGTCATTGGCCATATCCGAAATGACCAAATTTCAAATGACAAATTTGCAATGACCAATCTTTCTTTTCTTCCTCCGTGTTCTCTGTGTCCTCCTGTTAAACAAGCCTTGGACAAATGGTCCAGCCGACCGTTATACCAGTGCTATACTTGTACTATGAAACTACGCCTATTACTCGCAGCTCTCCTGATATTCGCCATCGCGCGAGAGAGCGCGGCCGCCGGGCCGCCTGTCGAGTTGGAACTGGTCACCGAGCAAGGACTGCAAATTACCGCGCCCCAACAATGGCTGCAACTACTGACCAGCATCGGAATCGAACACGTCCAAATCCGCGGCAGCCGGCCCAGCGACCAGCCCACGATCACCAGTCGTGGCAGCGGACCGTCGGCCAGCTATAAGCTCGTCGGCGTCCTCACGTCCAAAGACCAATTAAAACTACCCGGCGACACGTTCACCAAGTCCGATCGCGCTCGGTTAAAAGACTACTTCGACAAGCTCAGCGCCGACGGCGCCGAGTCGGTCACCGCTCCGCATGGCCACTTCGGCCTGACAGAAAAAGAATTGACCGCCGTCCTCGCCGATCTTGCCCAACCCATAAGTTTTGAAACCAAGGGCCTGACTCCGCGAGCATTTATCGATCGGCTTCAGCCCAAGCTCGCGTTCAAGGCAGCGATCGATGCGAATGCGGAGGAACAGTTGCGCGCGGCGTCGCCTGCCGTCGAGGAGCTGATGGGCGTCTCCGCCGGCACCGCGCTCGCGATCACTTTGCGAAACAATGGCCTCGTGATGCGCCCCGAAAAACAGCGCGGCCAACCGGTGGCGTATCGCATCACCATCGCCAGCCCCGACGCTCTACGCGGCCGCGCGCTCGGTAAGATGACGTCGCCCGATCTGCCCTATTGGCCGATCGGCTGGGAACCCGAAAAATCACCGGGCGAAATGGCTCCCGCCTTATTTCAACAACGCAACGCGGAAATCGACGGCTACAGCTTGGAAGAGGCACTCACCGCGATCGGCCCCCTCGTGAAGATCCCGATGTACTTTGACCGCTCAGCACTCAGAACACACCACATCGACCCCGCCAAAGTGCAAGTGAAGCTGGCCAAAACGCGAACAACTTACAAACGAGTCATTGACCGCATCCTGTCCCAGTCCCGCCTCGGCAGCGACATCCGCATCGACGAGGCTGGCGTGCCGTTTCTGTGGATCACGCGATAACCAGATGGAGGCTACAGCAGTTTGATCGGAGGAATTACATTTTCCCCCTCGACCACCGTGAACTTTTGCCCCGAAGACTCGGGCCGGGAATACCGCACTGGCAACATGTGAGCACCGTTGCGGACGACTTCTTCGCCGATCGTTTGCGGCGCTCGCAACTCGATGGTAATTGCGTATTCGCCCGGTGGCGCACCGTCGCCTCTTATCATTGTTGTGATCTGGAATGTGCCGTCGGCGGCAGTGTAAGCAATTGGTTTCTGATTCCCTTCAACATCACCTCCTATCCGATGCAAGACAACGGTCGCTTCACCAACTGGCTTCTCTTTATAGAAAACCCGTCCGCGAACCGGATAGCACCGCGGACCTTTGGCGCCGGAGCAGCCAACGGCATTGCACAAGAATACAAACAGATAAAGCAACGTCGCGACGCGTGGCGATGTCATGCCAGTTTTAGCACGGGGTGTAAACGAAGATCACAATGCGACGGGAGTAGAGAACAACTGCCGCCAGTCGGTCTACTCCGGCTTAGCAACTTCCTGACCATTGCGAGTGACCATGTCGGCCAGCGTTCGCAATTCGATCGAATCGGCAATCGTGCGCACCGACCCGTCGGCAAAAGCGAAATTCGCGGCACCGGGATGGAACGCATAAAAACAATGGCCCCACTCATTGGAGTTGTTGATCGACACGGGGCCGGGGATCGGATCGAACGAGGCATCCCAGGCTTTTCGCTGACCGATTTCGTATGGGTTGTCGCTGGTTGCCCAGGCGCCGCCACGGGCGCGAACCTTGGGAGAACCTGTGTAGTTGACCTCGTACTTCACGCCACGTCGATAGACATCTTCGCGGCCCGCACACTCCCCCAACATGATGCTCTTGGACGTCCCGTCGGTGATATGACTAAGCTTGTTGTGCTTGGTCTTGTCTTCTTCCCAACGAATCACGCCGCGCAGGTCAATGCCCGTCGTCGGGAATTGTTGCTCGGCCGGCAACACGTTGTTGATGTCCAGGTGAACGCCGGTCGGAGTGAAGTAATCACCGCATGCGCCAGTCTTATTTGGCGGCGTCGACTCCGGCTTATCTTGAATACGGTTCTTGTCGGGGGTCGACGCACATTGCAACACGGGCAATTGGATTTGCACGATCGTCCGATTGCCCGGGGTGCCGTCAGCCTTGTCGCGCCACCAATCCTCTTTCATGTCGTAGTTGGCAACGAGGTTGCCTTCTTCGATGTAAGGAAGAACGGCCGGAGCCCAGCAATTCGTGCCACGAGCCGGCGCCACCGGCTTCAAATACGCCAAGGGAAACTCTTTCCTCGCGTTTTCGTAGTTCAAAAATGCGAGGCTTACCTGATGAAGATTGTTCAGGCATTGGCTCCGCCGAGCCGCCTCGCGAGCCGCCTGGATTGCCGGCAGCAGCAGGGCCACAAGAATGCCAATAATCGCGATGACAACCAGCAGCTCCACCAACGTGAAACCATGTAAAGTAGGTCGGCCGAGCCGAGGCCGACTTGCCGCTTGGAGTCGAGAGCAATGGGCCGCTCGACTCGCGTCCCCTACATAGCTGAAACCGCGACGAGGAAGCATAGCGCCGATGCTTTTCATGGTACTAGTGGTCCTGTCTAATAAATTACTGAGTTACGACCCACGAACAATTCGTTGAAATGCCCAAGAATGATGTTCCCCGGCCGCGCCTGAATTCCTCGTTATTGTAGAGGCTTCTACCAATATGGCGATCGTGCTCCACCTACGAGGACACCAGACCGTCGATAACTTCGACAGGCGTCGACTTTTTCGACACGCCAGGACCTATGCATTCGGATTTCATCCGATGCTACTCCAGCTAATACAAGAGTCTCACTAATGCGGTGGCCAATCCGGAATCAAATCCTGGTACCCGTCCTGGCAGTCGCAATCATCAGCCTGACAGCCGTGGGCGCGATCAATACCGTGCTGGCCGGGCGGCGAACTTGTGCTTACGTCGAGCAACAATTGCGGCAAGTAATCGGCGTGCTGACGACTTCGTCGTTTCCGCTGACCGACACCGTCTTGCGCCAAATGCGCGAATTGTCGAATGCCGACTTCGTGCTCATGGATCCTGCGGGTGAAACCGTGGCTTCGACACTACCAAAGCACGAAACGCTGCCCGCGCAAGCCGTTACGCCGAACATTCACGAAGTGCATCTTGGACCCTCGATTCAGTTGGCAGGACGTTGGTACTTTCACACACCCGTGAAATTACCGGAGCGTGCGGATGCCGGCCGGCGTGGAATCTTGCACGTGTTATTTCCACAAGACGAGTATCGCAAGGCCTGGTGGCAGGCGTTTGTGCCGTCGTTTGCCGTAGGTGCCGTGACAGCGCTCGCGGTTGCCGCGGTGGCTTGTTCACTGGCCAATCGGATGGGCCGATCGATCGCTCGACTGCGAGGCGAGGTGTTGCGAATCGCCCATGGAGATTTTCGCGAAGCACCGCTGCCGGCGCTCGATGATGAAATACGAGACTTGTCGGAAGCTGTGAATCGAACTGCGGTAATGCTCGCCGAGTATGAACAGCAGGTACGACACTCGGAGCAAATGCAAACACTTACCATTCTAGGAGCGAGTATCGGCCATCAGTTGCGAAACGCGGCCACCGGCTGCCGGATGGCTCTCGACTTGCACGCCGACGAGTGCCACGCCAAGGAGAGCCGCGAGTGCTTGGATGTCGCCCGCCGGCAGTTGCGGTTGATGGAAAGCCAATTACAACGGTTCCTGCGAGTAGGCAAACAGCCGACGCAAATCGTGAAGCGCGAGATCGACCTGGGTGACCTGATCGACGAACTGATACCGCTCATACGGCCCGCAGCGAGTCACGCGGGAGTCGCGCTTGATTGCCGGATCGCGGCGAAGAATTTGCGGGTGAGCGTCGACGAAGAGGCCTTAAGCCAGGTGGTTTTGAACTTGCTGCTTAACGCGGTCGAAGCGGCGCAGCAGAATGGAGTACAACGACAAGAGCCACGACGCGTCTGCGTGGAAGTCGATTCAACGCCGGAACATGCGGCAGAGATCGTGATCAGCGACACCGGGGCTGGTCCAGTCGACGCCGTCGCCGGAGCCATGTTCGAGCCTTTCGTATCGAACAAAGCCGAGGGCGCCGGCTTGGGACTGGCCGTTGCGAAAGATGTAGTCGTCGCACACGGCGGGTCGATCGCCTGGAAGCGAGAAAATGGCATGACGCGATTTCGCGTCGGGCTGCCTTTGACAGAGAAGGGATCGGAAAGTGTCCAAAATTTTAGTTGTTGATGATGAGCCGTCGATTTCCTGGGGCCTGTCGCGGCTGGTACGCGGGATGGGACACGAGGTCGACGTGGCCGCCTCGGCCGAAGAAGGCATTCATCTGGCCGCCGCAGCGCCACCAGATGCATTGATTCTCGATGTGCGGTTGCCGGGCATGGACGGCCTCACGGCGATGGAAGCCTTTGGTCGACATCTCAAAGGCGCGCCAATCGTCGTCATCACGGCCTTTGGCGATCTGAAAACGGCGGTCGAGGCGGTCCGCAAGGGAGCATTCGAGTATGTCGTGAAGCCCTTCGACCTGGCGGAGATTCGCGCGGTGATCGAGCGCGCGCTGCGAGTGATGCCAACCGAAAAGAAAATCATAGCAGCAGAGTCTGCCGATGGGCTGCTCGGCGAGTCGCCCGCGATGCACGCGGTGTTCAAGAAGATCGCATTGGCCGCGAACTCGGAGGCAGCGGTGCTGCTACAGGGCGAGAGCGGCGTCGGCAAGGAACTGGCCGCGATGGCGATTCATCGCAATAGCGCGCGACGACAGGGGCCGTTGGCCACGGTGAATGTCGCGGCATTGCATCCGGCAACGGCCGAAGCGGAATTGTTTGGGCACGCAGACGGGGCAACGACAAATGGCTCCTCGAGCCGAATAGGATCGTTACTATCGGCCAACGGCGGCACACTATTCCTGGACGAGATCGCGGAGATTTCGCTGCCACTGCAGCACAAGTTGTTGCGCGTGTTAGACCATAGCGAGGTTCTGCCCGTCGGAGCCGAGTCGCCGCTGCGGTCACGTTTTCGGGTGATTTGCGCAACAAATCAGAACTTGCGCAAGAAGGTCGAGGCGGGGGAGTTTCGCCACGACTTGTATTTACGACTGAGCACGTTCGAGATCGACCTGCCCCCGCTACGGGAGCGTCCGGAGGATATTTCACTCTTGGCGCATCACTTCGCAGCGCAGTTTGGCGACAACACGGCAGCGCTAGCCCAAGAAACAATTCGCGAGTTGCAGCAACGACCGTGGTACGGGAATGTGCGCGAGCTGCGCAACGCGATTGAGCACGCGCTCGTCTTGGCCCGCCGAGGCATGGTGATGCCCGAGCACTTGCCGCCACCGCTGCCGAATTTGTGGCAATCCAGTGGCGAACTGCCCGGCATGGAGAGCGAAGAGTTGGTCGTAGCCCTGGCGAGAATCGCCCGCGATCTCGCCGCGAACCCCGACCTGGCCGGCACTGTTTACGATCGATTCCTGCAACAGGTCGAGCCGCCGCTACTATCGGCAGTCATGGACTCCTGCGGAAAACGTTTTGCACCAGCAGCGCGAGTGCTGGGGCTGCATCGCACGACGCTGAAGAAGAAGCTCACGCAGTACGAAATGGAAGAAGCCGTAGCGGATAGTTAGCGGTAGGTCAGGCTGTGCCTGACGAAAGCAGATAACATGCTTTGAATGCCAGGCACAGCCTGATCTACGTGCCTTGCTTCGCCCGCACAACACTAGGATAATAGTTGTTAACCGACGCCATCATCCCACTTTGGGCGCGCACCATGTCCACGATCGCCAACATGTCTTCCCCGGCTGTTCCAGTAGCGGTCTTTCCTTCGAACTGGACGTTTGCCGATCTTCAATCGCATCTGGGCGGCGTTCCCGCCGAGCGAATTCGCCTTTATCCGACGCCTGGCACGGCTACCGAGGAAGATGCCCTTTGGCTCGAGGATCACGAGGACCAGCTATGCGAGTTAGTAGACGGCATCTTAGTGGAGAAGGTAATAGGTTTCTACGAGTCGATCCTGGCGGTCCAGTTAGGATACTTCCTCTATCAGTATTTGGAGAGGAACAATCTGGGGATCGTCACAGGCGCCGATGGTCAAATCCGCCTTCTTCCCACCAAGATGCGGATTCCCGACTTGGCTTTTATTCGATGGGAGCGTTTCCCTGAAGAGAAACTCCCACAAGATCGCGTAGGCAAGACCGCTCCCGATCTGGCGGTGGAAATTCTCTCCAAAGGCAACACGCGGGAAGAGATGGAGTTGAAACTTGACGAATACTTCGCAGCGGGCGTGCGGCTCGTGTGGTACATCGATCCAGAATCACGAACCGCCCGAATTTATTCGAGGCGCGATCAGATGGAAACGATCGACGCCAGCGGCCACCTGGATGGCGGCGACGTACTGCCCGGGTTCAGCTTGCGGCTGGGAGAACTGCTTGAGCGGTCCGAGCGCCGGCGAGGCGAGTAACAGCACAGGTCAGACTTGCTTGCCTGACATGTTTTGAATGTCAGGCACAGCCTGACCTACAAATCTAATGGTGCGGCCGATAACTCCAGAGTCGCTGCCAGCCGCTCAAGTCGGACCTGCCAATCATTTTCCAGACCTGGGGAGCAATGAAGCCGATCGCCATCATCAGCAAGGGTGTTCCCCAGCGCACGAAGATGATGTCGGTTTTTGTGGGCGATTCGGGGCGGCGCGCCAGTATTAGAAGAATACCGAACCAATGGCCCAAGAATGCGACTTTAAAGACGCCGAACGATTGCCCCATATCCAGCATCAGGGCGGTTAGTATTCCCAAAATGGCTTGAACGCAGACTCCAAACCGAATCGCCGGCCAATAGAGCGGTGAAAACTTAAATCGCGTCTTTTCCGGAGTTGCTGCGATCGTCTTGGAATCGAATTGCTGCTGGTACAATCTATATCCGGCGACACAAACACAGGCCATGATAAGAACAAAGAGGATAGCCCGACCACTCGCGGCGGACACGCTAATGTTGGACCAACTGAAATAGATGAGCGCGGCGCCAACTATGGACATGGCGACGAATAAGGCGCCCACGGCGATTCTAGCTCGCTTTGTCGTGGTAGTACTCATCGACCCAAACCTTCGATGGTGTTTTGGAGCAGGCTTGCATTCTTGCCGTCATGCAATCTGCGGTGGCCGCTGAAGCGTAAACTTCGACTACACAGCTATGCAATGCGAAGCGGCTTGATTCGACTTACCTCTTTTTTAATTGCCCGCATCGCGTCCCATAAGTCTACCGCGCGCTGGGCGTTCAGCCAAAATTCGGGCGAGTTGCCGAAAAGTCGCGCGAATCGTAGGGCCATTTCGGGGCTGATCGCCCGCCGTCCGCGCAAAAGCTCGTTAACCGACTGGCGTGAAACCCCGACCGCGTCGGCTAAACCAGCGACGTTAAGTCCGAACTCCGGTAAGAAATCCTCGCGAAGCATTTCGCCCGGATGTGTCGGCCTACGTTTCATCGCTGTTGTATTCGGAATACCCACAGGGCAATCGACCGGTCACAGCCGCTCGAAATTCAAAAGAATGGAGCAACCTTAGGCAGCGCTGGTCATGGCAGACAGGAATGTCTGCCCCACGGGTCGAAGATTACAACAGCTCGTCCAGTTCGTCGACGAGTCGTTCGAAATAATCCAGTGCGGTTTGCACCGGCTCGGGTTTGGTCATGTCGACCCCGGCGTCTTTGAGGAGGTCGAGGGGCCACTTGGAGCAGCCGCCTTTGAGGAAGGAGAGGTAGTCGTTCAGTTCTTTCTTGCCGCCGCTCGCGACGCGTTCGCTCAGGGCGATCGCGGCGGAGAGGCCGGTGGCGTATTTGTAGACGTAGAACGCATGGTAGAAGTGGGGAATGCGGAGGCATTCGAGCTTGAGGTCTTCGTCGATCACGAAGTCGGGGCCGAAGTAATCGGTTAGCAACTTGCCGTATTCTTCTTTGAGCTTTTCGACAGTGAGGGGTTCGCCGGCTTCGACGAGGGCGTGCGAGACCTTTTCGAACTCGGCGAACATCGTCTGGCGGATGATCGTGCCGCGGATGGCGTCGATTTCGCGGTTCACGAGGTAGGCACGCTGTTTAATGTTATTGGTACTGCTTCCGCGACCGGCGGTCGCGGCTTTTTGCATGAGGTGGCGGCTGAGGAGTTGTTCGTTGAAGGTACTGGCTACCTCGGCGACGAAGATCGTGTAGTTGTAGTACTGGTAGGGCTGATGCTTGGCTGAGTAGTAGCTGTGCATCGAATGGCCCGCTTCGTGCGTGAGCGTGAAGACGTGGTCGAGCACATCGGGCTGGTAATTCATCAGGATGTAGGGCCAGCCGTCATACGAGCCGGAGCTGAACGCACCGCTACGCTTGCCTTGGTTCGGGTAGCGATCGCACCAGCGGCCGGCGAGGCCTTCGTGGAGAACCTTGCAGTATTCGTCGCCCATCGGCTCGAGCGACTTGACGACAACATCGACCGCCTGCTTCCAGGTGTGCGTGGTGTCGAGCTCGCTGAGGATTGGCACGTAGGTGTCGTAGTGATGGATGTCGCGCAGCTTCATCTTCTTGCGGCGGACTTCGAGATACTTGTAGACCGCGGGGAGCTTGCTGCGAACGGCGGCGATGAGGTTGTCGTAGACGGCAACCGGCACGTTGTCGTGAAACAGCGAGCCTTCGCGGGCGCTTGGGTAGTTGCGGGCCTTGGCGTAGTAGACGTCTTTCTGCACCGAGCTGGAATATGCGGCGGCTAGCGAGTTCTCGTGCCCTTTGAACTGCTCGTAATACTGATGGAACGCCTTGCGGCGGACGTTGCGATCGGGTGAGCGGAGGAAGCTCGAAAACGACGAGTGGGATAGCTCGACTAATTCGCCCTTTTCGTTTTTGAGCATGCCGAACTTAAGATCGGCATCGGTCAATTGACGGAAGACACGGTCGGCCGTGCCGGCCATTTCGCTTTGCATTGCGAGAAGCCGCTCTTCGCCGGGGCTGAGCGTGTGGGGCTTGTAGCGAACCAGGCGTTCAAGTTGGAGTTGATAAGGAGCGAGTTGCTTCGCGCTGAGGTACTCTTTGAGCGTCTTGTCGGAGAGGGCGAGGATTTCCGGGCGGATGAAGCTGGTCTTCTCGGCGGCGAGGGTGGCGGCGTGCTCGTAGCGGCCGAGCATTCGCTGGTAGCGGCTGTCGGCCATGTCTTCGGTGGTTTTCAGACTGGCGTAGGTGCCAATCCGCTCGGCCATGCGATCGAATTCGCAATCGAACTCAAAGAGCTTGGCCAGCGCGGCAGGGCCGTCGCCAAGCGTGCCACGGAATTTCTCGTACTTGGAGATTTGCTTCTCCCAAGCGGTGAAAGCCTTCTCCCATTCATCGTCGCTCTTGAAGAGGCTGGCGAGGTTCCAGGTGTCGGCAGTTTTAACTTGGTCGCGGGTGGGGAGTTTTTTCGTCTTGGCCATAGGTGTCGGGTGTCAGGTGTCGGGTGTCAGAAAGTAGGATATCGGATTATCTGACACCCGACACCCGAAACCTGACACCTCTTTTCTACCAGCGCAGCAGCGCGGCGCCCCAGGAGAGGCCGCCGCCGAAGCCGCAGAGCATGAGGAGGTCACTTCGCTTGAAGCGGCCGCCGCGGAGGGCTTCGTCGAGGGCGATGGGGACGCTGCCGGCGGAGGTGTTTCCGTAACGATCGATGTGAGTTTCGACTTTGGAGCGGGGGATGGCGAGCGCTTCGGCAGCGGCATCGAGAATGCGGATATTGGCCTGATGGAGAATCCAGCGGGCGACGTCGGTTGTGCTGTAGCCGGCTGAGCCGAGAATCTGCCGCGAGGAATCATCGAGCAGGCGGACGGCCCATTTGAAAACTGGCCGGCCGTCCATTTTGACGAACCACTCGGCGCCACCACCATCGCCGCCATCCAGATAGTTGCGGGCACCACCCTTGGGACGAATCAAAAGTTGCTCGCCCGAGCCGTCGGCGCCCAACGTGTACGAGAGGAGGCCCTGCTCGGAGGAACCCTTCGTAATCAAAACGGCTCCGGCCCCGTCGCCGAACAGCGGGTAGGTTTTCTTGTCGTCGGGGTTCATCACGCGGCTGTTCGTATCAGCGCCGATCACGAGAGCGACGTTGCTACAGCCGGTGGCGACGTATTGCATGGCCGTGATCAGCGCGTACATGAAGCCGGCGCAGGCGGCCGAGACATCCATCGCGGCACAATTGAGTTTTAATCGATCCTGCAGCGCGGAAGCGGTCGCCGGAAGCAAATAGTCTGGCGAGAGCGTGGCAACAATAAGTAGATCGATGCGGCTGCGATCGATGTCGGCCGAGGCGATGCAGCGCTCGGCCGCTTCGTAGGCCATGTCGCTGGTCGACTGCTCGGGCGGGCAGTGGCGACGTTCGCGAATGCCGGTGCGTTGGATGATCCAATCGGCATCGCAACCAAGCGAGGCGAGGGCCTCGTTCGTGATAATATTATCGGGCACATAGCTGCCGGTGCCAATGATTTGCACGCCGGTCAGCCGCCGGATGGGAGATTGCACTGGGCTCGATAAAACAGCGTCGCTACTCATGAAGTTAAATTCTATATAGCCGACCCATTCTGGGTCGGTCGAGGCAGGACGACGCGATTTGATCGCTAGAACGGATTACTTTTTTCGTGGCCGTTGAGTCTGTGGTTGGAAATTCGGCGTTGCCGCCGACGCTAAATCTCGCGTGTTCTTGGCGTTACTCCACTCCCACATACCACGGCATGGAATTTGGTAATTTGCTCTAGAACGCGTATTCCTCGCCAGAATGGCGAGGCTATTTAGCGGGGGTCAAACCTGAAGATTACGGGGATACGGCATTTTGGGCAAGGCCGGTGCGAGAGAGACCGCAGAGCGGCTACTTTTCAGCGAGGTGCCCGGGTGGTCGCACTTCGCTGCCTTGGCGGCCGGTGAGTTTGTCGCCCAAGGCGGCGCGGGCGGCTTCAGCCACTTTCTCCAAGCGCGCGACGACGTCGGGGTGCTTCGCGGAGACGTCGGTTGTTTCGCCGGCGTCGCTTTTGAGATCGTAGAGTACCTTCTCTGTCTTCACCTGCTTCATGTTGGCTGACATGCCGTCTTGACCGCCCTGCTCGCCTTGGAGACTGCGGTAATCGTGCGGGAACACCAGCTTGAATTGTGGATCGCGCACGGCGCGCAGCTCGCGACCGTAGAAGCACCAGAGAGCATCATCACCGTCGTGGGGGCTTTTCGCGCCGGGCGCGCCCGACATGAGGGGCCAGATGTCTTTGCCGTCGATCGGATGGGCGGGAAGCTTGGCGCCGATCAGCTTGGCGACGGTGGGGAAGAGATCGATCGTGGAGGCGAGGTCGTCGCACTTGGTATCCGCCGGGATCTTGCCGGGCCACCACATAACGCATGGCTCGCGGTAACCGCCTTCCCACATGGTGCCCTTCCCTTCGCGCAGTGGGCGAGCAGAGCCGCCATGGTTGCCGTAGCTGAGCCAGGGGCCGTTGTCGGAGGTGAAGATTACGAGCGTGTTGTCGGCGATGCCGTTGCGTTTGAGGGCGTCGAGAACCTGGCCGACGGACCAATCGAGCTCCATCACGACGTCGCCATACAAACCGGCGCCGCTCTTGTCTTTGAACTTTTCTGAGACCGCGAGCGGCACGTGAACCATCGTGTGGGGCATGTAGAGGAAGAACGGCTGGTCCTTGTTGCGATCGATGAAGCTGACGGCGTGCTCGGTGTAGAGTGTCGTGAGTTGGGCGAGCTTCTCGGGCGAGACATCGGGGTCGGCAATGTCGTTGCCTTCGAACAGTGGCAGGGGCAGGCCCTTTCGTCCGGTTTCCTTGGCCCTGGCGGCTTTTCCGGGAATCATCCGAGCGGGCAGCCCAGACATGTCGTTCGAATAAGGGAGGCCGAAGTATTCGTCGAAGCCATGTTGCAGCGGCAGGAATTGGCGGTGATGGCCAAGGTGCCACTTGCCGAAGATGGCGGTGGCGTAGCCGCGCGATTTGCACAGCTCGCCGAGTGTGGTTTCGCTGTCGTTGATGCCGTGCTTCGCTCCGGCGTTGAGGGCGCCGAGAATGCTGACGCGCTCTGGATAGCAGCCGGTCATGAGTCCGGCGCGCGAGGCGGAGCAAACGGCCGTGGCGGAATGGAAATCGGTGAAGATGCGACCTTCCTTGGCCATCTGGTCGAGGTGAGGCGTTTTGTAGGCGGTTGCACCGAAGGGGCCGATGTCGGCATAGCCCATGTCGTCGATGAAGATGATGACGATGTTGGGGGGACGAGACTCGGATTTAGAGTCGGTGGCCTCGGCCCGGGTGATCGCTGAAGAGCAGATCGCAATGAGCATGGCTAATGCAAGTTTGCGCAAGCTGATTTTTCTATCTTGGAGTGAGTGCATTTTGATTCCAACCGCTGCCGATGAAACAGAAGAACTTTAGACCGCTAATCTTCGCTGATCGAACACTAATCTGGATTCGTGGAGATTAGTGTTCTTTTGAGTCTTTCATTGATGATGAACTTTTGAACGGGGGCGAGGACGCCCCGGCTCGCGGAAAATTGTTCAGTATCAAGGGAAGCCTCCGTGAAAGAATGCCTGGGGTTCCCCTAAGCTAACTGAGGTCGCAGTGAAAGTCACGCGGCTTTTCGGCGTTTCTGCTCGTAGAGCCAGGCGCCGCCCTGCTTGCCGACTTGCTTGAGGGCGCCGGTGTTGCGAAGGCAGTAGGCCATTCGTTGGGCGATCCAGCGGTCGACCTTGAGGCCCTCGGCGATGTGGCCCGTGTGAAATTGCTTTGGCAACTCGGGCGGCAACAACCGGCAGAGGTCCGACGACGAACGGAATTCGTGGACTCCGTGGACTTCCAAGAGATGCTGGTCCTCGACCTCGTGGTCGTTGTCGCGATACCGGCGGCGACGGCCGTGGCCTGGGTAGCGCCACTCTTCGATTTCGACTAACAACACTTCGAGCGTGAGGCGTTTGTGAGGAAAGACTCGCGTGAAGTGAACCAGCTCTTCGAACACGTCGAGAAGGCTGCGCTGCTTTGGACTGCGACGACGAGAGATTACTTCGCCACCCTCGCGCCGGCGCTTCACGAGATGCTTGCGGATGACAATCGGCTTTACGACGAGAACTTCATGCTTCGCGAGGAGCGTTTTGATTTTGTCGCGGATGGCCGACAGCGAGGCACACTGGATTTCAATCAGTTGCTGGCCACGAATGACGTCGATGCGATAGCGGCCGAGGCGCTGCTCCACGAGGCCGCCGCTGGCGGCGTAGCGTTCTTTCAGTTGGCGGTGGAGGGAGGTTTCCATGCTTCGTAGTTAGCCCCCGGTCATTGACCGGGGGCTAAATGGTGCGGACCGGGGGCTAAATGGCGAGTGTGCGCTAAGCGGTGATTCCGAAGTCGCGGATCGTGAAGAGCGTTGTAAGCTCATAGCCACGCGCGGCAAATGCTTCGCGGCCGCCTTCGAGGCGGTCGATGATTGCGAGGACTCGCTCGACTTTGAGGCCAGCGGCTTCGCAGTGTTCGATGGCTTTGAGGCTGGAGCCGCCGGTGGTGACGACGTCTTCGACGATCACGATCGACTCGCCTGGTTGGAACGGCCCTTCGACCAATTTGCCGGTGCCGTGCTGCTTGGGTTCTTTGCGGACCATCACGCCACGCAGTGGCAGGTTGCGGATGCCAGCGAGTGTGAGGATCGCGGCGGTGATTGGATCGGCGCCGATGGCCATGCCGCCGATCAGCGCCGGCAGCTTATCTTCGATCAGCGAAAGCATGCCCTCGCCAATGAGCCGAGCGCCTTGCGAGTCAAGCGTAATCTGGCGGCAATCGAGATAGAACTTGGCCTGCTTGCCCGAGGCGAGCGTGAAGTCGCCGAACTTCAGTGCTTTGTCACGGATGAGTTGCTGGAGCGCGTCGCGGTCGTACATCGGAAGGTGTCAGGTGTCGGGTGTCAGGTGTCAGACCTACTTGGTCCATGACAAGTTACAACGGACTACGGACCACTGACAACGGACGATTCTCATTTACGAACGGTGACGCGCGAGCCGACCGAGAGGATGTCGGCGATTTCTTCGGCGTCTTGCGGCGAAACTCGGAGGGCGGGTGGATTGGCCATGAACCCTATCGGAGCGCCGCCCGCGATAACCAGGGTTGCGGAAGTACCTGTAGTGGCCGCGGCGCTGCGTAAGACTATCGCGCGCTCGGCAGGAGACGGCGTTGTCGTGTAGGCGCTGGGATTGGCCGAGGATGTCGCCGCAGGCAGTTTCTGGTCCACAAGCCACTGACCATCGGTGAGTGTCTCGCCCGGCGGAGTGGCGATGTGGAATTTGCCCGCATAGCGATCTTCCAGCGAAAGCATCAATTCGTTGCGACGTAAGTCGATCACGGCGGAGAACGGACCGCGCATGACCTTCAATTGCTGCCCTGGTTGAAGCTGGTTGGGAGTTTGAATGCCGTTGATCTTGGCCAACAGTTGCGGCGTGACGTTGTACTCCTTGGCGATCGAGTCCAGCGTCTCGCCCTGCTTCACGGTTCGAGCCGGCTCAAGTTGGTGTTCGGTCGAGTAAATCACCGTGCCGGCAAGCTGGCTGAGGAGTGCTTCGACTTTCTGTGTATCGGTCGGGCTGAGGGTTTCGTTATTGTGCCACTTCGAGAGGAGTTGATGGGCTTGCTTCAGGTCTTTGTGATCGAGCGCGGCCTGGATGGCCGGCCAACTTGCGGTGAAGGAGGACGGATCGGATGTGCCGATCGGTGTCGTTGGCAACGCTGGTGAAGTTACAGGTAAAGTGGTCGGAGTGGTCGTTGTTGTTGCATAGCGATCGTTTGGATCGGCGGCGGGTAGCGTTGTGGGGGCCGCTTGCCGCAAGGAATTTTGGGCCGAGGTTTGATCGGGCGGCGTGGCCGGACCGGCGGCGGCATTGGCTGGCGGCGCGGTGCTGTCGGTTGCCGGGTTGGTCGATGCCTCGGGGGCCGCATCGAGCGGTGTGGTATTCGGCGCTGGAGGCGCAGTAGAGGTCGCTGAGATCGACTGTGCTGGATCGACTGGCGCTGCACTGAATGGTGCAGCCGAGGTTGTGTCGTTCGTCGCGGCAATTGGCGGAGTGGCGGCGACGTCTTTGGCTGACGGGGTGGCTGGCACGTCGTTGAGCGAGGGCAGTGGCGGCAGCTCGGGGATGGCCGGCACGGCGGGGACGTCGTCCTTCTCTTTGTCTTTCGTAGGTATGGCACTTGCCAATGCGGCGGTATTCGCGGCAGGTGCCTGGGTTGCGGCAACGGCTGGCAGCGCAGCGGGAGGCCAGGCGGGCGCGGCGCTATCGACAGCGAGCGAAGCACCGCTGGTGGTGCTCAGCGGCGGCACACCTTCTATCGATTGGCCAACGGCATTGGCTCCGGCGCGCGACGGGGTGGGGCCTTCGTTGATCTTCACGTACAAGTACGCGCCGACAGCGGCCAGGATCGTGATCGTGATGAGTGGTCGAATCGAACCCATGGATCGTCCTCCATGACGATGGAGCGAGTTGCAAAAATTTGGCCAGGCGCGAATATGTGCCGGCGAATTGTGCCGAAGCACGCTGAGCGTGTAGGCAACGGCGGCGGATCGTAGGAAAACCTGGAGCAAAATACTACGTCATTTGGATCATTGAGCTAGTCGATTCCTTTCGCTTGTGGCGATGCTAGCATTTTCCAATCGATGTGCTATGTTCTCCGCATGGCGAAAAAGAAAGCTAGCAGTGAGATTGCGACGGTTGAGCAGATCGAGCGGTCGATTCATGTGATTCGTGGGCAGCGAGTTATGCTGGATTCTGATTTGGCGAAGCTCTATGGAGTGACGACCAGGCAGTTGAACCAACAGGTCGCACGGAACGAGGACCGGTTCCCGGAGGATTTCGCGTATCAGCTTACGCTGCAAGAGTTTAGGAACTTGATGTCACAATTTGTGACATCAAGTTCCGGGTATGGCGGCCGGCGAAAACTGCCTTGGGTATTCACGGAGCAAGGCGTGGCCATGCTGTCGAGCGTGCTCAACTCGCCTATCGCAGTGCGGGTGAATATCGAGATCATGCGGACGTTTGTCCGCCTGCGGCGGCTGATGGCCACGCCGGGTGAATTGGTCGAGCAGATCACGAAACTGGCCGAAGCGGTGCAACTTCATGACAGCGAGATCAAAGTCATCTCCCGAGTCTTGCAACAGATGATCGAGAAGCCGGCCGTGCCGCGGCGGCGAATCGGATTTCATGCGAAGCACGACTCGGAGTGATTACGTTTTGCCGCGCAGCCTGGCGCGAATCTGCTCAAGTCGATCGGCTAGCTCTTTTTCAAAACCGCGGTCGGTAGGGCGGTAGAAGGTTCGTTCGACGCCTAGGTAGTCTTGAGCGGCGATTGCATCGGGGGCATTGTGGGCATACTCGTAGCCCTTGCCGTGGTCCAATCGTTTTGCGCCGGAGTAATGGGAATCTTGCAAATGTCGCGGCACGGGAAGGAGGCGGCCTTCGCGGACTTCTTGCCGCGCTTCGCCGATTGCGATGCAGGAGGCATTTGATTTCGGCGCACAGGCCAGGTAAGTGACGGCTTGGGCGAGCGTGAGCTGGCACTCGGGCAGGCCGACGAATTCACAAGCCTGCATCGTGGCGACGGCCAGCGGCAGCGCCTGTGGATCGGCGTTGCCGATGTCTTCGCTCGCGAGGATGACCAGTCGGCGGGCGAGGAAACGAACGTCTTCGCCTCCTTCGAGCATGCGGGCGAGCCAGTAGATGCCGGCGTCTGGATCGCTGCCGCG
>CAZJWY010000003.1:0-16873 GCA_964549545.1 uncultured Planctomycetaceae bacterium | reverse complement strand
CTTTTGATGAGGGCGCTGGCGGCGTCGTAGTGGTCGTCGCCGGTGGGATCGTAGCGGATGGCTTTGCGTTGGACGGCGTCGGCGATGGCGGTTGCGCTAAGCCGCAAGCGGCGGGGGGATTGGGCGGAAAGAACTGCTACTTCCAGGGCGCCGAGGGCGCGGCGGGCGTCGCCGTCGGAGACTTCGGCTAGGAATTGAATCGCATCGTCGTCGATCGTGGGTTCGTATTGGCCGAGGCCGCGGGTTTTGTCGGCAAGCGCGCGGCGGATGATGGTTTTGATTTCGTCAACGGAGAGGGGTTGAAACTCGAAAACGCGGCTGCGGCTGATGAGGGCGTCGTTCACGGCGAAGAACGGGTTCGACGTGGTAATGCCGACGAGGATCACGATGCCTTCTTCCACGTCTGGCAGCAGCGCGTCTTGCTGCGCACGGTTGAAGCGGTGGATTTCGTCGATCATCAGCAGCGTCGGCCGTCCACTGGCGGAGGCTTCGTCGCGGGCTTCTTCGAGGACTTCGCGAACATCCTTCACGCCGCTGGTCACCGCGCTGAGTTGGCGGAAACGGCTACCGGTTTCGTCGGCCAGCAGCCGTGCGAGCGTTGTTTTTCCCACGCCGGGAGGGCCATAGAAAATGACCGAACCGAGGCGGCGGGCCTGGAGCATGCGCCAGAGGAGTTTTCCTTCGCCGAGGAAATGTTGCTGGCCGACGAACTCGGCGAGCGATGTGGGGCGCATGCGGGCGGCTAGCGGCTGGACTTGCTCGAGGTTCGTGGCTTCGGATTGGGAGAAGAGGTCGGGCATGGGAAAGGATTTAGGGAGATTGCGATTTTTTGGTATGGATTCGGCGTTGCCGCCGACGCTAAAGGGAGTGAAAAAACTTGGTGTTATAAGGGCTCTGCGATTCCGGATTGTGGCAACATGGGAGCTAACGGGCAGGCTTCGCAGTTGGGCGTAGTGCGCTTGCAGTAGTCTTTACCGACACGGACCAAGAGGGCGTGATATTCATTGTAGAGCCGCGTGTCGGCGGGCAAAGTCGACTCAAAGTAGTCTTTCATGTCGTCGTACGACGCGTCGTAGCCGAGCCAGCCGTGGCGGGCGAGGACACGATAGGTATAGGTATCGACAACGAATGTCGGCAAACCGCCGGCATAGAGCAGAATCGCGTCGGCCGTTTCGGGGCCAATGCCGTTGATCGCGAGCAGCTCTTCGCGGAGTGATGACAAGCTGGCCTGGAACATCGATTCGAGCGAGCCATCGTGTTGTTCCACAATAACCTGTAACAAGTTTCGCAAGCGTTTGGTTTTCAACTGGTAGTAGCCGGCCGGGCGAATCAACTCGGACAATTCGGCGGGCGAAAGCTGGTAGAGAGCGCGGGGCTGCATGACACCGGCATCGCGTAAGTTCTGGATGGCGCGTTCGACATTTCGCCATGAAGTGTTTTGCACGAGCACCGCGCCGACCATGATCTCGAACGGCGAATCGCCGGGCCACCAGTGTTGTGGGCCGAATGCGACGAGCATTCGTTCGTAGGCTTCCATTAGTTTCGAAGACATGGCACGTCGAGTACAAAGGGAATGGCTACAGGCAGTGGACTAATAAAAGTCAAGTCGGAAAATGCATCAAAATTCTTCTTGGCGAAATCGGCTTTGTTGCTTTTTTTCGGCGCGACTATAATTGAGGAGGTTCGCGACAATGCGAGCGTGGCGGCTGCGGCCGTCACGCATTTTTTATGGGGTATGTTCCGTGTTATCCGTTCGTCCGCGTATCGCCGAGTTGGTCTTTCAATTGTATGGGCGATCGCTCCATCCCGAGTTGTTCGAGGTCCATCGCTGTCGGCAAATCGAGCGCGGCGGCTACACGGCCACCGTGCAAATCACGAACGCGGGGCATGTCGTTACCTGGCAGTATGACGGCATTACGCTCGCAGAAGTAGCCGCTTCGGCTCAACATCCGCTCCCACAACGGCGGCGGCTGATGTCGCACATGCTCAAGGGCAAATGCTCGGACGAGCTCGAGTGTCGCGGCGGAATCAACTACCAGGTGGAATTTTCGCTCGAACCCGTCGAAAGAGAAGCTTTCTGGACCTACCAGAAGGAACTGACCGAATCGGGCGCCCGCGATGGATTGTTGCACTGCTTCGAGTCGAGCGGGCGATTTGGGCTTGGTGCGCTGAGCTATGTCAATCTCGAGTCTCGCGATCGGAGCCTGAAGGTCCAGGCGTTTCATACTTTCCCAGATGATTATGCGATCATGAAGAGCCAGTCGGTGTTCACGTTGCCAAAGAAATAAGGCGCGAACCAAATCTTCGGTCGTATTTAGCCCCCGGTCACTGACCGGGGGCTAATTGTGTGATAAAGCCCAACATGGCTTCGTTGACGGCGTCGGGGTTTTCCATCGTGGTCATGTGACCTGAATTGGGAATGACGACGTAATGGGCGTTGGGAATCGCGTCGGCGATCGCTTTCATTTCGGCGGGAGGACTGATCGCGTCCTGATCGCCGACGATGACCAGCGTAGGAACGCTGATCTTTGGTAAGAAGCCGGTCATGTCGGGCCGAGCTGCCAGACCACGCTGAGCGGCGGCGATTGCAGCAGGCGCTGTGTTGGAGACGACGCGGCGGAGATCGGCAATCACTTTCGGCTTGTGCTCATGCGTGCTGAGAGCGGCCAGCTTGGGACCCATCATCTCGGCGACGCGGGCGCTGCCCCACTCGACAACCTTCTCGGCCATTTTGATTCGGCCGGCGCGGGCTTCCTCGGTGTCGGCAAGCGAGCGAGTGTCTAGCAAGACGAGCCCGCGTAAACGCGCGGCGTACTTCCGCACGAATTGCCAGGCGATGTAGCCACCCATGGAAAGGCCGGCGAAGACGATGGGCTGATCGGCGCCGATTTGGATCGCGTCGAGGAGCTCGGCCAGATCATCGGCATAGCGTTCCATTGTGATGCCGTCTTGCGTGTCGACGGGGCCGAGCGGTGATTGGCCGAAGCCGCGCAGGTCGGGGGCGATCACGCGGGCGTGTGGGCAGAGGGCGGCGATCTGGGCATCCCACATGGTGTGGTCGAGGGGAAAGCCGTGGACCAAGAGCACGGGTTGGCCGGCGCCTTGGTCGAGGTAGGCGAGTTCGCCGGTGGAGATTTGGGCGGTTTTCATGCGAGGAGGGCGCTAAGCCGCGAGCGGCTGGTGCAGGCGGTGGGGAACTATTTGGGTACGTCGGTGGGCTTATTGGCAGAGGCTTTCTTGTCGGCAAGTGCTTTCTCGAACTCGGCCAGTTGCCGCCGCATGACTTGCAGGTAGCTCACCTTCGCGACTGCCTCGCGTTCGTACTTCACGGCGTTCTCGTAATCGCCGGCAGCATAGTAGCAGCGGCCGAGCGTGTCGAGAAAGCTGGCGGCGCCCGATTCGCCGCGCTTGTTCAGCTCGAGCGAGCGATGCGAATAGCGAATCGCTTGTTGATAGTCGCCCTCGGTATTCGAGACCAGCCAAGCCCACTGGTTGTAGGCAGTGGCGTCGGACGGATTTTTTTCGATGTCCTTCTCGAACGTCTTGCAGAGGTCGTGAATGCGGGCGAGCACGGCTTTGCGCCACTGCGCGTCTGTCTCGGGCAAACGATACATGTCGATCAATACATCCGCATTCATGGGATCAAGCTCGATGGCCGATTCCAATTCGCCACGGGCACGCTGCCAATCTTTTTCGTCTTGATACTGGCTGGCGAGATAGAAGCGGTAGCGACTCACGACCTCACTCGGAGTGGGGAAATCGATTTGGTCGTGGTAGATTCTGGCCAACCGCCGATACTCCTGCGCCAGCCGCCCCTCGCCGCGCACCACCTTCGCCAGCGGCTCCAAGGCTTCAGCGGCTTCCTTCTCGTGCTCGTAATCGTGTAGCAAGTTGGCCAACCAGATACGCCCGAGAAAACTATCGATCGAGTCCGGCGACTGCTTTTCAATTCCTTGACGATACTCGCGGACGGCCCACTCGAACTGCGAGCGCTCTTCCAAGTCCCGAGCGATGCTGAGCCCTTCGAGCGTGCCTTCCTGCGAGGGAAAGAGGGCGGCCTTGGCGGCAAGCTCCTCGGCCTGATCTTTCTTCCCCTCGGCGGCGCGGGCCAATGCCGCATAGTAAAGCGGGCTCTTGCCCTGCTCCAAGCGCGACTGATGCTTGGCGATGAACGCGTCCAGCATGTCCCACGATTTATGCTCGGTCATCCACGCTAGCAGGCTGACCAAAGTCTTGTCGGAAGCCTCGGCCGCGTAGGTGATCATCTGATCGCGCGCATCGCCGAGGGCCTGCTGATCGCCGATCTGGCGATAGATGTCCGCCATGTTCCAGTTCAGTCCTAACAGCACATCGCTCGACGTGTCGCCCAGGTTTTTGGCAAGCTGAGCCGATTCCTGATCGATGAACTGCTTCCAACCGGCGACCGAAGAGGCCGGATCGCGCTGCTGAGTCACGAACTGACGCAACCACTGGGCCGACGCGCGCGTGCTCGCGCCCAGCTCGCGCTCGATGATCGCCGTGTCAACACGCTGCTGCCCCTTCGATCTTTCCGAGGGCCGAAGAATCGCGATGGCGGCCATCCGCGAAACCAATGGAGAGCGATCGTAGCGCACGATACGGCAGAGCGCGGCAAGGCCTTTGCCGCCGGAAAGCTGATCCAGGCTTTCGACACGCAGCAAACGGCGCGCATCGGCCTGCTGGCCGAAGTTGCGCATCGCCGAGCGCACGAGGGCATGGTCATCGGGCTGAACCCAGCGGATCGGGACTTGCCGCAGCAAGTAGTTGGCACTGGAGGCGACCTCCGGATCGGCGCTGTTGGTCGCGACATCGAGCAAGTCGAACGCATCGGCGCCGATTTGGCGAAGCTCGTTGGCCGCGGCGCGGCGGGTGGTGTAGTGAGGACTGCCCAGATCGCCAATGAGCTGTTGGATACGCTCTTCGGTAGACTTGGCAGTCGAGGCGGCCGGGGCTGGTCGTGCCACGTCGGTCTTGGCGACGCCATTGCCAGCCGATCGGTCGAGGCGTTCGTCGGCCGAGGCAAATTGCTGAATGCCAGCGAATGCCACGACGGCGGCAAGCACCAGCGCGGTGCCGCTCCATTGGCCAAAATATCGAGACGCCGGGCATGACATGGTAAACCTCGCAAAAGCGATGAGCCATGTATATCTTATCGCCGGGCAGAAATTTTAGACAGAGTATTTGACGACGACCGTCGCTCGGAACCAAGCAGACCCCGTGCTCTGACAGCACGCTAGATTCTTCGCTTCGCTCAGAATGACGCGGGCCGACGTCTGAAAGCGGTTGTTCTGCTTAGCCGCGGCTTTCCATTCGCTCGATGTACTGGCGCAGCCGTTCGACTTCGTCGGTCACGTGGTGGAGCTTGAGCATGTTGTCGACCCGCTTCAGGAGTTCGGCTTTATTGACGGGTTTTGAGAGGAAGTCGTCGGTGCCAGCCTGGACAGCCCGCTCGATGTCGCCCAGCTCGTTCAGGGCGGTGACCATGAGGATCATGATGTGGCTGGTGGCCGGGTCGCCTTTGAGCTTCTTGCAGACCTCGAAGCCGCTGAGCTTCGGCATCATGATGTCGAGTAAGATCAGATGGGGCTTGAACGATTCGACTTTGTCGAGTGTATCCTGGCCGTCGACGGCAACTGCCGTATCGATGTCGAGGCCCGCCAGATAAGCCTCGAGCAATTCGACGTTCGGCTCATTGTCGTCGGCAATGAGGATGCGACTTTTTTCTTTGCCTTTTTCCATGGTGAGTTTCGGATTTACCACGGAGACACGGAGAGCACAGAGAAAGAAGAATTTATCATTGCAAATTTGTCATTTGAAATTTGGTCATTTCAGAAATGGCCAATGACAAATGACAAATTATCAATGACAAATCCTATTCTCTCTTCTCCGTGCTCTCCGTGTCTCCGTGGTTAATTTTCTGGTTATTGTTCTAGCGCCGCGGCCGGAACAGGAAATTGCTTGCAAAGCGTACCGATCTCGCCGCGAATGCGACTCAGCACCGCCTCGTCTTCGGGGGCACGTAGCGCGTCGAGCATCCACTTGCCGATGGTTTTCATCTCGGTCGTGCCCATGCCGCGGGTGGTGAGGGCGGGAGTGCCGACGCGAACGCCGGAGGGGTCGACCGGTTTGCGCTCGTCGAAGGGGATCATATTTTTGTTGACCGTGATGCCGCAGTGGTCGAGCGCTTGCTCGGCCACTTTGCCGCCGATGCCGAGGGGCGTGACATCGACCAGCAGTAAGTGGTTATCAGTACCGCCGGAGACAAGCTTGAGTCCGCCGGCGAGCAATACTTCGGCCAGCGCCTTGGCGTTGTCGATTACTTGTTGGCCATATTTCTTGAACTCGGGCTGCATCGCCTCGGCAAAGCAGATCGCCTTGCCGGCGACGACGTGCATCAGCGGGCCACCTTGAATGCCCGGGAACACGCGGCTGTTGATTGTCTTGCCGTACTCTTCTTTGGAGAGACAGAGACCAGCGCGCGGGCCGCGGAGGGTTTTGTGAGTCGTTGAGGTGACGAAGTCTGCCACAGGCACCGGGTTGTTGTGCAGGCCGGCCGCGACGAGGCCCGCGTAGTGGGCCATGTCGACCATCAGCTTGGCGCCGACTTCGCAGGCGATCTCGGCGAACTTGTCGTGTGGGATCTCGCGCGGATAGGCGCTTGCGCCGGCGACGATCAGCTTCGGCTTACATTCGCGGGCCTTGGCGGCGATCTGGTCGAAGTCGAGGCGATTGGTGTCGCGCGTGACGCCGTAGCTCACGAAGTGGTAGAGCATGCCGCTAATGTTTAGCTTCATGCCATGGGTAAGATGGCCGCCATGGGCGAGGTCGAGGCCCATCACGGTGTCGCCCGGCTCCAGCGCCGCCAGATAGATCGCGGTGTTGGCCTGGGAGCCGCTGTGTGGCTGCACGTTGGCGAACTCGGCCCCAAACAATTTCTTGGCCCGGTCGATCGCCAATTGCTCGACGACATCGACATACTGGCAACCGCCGTAGTATCTCTTACCCGGATAGCCTTCAGCGTACTTATTGGTAAGCACGCTGCCGACCGCCTGCATCACGGCGGGGCTGGTGTAGTTTTCGCTCGCGATCATTTCGAGACCGTCGGCCTGGCGCTCGATTTCCTGGGCAATCGCTTGCCAGACATCGGGATCGTTTTTTTGGATGAAGTTCGTCACGTAAATCCGCGTAGGAAACTAGGTGCAATAGACCGCAAAGCGGCGAAATCTCACAGCAAATTCGACTTTGCCATTGTTCAGGGATGTTGACGTAATGTCAACGGCGCAAAGCGGTTCGGGCTTTACCGCAGAGACAAAACGGTGACCGTCAGCGAGCCATGATTGTCGTCCAGCGAAGCGGCCGAGTCGTTCACGCGCAGGTAAAGCGTTCCGCTGGCGGCTGGTTTGATCGTCGCGCGCAGGCCAATTACGACCGGGTTCGCAAACGTCGGGTTCGCCCCGGCAACAGGCTTGTCGCGAGAGTCGATCGCGCCGAGCAAGACGCCCAATGGTTTCCCATCATGATAGTCGATCGTCACACCGCCCGGCTCGCACAGCCATGGTTTTTCCTTACCATCCGCATGATCGGCTGCAATCTGGTAGCGTCCCGTGGCGGTGATCTCGTACGACTTGCCGGCTTCGAGTTTCACGCCCGACGACTGCCAGCCACGATCGGCCGCCACAGACACTAAATAATCGCGGCCGGCGTTGATCATCGCATGAGATTTGAAATCCATTGCCATGCGATCGTAGTCGAAGCCGTAATCGAGCGCCGCGACGTAGGCGGGCCATTCGGCGCTGAGATCGGCCCAGTCGTCGGCGAACTTTTTACGAACCAGCTCGTTGAAATTTGGATCGCGCACATTCGCGTGCAGCTCGCGAAAGCGGTCACGGTAACGAGGGTGCGAGTCGAGAAACTTCGCCGCGGCCCAACACCAGGCGTACGCCTCGGTGCCAAGTTGCTTGCTGCCGTCGAGCTGCATGACGGCGGTAAGTGACAGCGGCCGGTTGTCGGCGAGCGCATCGTGGATCAGCTTCATGCGGCCGAGCATGGGAACTTCGTCGCGGCTCTTGGGCATGATGTTGAGCGTCAATTCGCCGGTTTTCGGGTCGAGGCGATGCGTGCCGAGCAGCTCGGCTGTGCCTTCCATATACCAACCAGGGCCGTTGCCGCCGAGGAACTCGTTCATGAAGGCATGCGTGCCTTCGTGGAGCAGCAGGTGCCGCCGGTAGTAGTCGGTCGGCTGATCGCGGAGCCACATTTGCGAATCGATCGAAATGCCGTTCTCAAAGCCTTCTCTTCCGGGCGGTAACAGGCCGAGGGCCGCGAAGCGACGCTCGTCCGCGACTAGAAATGCGCGGGTTTGCCAATGGGCAGTTTTGGCCGGGTCGACGCCGAAGTAGGCCGCCCACTGTGGCACTGCCTTGTCAAACTCCTCGGGCAGACGATCGATCGCGGGGCTGCTGGGCGCATCGGTAAAGAGCACCAAGTGCTTGCTCATGAGCTTGCGAATGCCGGCCGATTCCGTGCGACGTTCGTCGATTGGCTGCGGCGGCGCGGCACAGACTGGCCCGACAACAACGGCAAGAAGAATTGCGAGGCAAACCAAATGCGCAAGTTGCCAACGTGGGCGATTCATGACTTGGCCGCCGTGGCGAGATCGATCACGGCCTCGTAAGGCTGAGCCGGCAAGATGAAAATTTTTCCGTCTCCCATCCGGCCCGTGCGAGCCACTTCGACCATCTTCCGAGCGACGTCTTCGGCCCGCAGATCGTCGACCCAAACCGTGATCTCAACCTTGGGCAGGAACGTCAGCGAGTACTCGGTGTCGGCATAGCGATCGAGATAACTCTTCTGCTTGCCCATCCCTTTCACTTCCATCACGCTCAGCGCTTCAAGCGGCGCCCGCCGCAAAGCATCGAGAATCTTCTCGACGAGGAAGGGCTTCACGATGGCGATGATTTGTTTCATGGGGGGCTGTCGGCTATTAGCTGTCGGCTGTCGGCCAGAGTTTGGGGCCATCGTTCTTGCCGATAGCTGACAGCCGAAAGCCGATAGCCATTGGCTAACTAAAAAAGTTCTCGCCGAAGAGGTCCATCGTCGGGGCGGTTTCTACCTCAATGTCACCCAGCACTTGTACCCTGCAGGAGAGTCGCATGGTATCTTCGTTGCCGATGTAGGCCAGCGATGGGAACGGGTCCGGCAGCGGGTTGTGAAACCGGAAGTTCTCGATCGCTCCCATGGCGTTCGTGTTTTCCATACCCTTCGTGATCTTCACGCGGCAGGTGCCGCACATTCCCCAGCCGTGGCAATTCACAATCTTGTTGATTCCAGCCCCGTAGCCGTTGACGCCCTGGTGGACATTGATGCCCGCCTTGATGGCCTCTGAGCGGAGATTGGCGCCGCTCGGAACTTCAATTTCTTTGTTCTCTTTGACGAACTTGACAACCGGCATGAAAATGGACCGTAATCAGGAACCGAACTTGCGGGAAATTTTAAGCGAGCCGGGGCGTCTCCGCCCCCGATAATTGCAATGTAACACGCCCATTCCGCGGCGCAAAGCCACGACCGACCGGGACGGACCGGCCGGCTCACGGCAATGGTGAGCGATTCTTCCGATTGGACTAGACAATGGAAAAAACCTACTCGAAGTACCAGCAAAACATCATCAAGAATTTCTACGACAATCGCGAGGCGATTTCGCTGCAGCGGCTGAGCGAGTTGGTCACCGAGCTGTACCTGGCCGAGGGAAAGGCTCGCGAGAAGCAGTGGAAATATATCGACGGCGCGCTCAAAAAGCTCAACCTGCCCGCCTCCCGGATCGAACACCTGCGGAAGAAAGACGACCCCAAGCTGCTCGCCGAGCTTGTTGAAGAGCTGATGGCGAAGCAGAAGTAGGTCCGCCGAGCCGAGGCGGACCTATAGTCGGCGCGAACGTCGCTATGGCGCAGGTGCCGCTCGGCTCGCGGCACCTACAGTCATGCGATACAATTCCCGCATGCGGCAATATCTCGACTTGATGCAGCGGATCTTCGACGAAGGCGTCGCCAAGGGCGATCGCACCGGCACGGGCACGCGCAGCGTCTTCGGCCACCAGATGCGCTTCGATCTGTCGGCTGGCTTTCCGCTTGTCACGACGAAGAAGATGCATCTCAAGTCGATCATCTACGAGCTGCTTTGGTTCTTGCGCGGCGAAACGAACATCGCCTATCTCAATGAACACGGCGTGACGATCTGGAACGAGTGGGCCGATGCGCAAGGTGAGCTTGGGCCGGTCTATGGCTACCAATGGCGCTCCTGGCCGGGGCAACATGGCGAGACGATCGATCAGATCAGCGAAGTCGTCGAGCAGATTCGCACCAAGCCCGACTCGCGGCGATTGATCGTGAGCGCGTGGAACGTGGCCGAGTTGCCACGGATGGCGCTGCCGCCGTGTCACTTGATGTTTCAGTTCTACGTGGCCGAGGGGCGACTCTCATGCCAGATGTATCAGCGGAGCGCTGATGTGTTTTTGGGCGTGCCGTTCAACATCGCTTCGTATGCGCTGCTTACGATGATGGTCGCGCAAGTGACTGGTTTGAAGCCTGGCGAGTTCATCCACACGTTGGGCGACGCGCATCTGTATGAGAATCACTTGGAACAAGCGCGACTACAACTGACCCGCGAACCCCGGCCGCTGCCGACGATGTGGATCGACCCCAGTGTGCGGTCGATTTTCGACTTCGAATACGAGCACTTTCGACTGGAAAACTATCAGCCCCATCCACATATCTCAGCGCCGATCGCGGTGTGAGGGTAGTCAAGAGCCAGAACTCCGTCGTGGGGCGGACTTTAGTCCGTCCGGAAAAGAGTTGCCTGTGGCACGAGCATTCAACCGGCAAAAGCAGTACAGTTGCAGACTAAGGGACTCTAACAAAACCGAAACGGGGGAACCGGACGCTAGCGCGTTCCGGCTGATTTGATTAGCCGGCGGGCGCTAGCCCCCGGTTTTGTTAGAGTTTCTAAAAGTCCGTGCTACGTAACCTATGCAAATCTCGATCATCGTGGCTGTCGCAGAGAACGGCGTCATTGGGCGGGCCGGCGACTTGCCCTGGCATCTATCCGGCGATCTGCGGCGCTTCAAGCAGCTTACGATGGACCATACAATCATCATGGGCCGGCGGACCTGGGAATCGATCGGCCGGGCCCTGCCGGGACGACGAACCATGGTCGTTTCACGCAACCCCGAGTTGCAGATCGACGTGGCCAACGTGGAACTCGCGACGAGCCTCGACCACGCTTTGGAACTCGCTCGAGCCCGCGGCGAAAAGGAGGCATTCATCGTCGGCGGCGCGGAGTTGTACCGAGAATCACTGAACGCCGCCGATCGGATTTATCTCACCCGAGTCTGCGCGACGGTCGACGGCGACACATCGTTTCCCGATGTCGCGTGGAACGACTGGCGACTAATCGCATCGGAAGAATATGACGCAAACGAAAAAAACGACCATGACTACCGCTTCGAAACTTACGACCGGCGATAAGGCTCGCTGTGCCTGGGGGCCACGCGGCGGCGAGTTGATGACAGCTTACCACGACACCGAGTGGGGCGTGCCGGTCCACGATGACCAGAAGCAGTTCGAGTTTCTCACGCTCGAAAGCGCGCAGGCCGGGCTAAGCTGGCTCGTCGTGCTGCAGAAGCGCGAAGCGTACCGCCGGGCGTTCGCCGATTTCGATCCCGAGAAGGTCGCCCGATTCACCGCCAAGCGAATTGAAAAACTGCTGGCCGATCCCGGGCTTATCCGCAATCGCCTGAAGATCTTAGCCGCGGTTTCAAACGCTCGAAGGTTTCTCGACGTGCAGGAGGAATTCGGCACGTTTGACAAGTATATTTGGAGCTTCGTCGGCGGCAAACCGATTCAAAATCGGCTCGAAAACATGAACCAACTGCCGTCAACTTCCAAAGAGTCCGAGGCGCTCAGCAAAGACCTCAAACAACGCGGCTTCAAATTCGTCGGCAACACGATCATCTACGCCCACATGCAAGCCGTCGGCATGGTCAACGACCACTTGGTGACGTGCTTCCGGCACAAGCACTGTGCGCGGCTGCGATAAAGCAGGCTATTTCAAGTCTTCTGCTTTAAGGTCGTCTTGCGCCAAATGCCGAACAGCCAAAACATACACAACGTCGCTGCGGATTTCGAACACTGCACGATGGGTAGGCTTGCTACCTAAACCGTAAAGCAATTGACGAACTCTATTCGGCCAAGCGTGAATTTCGTTCTCGCGCGCGAGGCCATGTTGCTCAGGATTCTTTTGAAGAAGGTTAATGGCTTTCTCGAATCCGTCCAGCCAACGATAAGCTTGATCGACACTCCGATGCTCGGCCCACCAGTAAGCGGATTGAATGAGCTGTTGCTTTGCTCTGGAGGTAAAAAATACCCGGTGACTCATCGGGCATCCAATTGTTTGCGAACCTCGGCAAACACCTCGGCGGCAGAAGAGACTCGCCCAGCTTCGATATCCGCATGACTTTGACGAATGTCGGCAGCGGTTTCCTCCGCCTCTCGTCGCCGAGCTTCCCATTCGCCTGCAAGTTCGACGAGCGAATCGGCTACGCCGTGTTCAAGTTGTTCACCAGCAAAGCGATGGAAATCCTGCAAATCAGCATTGGTGATGGGCATATCAATTCCTCCTCGCCAATTATAGCACTGTCGTGCAGGGATAACATACACATGGTGGGATGGACTTCAGTCCGTCTAGAAATCTCTTAGAAGCGGTTTCAAAACCAACTGAAGAAACCGGACGCTAGCGCGTGCCGGCTGATTCGATCAGCCGCAGGGCGCTAGCCCTCGGTTTTGAAACCACTTCTTAAGTAAGTATTCAACAATCTAATCGACAAATAAGCCACGGGCACGGACTAAAGTCCGTGCTGCAACTGGCCGGCCTACCGTGCGAAAGAAGTCACGTCTCTTACGGCAATAGCGCCGGCTGCCAACATCGCCAAACGGTCGAAACCAAGCGCGCAGCCACTGCAATCCGGCATCCCGGATTGCAATGCAGCCAGAAGACTCTCCGGTATGCCCAAATCTTCCCTGCCCTCGGCTACTCGTGCCGCGTTAACCTTCTCAAACCGGCGACGCTGCTCTGCCGCATCGCTTAGTTCATGAAAACCGTTCGCCAACTCAATGCCGCGGTAATAAACTTCGAACCGCTCGGCCACTTCATAACCCAAACCTGATTTCACCACTTGCGCAAGCGAGGCCTGCGACGCCGGATAGTGATAAAGGATCTCCGGCCGATCGCGCCCAAGCTGCGGCTCGACGCGTGTTGCCAGCAGCAAGTTGAGCCATTCGTCGCGATCGTCGGCCTGCATGCCATCCGGCACATTCACACCAGCCGCAATCGCCACGGTGGCCAGTTCGGAGGCAGTCGCATGATGTGGATCGACGTTCAACGTACGCTCGAACGCCTCCGCGTACGTCGTACGATGCGCAGGCGGCGTTCCCAGAAGAGACGAGATCAACCGATCCAAGAGATCAATGCCCGCCTGCAAATCATCGCCAACTTGGTACCACTCGACGATCGTGAACTCCGGATTGTGGAGCGGGCCGTGCTCGTCCGCACGAAACGAGCGTGTGACCTGATAAATCGATTCCGCACCGGCGCAAACCAACCGCTTCATGTGCAACTCGGGCGAAGATTGCAGAAAATCGCCATCGGCCGTGCGGATGGGATCGATGTGGAGTTCGGGAATAATCTCGCTGGACAGCAGCGGTGTTTCGACCTCGAAGAAGCCACGCTCGTCGAAAAACTTGCGAAGGTTCGCCAGCAGTGCGGCTCGGCGCTTCAGAGCATCGACAGGCGCACTGGAAGCGAACGATTCACGGTCCGGCTCCGCCATCACGACACACCGCTGGACTGAGGACGCGAGAAGAGCGACGGCGACACCTCCTGCCCCGCCACGAGCGGCGGCATCGGGCAGTCGAGTATGTCGCAAATCGCTCGCAGCAATTCGCACTCGGTCACGCTGACTGCCGAGTCGGCGCAAATGCAGGATGCACAAGCACCCACGAGTCGCGCCCGCTGCTTGGGAACGGCCTGCGCCAAGTCACGCAGCGCCACATCGAGTTCGTCGAGTCCGCACGACTCGGCCGGCAGCATCTTCAAATTAGCTTCCGGAAGCTGCTTGGCTCCCGCTTCGAACGCGGCCTCGGGATCACGCTGGCTCGCCCTGGCGAGGGCCGAGAGGAGCACGGAGCATTGCTGCCCCAACTGCTGAAGGCCGTAGTACTTAATCTGCGGAGGCCGCACTTTTTCGAACTGCGGCCGCAGATGGCGCAACAGGATGTGATGCAACGTCCACTCGAACAGGCTGATCCGACGATCGGCATCGACCAGGGCGAGGAAACACTGAATAAACTGTTTGTATTGCGACACGGTGAGCGAACGCAGCGCCGGCAATGCCATGTCGACGAGTGGCAACTGGCCTCGAACATCAAGCTGCTGCGCCGACTTTACCAGTTGCAACGTCAGCTCGAAGACATTCGGATCGGCGTTCTTTTCAAGAACCTTGAGCTGGGCGGCGCGGATATCGGCATTATCATCCAAGAGCAGCGAGTAGAGGAGCGCACGGGCGCCGTAGGGCTCGTGGGCTGCGTCGAGCAACGGCTGCGGGATGTCGGCCAGAAGCTGCTGAACGTACACGCGATGTATCTCGGTCGGATTGGCCACCTGCCGGGCGGCGTGCTGGACCGTGGGCACGGGAACCGGGCAGTCGTATACGGCTGTCGACGAGGCCGCGGCCGCGCCATCGGTGAATCCTGCTGCGCCGGGCGAACCAAACCCGACGATCGTATCGGCCGGCAACGCAGCCGGGTATTTTCCGTCCCAGTCGGGCTCGATGGCCAGGATCCGCTTTTCCAGCGGCGGATGAGTCGCGAACAGACTCGCGACGCCCGAAGCAAAGTACATATGGCTCGCCTCGGGCGCTTTGGGGCAAACCAGTCTCGAACCAAAGGCCGCCGCGCCGATCCGCTTCAGCGCGCCGCCAATCCCGCCGGGGTTACGTGTGAACTGCACAGCCGAGGCATCGGCCAGGTACTCTCGTTGCCGCGACACGGCCGCTTTGATGAGGCTGCCGAAGAAACTTCCCAGAAAACCGAGAATCATGAAGACAAGCCCGATCGCCAGCAAGTAGAGCCCGCCGTTGTTGCGTCGTGAATCGTTCCGTCCTCCGCCAAGCGTAGCCCAGCGCAACAGTTCGCGCCCGGTGAGGCCCAGGAGGAGAATGCCGAACAGCACGCCCATCAGCCGGAGACTCAGCCGCATGTCGCCGTTGAGGATATGGCTGAACTCGTGTGCAATGACGCCCTGAAGCTGATCGCGCGAAAGCTGCTCGGCGCAACCGCGGGTGACGCCGATCACACAGTCGCTGACCGAATGGCCGGCAGCGAAGGCATTGATGCCCTGTTCTTCGTTGAGCATAAAGACGGCGGGCACCGGCGTCCCCGAAGCCAGCGCCATTTCCTCGACGACATTGAGCAGACGGCGCTCGACCGGGTCGACCGTATTCGGATAGATTCGCCGGCCGCCCAACTGCTCGGCCACCACCGTACCGCCACGCGACAACTGAGCAATCTTGAACAGGCTGCCGCCGACGATCAGCCCCAACGCCGCCACGCCGGAGATGAGCGTCTCTTCCCACGGAAACGGCTGCCGCTCAAGCTGGTAGCCCCGATAGGTCGGGTGCTCTTGAACAACGCCGGTCACGAGAGCCGTCGCGAGCATCGTCGTGGCCACGATGCTGATCACGGCCAATATAAACACCCCCACCAGCCACTTGCTGGTCCGCCTCGCTTCGGTCTGGCGTTGAAAAAAATCCGTGGCCATTTAGTTCACCACAGAGACACAGAGGGCACAGAGAAGACATTTTGGAGAAGACATAAGAAACCGCAGATGAACATAGATAGATGTAGATCAGGGTAGATTATCTTGTCTTGATTATTATCTGCGTCCATCTAAGTTGATCTGCGGATAAATATCTTCTTCTCTGTGCCCTCTGTGTCTCTGTGGTTATTCTTCTTAATTGATTAAGAGAAAGAGACTTTAGGCGCTTCGGCGATCTTGGCCGAATCTTCGAATTGCAGAAGTTCCGCGTTCTGGCCGTAGCCCACCAGGCCCGCGATCAAGACCGGCGGGAACGTTTGCTTGTAGGTGTTGTAGGCCATCACCGAGTCGTTGTACGCCTGGCGGGCGAACGCCACCTTGTTTTCGGTCGACGTGATCTCCTCGCTCAGTTGCATCATGTTCTGGTTGGCCTTCAGGTCGGGATACGCTTCCGACAACGCGAACAGCCGACCGAGCGCACCGCTCAATCCCTGCTCGGCATTGGCCAACTCTTTCATCGCCGCCGGGTCGCCCGGGTTCGCCGCCGCTTTTTGCAACCCGCCGACGGCTTGGTTACGGGCCGCGATCACGGCTTCGAGCGTGCCCTTTTCATGGGCCATGTAGCCCTTGGCCGTCTCGACCAGGTTGGGGATCAAGTCGTAGCGCCGCTTGAGCTGAACTTCGATTTGCGAGAACGCGTTCTGGTAGCGGTTCTTGAGCGTGACGAGCTGGTTGTAGATGCCAGCGCCCCACATCACGGCCATGAACGCGATACCCGCAAGAACAGCAAGTACGATCAGAGTCGTCGACATCGATAGCTCCCCGAAAATGAGGCAGTGATTAGTTCGGCAGGCCCAGAGCCTGATTACGCCTCAATTGTTCTACGCTGCCGACACTATCTGTCGCAAGCGGTTGAGGGCGCCGGTTGAGAATAATTCGCCCGCCGGGCGAGAATCTTGGCCACTTTCCGTGGGGCAGACATTCTTGTCTG
>CAZJWY010000002.1:49181-69405 GCA_964549545.1 uncultured Planctomycetaceae bacterium | reverse complement strand
ACGTTCTGATCCAAGTATATCAAACAAACACCGAAGTTATTTTTCCCGCGTTCCTTAGGAGGATAGGAACACTGATCTTTACTAATCCCCGCTAACATTAACTATCAAAAATGAGGCTATCTTGATTCTGATTTATTCGCATAGATGAGTGACGATTAATGTTCTTCTGTCTCGACTTCCATCTTCTCTGTGTACTCCGTGCCTCCGTGGTGAATCCCATCTGTCGAAGTTATGTTTGAATCATCCCTATGGCGTCCGAATTCTGGCGAATTCAGCTACTCCCTCCTACTCTCTCCTCTTCTGATACTCGCGGCTGGCGTCCTCGAGAATGCGCCGCTCGCGACGTGTCAGGCTATCGCGGCCCTGCTCCTGGATCTTCTTGAGAATTTCATCCACCGCTTGCTCGGTATCCTTGGCCGACTCAGGATCGTGTACGCGCAGCTTCGGCTTCGCCTTCAAATGGTTGAGCAGCGAACCGCTTGGCAAGAGTCGCTCGAGCCGCATGCCCGTTTGGAAATATAGCAGAGCAAACAGCGCGCCGCCCAAGTGAGCCGTAAAGGCGACATTGGCACCGCCTTGCCCCCCTTGCCCCATGGCTCCCATTAAGTCGAAACCAACGAAGATGATCGCCGCGACCCATGCCGGAATCGGCAACACACCGTAAATGTAAATCAACTGGTGAGGGAAATTCAGGCAGAATAAAATTAACACCGCTGAAATTCCGCCCGAAGCGCCCAGCATCGAGATCGACGTCCATTGGCGTTGCGCGATGAACTCACCCACGACCCACACCACGCCCGCCACGATCACGCTCGCCAGGAAGAACGTGAAATACTCGCGCTTGCCATATCGATATTCAACCGATCGCCCAAAGAACCACAGCCCGAGCATGTTGAACAAGATATGCTGGAAGTGCCACACATCGTGCAAGAAGCCGTAGGTCACCAACTCGAAAAACAGCCACGGCCGCTTGACGACATCCGCGTGTAAGGAAAACGTCTCGGTAAACCAGCCAGCATCCGGTCGCTCGCCGCGTGTCGCAAGTTGAATCGCATAAATCACGAACATCACGATCACGAGATTGGTCGTGAGCGTGCGCGAGCCCCCCAGGTCGAAGCCCGGTCGGCGATCGTAATAGTCGTCTCGTTGATAATCGCGGTCGTAGATTCCCATGACGCCGTAATTGTATGCCAGATAGGCAACCAAGCACCACAGGCCCTGTGGGGCAGATATTCTTGTCTGCCAAAATCTACTAGCAAGCAGGAACCTCGCCAAAGAAGTGGCTTTCGAGCTTGAGCCGGGTGGCACGCTACGCCGTTAACCCTTTTCCAATACCAGGCAACCGCGGATGAACGCAGATGGACGCAGATAGAAGGCGAGTGAAGACCACTACGCACTTACTCATCGATTGGAAACAATCTGCGTTTATCCGCGTTCATCTGCGGTTGCTTCGTATAAATAGGGTTAACGGCGTAGGGTGGCACGCCCTGACGCTTGGGAAGGGCGTGGCAACTCAACAATGGTGCGCGACCACGCCCTTCGAAGATTCAGGGCGTGCGCACCCACGCATTCCGAAAGCCGTCTACTTCACGCTGCCCAGCACCAGCGGAGCCACGCTCTTCATCGGCGTCGCGGCACCGCCGGCTGGTTGAATGGTTGGCAACTGCCGAGCCGCTAGCTCGGCCGCCAATTGATCATTTCGCTTCAAAAGGTCTGCCGTCAGCTCACGAGCGCGGGCCAGCAGCTTCTGCACGTCGGCTAGGTGCTTCTCGATCGCCGCCTTTTCCTTTTCCACGCCGGCCAGATCGGCCTGCAGCTTGGTCCGCTCGTTTTCGCGGAACGCCTGGATCCTTTTCGCCTCCTCTTGGGCTGTCACCAGCCGGGCGATGTCCTTGTTCACGGCATCGATCTCGGTCAGCAAAGCAATTCGGCGGCGGGCCATCACGGCAAACTCGGCTGCGTAGTCTCGCAATCGGCGCTGGTAAACCTTCTTGGCCGCCTTGCTCAAATCGCTCGGTGGCAGCGGCTTGCCCGTTTCGTCGAAACCGATTACCCGCACTGGATCATCATCCGCGGTTGCTGGCTTGTTGTCACGAAGATATTCCGCAATCGATTTCTTCGGCAACAACTGCTGCAATTCCTGCTCGGTCTTCCCGGCGAAGATTTCGTGCCGATCGAGCGGCATCGTCTCGTAAATCGACCAGGGGCCACGACTCGCGACCAGGCGACGCCGCTCGAACTCGTCCATCGCCAGCACCGGCGTGAGCGTCGCCTGTTGCGGGCCAGCCGTCGTCACGGTGAACTCGCCTAAAAACTGCGGGCCACGCGGGACACCTTTCGCATCTGGCGGCTGGGGGGCGCCTTCCTCGAACACAAACACCACCGTGTCTTTTTTGATGCCCGAAGGCGTCGGCGCTGTAATCGCAACGTTCACCACGCCGGTTTGGGCATTCGGCGCCGCTGCCGGCTTCGCATTGCGCCACACGCGGCCGCGGAGCCGCGTGGCGATCAGCAGCTTGTGATCGAGGTTCGCAATGCTATCGAGCTTCTCGTTGCCTTCGCTATCTTTCGTGACCTTCACCGGCGGATCGAACGCGCTCAACTGGCCGATGATCGCACCACTCTCCGTTCCCTCGCGCAGCGCCACATTTTGAGCCTCGACGATATCGAGCTGCTTTTGGTCCTTATTGATTTGCGCACGAAGCACTGCGTTGATTCGCACCACTTCTGCCGTGAGCAAAAAGAAACCTAGCGTGGCCAAGAACAATAGCTCAACGACAACCACATGCCCCCAGTGCCACGTGCGCGCGCTGAAGAACGCGATCACAAAGGACGCCAGAGCAAGACCAATAAGAACGTATAGAATCATGCCGCGTGGCCGGAGCGGGCCCGGGAAGAGGCGAGAAAATGCTGAAATAGCTCAAAATTCATAGTAAATAGGGGTTTAGCGCGGGTCAAGCAAACTCGGTCCCGACTGCCAATTAACCCGATTCCCCGGCCGAAACGGCCCCTTTCCCACGCCGCGCGACACTCCAGCCAGCACAACCGGCGCAACACCCCCGTGGGATGGACTTCAGTCCGTTCGGAAAAAGTCCACTACAATCGAGACCAAGACGACGCACGGACTAGAGCAAGTTATCTTTATTCATTCTCGCAGGAGGCCGTGTTGGTGGGAGATTCGGCCTGGCGGCCGACGCTAAAACCAATCAGTAGCTCCCGTTCGGCTCGCTCCCCGCCCGGGTTCCCAGCGCCTCCCAAACCTTCGGATCAATATCATTATTAATGCTCTGCACCGAGGCATCGGCAAACATGATGTGGACACCTTGCGCGTGCGCGCTGTTCGAGTCCTCGACATGGTCGAGCGTGTTGTTCGGCACCCGGCCGTCCTCCGCCTCGCCCGTGTTCGTGAGCACCAGCACCGGTGGCCCTTCCTCTTCATAGGACGGGTTCTTTGGCGGTACGCTGGCAGCGGTGATCGCTCCAACCCAAGTCGTCTGCGGCGACTGCCGGCTGGCCCGCTCGCTCACCATGATCGTGTGGCTCGTGCCGTCGGTGATTTCCTTGATGCGAATTCCTCGGTTTCGTAGAAACACACCGGTCCCCGTATCCGGAAAGCCACTCACCTCGGCCGTGCCGCCCACGCCGACATAGTTGGCAAACGCCACTTTCGTCAGTTCCGTTCCGGAGGCGTTCTGCACCGAAACGAGCGGATCGTCGACCGCATCGCTCGGGCAGCGAAACACGCTCAACGGCTTCGTGCGAATCTCGTTGTACAGCGGATCGGTGATCTCGCGCTTCAAATCGATGTTGAGATTCGCCTCTTCCAAGTGGGGCAAAATATGCGCTCCCCAACCCCAACCAGGCCCCTGCCCCTCTTCGTTGATCGCCACGGCCTTCGAGACGAAACCGGGCGGAAACGCCTTACGCGTACTCTCGTAGTTGTGGAGCGCCAAGCCAATCTGCTTCAGATTATTCTTGCACTGCGACCGCCGAGCCGCCTCGCGCGCCGCCTGAATCGCCGGCAACAGCAGAGCCACCAAGATGCCAATCACGGCAATCACGACTAACAACTCGACAAGCGTAAACGCCTGCTTCTTATTGATACTTTCATTGATAATGAACGGTTGGACGGGGGCGGGGACGCCCCGGCTCGCGGGCGGTTGTTCAATACTAATGCAAGAGTCAATAGAACCAAACATGACAAAACCTCAAATACGCATCGGAATCCCACGTGCAACAAGCCCTTTCACGCGTGGTAATCAGCGCGCAACGAGTCGGTTCACAAAGCGAACCAATCACGACACGCGCAGCGATAGATATAGATAACGTTGCTCCACCATGAGCAACGCCACGAAGCGACTCAGCCCACCAACGACGGCGGGCCACGCGGCGCTTGAGGTCCTAGAGAGACACACGAATAGATAGCCTGCGTCTCAGGCTGTGATTGTACAATGAGCGGCCGCCAATCGATCGTCGCGACTTCCTCGACTGGTTGCGCGACCGCATGCACGATGAACGAGCAAATCTCGCAGAGATGCCCATCCGCGCCTGCATCGCTGATCGCCGGCCCCACATCATGGGCGCAGTCCGAGCAGCAAGTATCGCCGTGATGATGATCGTCCTGCTGCGAGTCGTGGCAACTATGGCCAGCGATGTGGATTCCGTGGTGATGATGGTGCTGCCCCCCCTCCGGCAACAACAAGTGTAGACCATCGCCCAGCAGCGAAATGCTGGCGTAGGTCGCCATCAAGAAATAGCTCAGAAATTGGCGGTGCTTGGGCCGCATGGGCGTGGGCGGAGAGTTTTATGCGGGGAAGCTGACTTTGTTATTCTGGGGCGGAATGGGTGTAAAGGCAATGGATAAATTGTTGGGTTTGGACGGGTCAAAAGCTTCGACAAGCGACGATCCGGCTCGCTTGAATAACTTGGGAAATCGCACCCTGCGCAAAGAAAAGGCCCTTCCCCAAGGGCGGGAAGGGCCTGCGATCAACGAACTCAAGTTCCACCGAGCAACTAGCGGCGGCGACCGGCAAACGCCAAGCCGAATACGCCGCTAAAGAGGAGTAGGCAGGTATTCGGCTCGGGTATGACATTCGTGTACAGCTCAAAGGCCAAATCCTTGGAATACTTCGAGATGCCTTGAAAGCCGGGAACTTGGTTCAAGCCGGGGCCGTCTAGTCCGTCGACGTAGTATTCGTCTTTGAATGTCACGAGGTGTTGAATAACTTGTGAGACGACCGGCTGGCCCGCCGTATTTACCCCCGTGAGTACGTCAATGCTCCCAGACACCGCATCATCCTGAAAGTGCCAGATCGGAAACAGTGCGGCATTCCCTTGGTTGTTCTCGCCGGGTTGCGGAACCGCCGAGATATACTGCGACGGATTTTGCTGCGTGTAGTCGCGGTTATGCCAGCCCCATTGCGCCACCGGAGCTCCCGGCGTACCGGGCTGCACTCCGACCGGATGATCGACCAGGGCCACGATCTTCAGCCAATGCACCACGTCGGCTTGCTGGGGAAACGGAATCGCCAGCTCCGCGTTGTATTCATAGAGATCTTCGTTCAGCGGCGCGCCGCCAGAGCTCTTTTTTGTCTCGGTAAATGTGCCGGAGTTGGGCGACAACGCCCCCACCGTTACGATCTGGCTGTGAATCGGACCAAACGGATCAGGATAGCTGAAACCGAGTCCATTCGGCGTCGGCACATCGTTTTCGAAAGCGATCAAAAACTTCGTCACGTGGCCGTACTGTTCGGAGCCGTTCAGGTAAGACCCCCACCACTTCACGTGGACGACCGGCGTCGACAGCGTATCCGAAAAATCGTCGGCCATGAAATTTCCGCGGTATACGGCCGGCTGCACCCCGATCGGAGCATAGGCCGTGCTCAGCTCGTCGTGCCCGTAATAGACCGCCCCCATTAGCTGCGTCTGGTCCATCGGCTTCTGGCCGAACTTCAAAAGGTCGCGGCCGGGCAGCGGGTCGGCCTGTGCTGGTGTAAACAAAAGCCCCATTCCCAGGAATGCCAAAGCGAGTGAATGTCGGAGATATTTTTTCATGAGATCTTTCCTGTAGTTAAGTCGTGAATGTTTTGCTTCGCCGAATACATAGCCGACCCATCTTGGGTCGGTGGCTCGCTGTCGAATCACCGCGATCGCTTCCATCAGGATGTCGATCGGCCGGAACGACCAGGTTCTGTATTCAACAAAGCACGGATGTTTTTTAAGAACCTTGTTCATGCGAAGTGTGAAACTGGACCCGCGCTCAAAGCAGCTCACACCTCCTCCGCAGACGCATACCGCCACAGGCAGCGATCAATCCGATAACCAAAACAATGGTTGCGGGCTCGGGAATCTGGTAGCTACCGGCGATGTGCTCGACTCGGAGTCCGGTGGGATTATTGCCAATTGACGCGTTCGCAATGTAGAAATCGAGCGTGTTCGTCCCGAACACGAAGCCGCTCGTGACGCTGAATGGAGCGAGGGCGGCGTAACTGTTGTAGGTCTGGCCGGTCGAAATCCCGTTGATTCGAATATCGGTGCCGGCATCATCAATAGCCCAATCGCCCGTAATGCTGACCGTGCTCAAAATGGCATTGTTCGGCAGGTTGAATGTCGTTCGATAAACATAATTGCCGCCCGGACCGTTGCTATTCGCCGCCGGCCCGATCCAGCGGGAACCAGCGTTGGGCGTGTAGTTGTTGGGGAGCCACGGCGGAAACGGCCACGTCGAGTCATCGACCGTTACCGCCGTCCCGCTCCCAGGCTGAACGATCAGGCTGTAGTGGATATCCGGCACACCCGGAGTCACCCAGGCGTTTAATGCGTTGTCGACGCCCGTGTTGTAAATCGCGATCGGCGCCGCGGTTAACGTGGTCGTTACCAACAGTGCGGCGCAAACGCACCACGGGAAGGTTCTGTTTTGAATTCTCGATAAGCGCATGAGATCTATCTCCTTGTTGAAGTACCATTGACGATGATCAGGACGGCAGCGGCTTTACGAATCAAAGCATCGTTTGCACCGTCTAACCGAAGAACTTGCCCCGGCCACGACGATTCGAGCCATTGAACGAGCGCGACTTGTTGCGAGACGCGGGTGTCGCACGATCGCGCATCTTGGCCCGGGTGCGAGATGAATGAGAACGAACCGGAAAGTCGCCGCCGCGACGATGAGAAAACCTTTCGAATCGATCAGCGTCGAGCGCTTCGTCGAATTGCGGTTCGTAGCGGGAAGTTGCAGTTGTTGTAGCGATCATGAGCAGACTCCTTAAATCTTATTTTGAGTAAATAACCGAATTCGAAAGATTTCGGTTGCCTAAACAACTTTCAAAAAACGTTCGATCAATCCCCACCCACATGCCATTTAGCGGACGAGCTTGCTCGCCCGCTCACCATTACGGCGGATGCATCTCCGCCGGCGAAGCTCGAGCACCAGTCGACCCCCGAATAAGCGGCTCCGCCGCTTGAACAAACTCGCGATCCGCCTGTGCCGTCTGCGGCTGCACATTCAACAACGGCAGCAACGCGTCTTGCACCAACGCCGCAATGCTTCCATTGGTGCTCAAGATGGAATGAATGCCGGCGGCGCGAATCATCGGTTCGGCGTCTGGCTCAAGCTGGTGAGCGATCGCAACCCGCAACGGCCGCGAGCCCCGGTCGCGCAGCCGCGCGATGAGCTGCAAGGCGTGATCGGTGTCGTGTGTTTCGTCCAGCCAGAACAGCAGGCAGTGAGGCATCGTGACCTCGATCTGCTGAAGCAGCAAGCGAACAGTCGGCTGGAATAGCACGGGCCAATCCACCTGAGAAATCAATTCCTCAAGCAGATCGCTCGCGCGCCGCGCCGGCAACACAATCAATCCACGCCGAGTGACTTCCAGTACCATGAGCGACTCCAATCGTGCCGTGGGGCAGACATTCTTGTCTGCCAACCAGCCAACACACGTTGAGCCGCTCTAAAGCGAAGCGAATGCCAAACGAGCGCACCCGCATCAAAATTGTCGTAACATCAAGCCGCACCGTAGAGTTGCGCCTTAGCGCAGCGTCAAAGACTCCGCACGGCCCGCAACCGACAATCGGTACACTTTGTTCCAACTTCAAAACGCCAGTTAGTCGTAAGCACAAAACGTGACTAGGCTTAACATTCGTCTGGAACAAATCATCCCAATGGAACATTTCATGCCGCCACGACTCGGGGCCACGAAGTGGCCGAGGAATATGGCGGCGGGCGCAAGCCCGCCGAAAGGGATGCCCCTCCATTTATCGAGCCGCGTAGCGGCGAAGGAGGTGCTGGCCACCAAATCGCTTCCGTCGCCGCTGCGCGGCCGGACCCTGCCGGCCGAAATGGCCAGGCTATATAGCCGAGCCGTCCCGGCTCGGTGGAACTGCACCCATGGATTGTGGTCTATATCTACCGGAGATATGGCGAGCCGATTTCAACGCGATGCACAATACATGGGTGCGGAAGCACCCGCTACGGATTGAATTAACGGAACACCCTTTGGACGATCAAGGAACTGTTGGAGGGAGCCGCAAAAGTTTGAAGCGCGCCTTCTGGATACCTATCTCGATCTCCCGCCGGTTGCCATTGCCGGCCGAATCGCGTATGGATCAATGGATGAAATCTACAGTTCGACAGCGATCGACGAGAACCCGCCGGCAGCGAGCCGCGCTCCTTGCGCTCTTTTCGCTTTGCGGCGCGCTTTGGATATTTCCAACAACTGCTGTGGTCCGGGCACAAGCGCCGTCGCAACCGCCTCGCCTCGCCAGCGACTCTCTGCAACTCGACTTTGATCCCGTACGCGGCGTCCTGACGCGGTTGGATGATCTTGCACGAAAGCATTCGGTTCTTACTGATGGCGCGAGAACTTCGCCTTGGCGGATCGTATGGAACGATGACTCCGAACTGCTGCCGGAGGCCGCGAAAGCTTTCGAATCGCGTCACGCAGGCGAGGACACGCTCGAACTCCACTGGTCTCAGTTCGAACACACGGCGGCGCCCGACCTGCAAGTCGTCGCGCGCGTGACACTCGACGCTAGCCAGCCGGTGGCTCGTTGGCGAATCTCGGTCGAGAACCTCGGCAAACTCGTCGTGCGAACCCTCGCGTTCCCGCGCATCGCGAACATCGCCCCACAGAAAAAGGAAACGTTTGCCGTGCCGCAGTGGATCGGCGAGTCGACCACGCAGTTGCGGAAACTGGTGAACCCGAAGCAGGGCGTGGCCTCGCGGCACGGTTGGGATTACCCCGGCATCCTCTCGATGCAGTTCATGGCCTTGTACGGAGGTGACGGCCATGGCCTCTTGCTTTCCACCAACGACACGCAACTCCAGCGCAAGCAATTCGCCGTCTTCGGCGATGGCTCCGGCGGCCTCGGCCTCGAAGTCGTGCATTTCGCGCCAGTCGAACGTGCTGCCCGGCAAACGTATGCGCCGCCGTACGACGTCGAACTGCGTGCTTTCGACGGCGATTGGTTCACAGCCGCCGAACACTATCGTCGCTGGGCCAACGACCAGTGGTGGGTCACGCAAAGCCGCGTGCGCACCGGGCAGACGCCGGCTTGGGCGCGCGACACGGCCCTCTGGGTCTGGAACCGTGGCCCGTCGCCGGAAGTGCTTGCCCCGGCCGCCGCCCTTCAACAGCACGCGCGGCTGCCCGTCAGCGTGTTCTGGCACTGGTGGCATGGCTGCGCGTACGACGTCGGATTCCCCGAGTATCTGCCGCCGCGTGAAGGCGCAGACAAGTTTCGCGAAGCGGTCGCCGACGCGAATGCCCGCGACATCCACGCGATCGTGTACATGAACCAGCGGCTGTGGGGAATGACGACGCGGAGCTGGGTCGAGAAGGATGCCGCGAAGTCGGCCGTCAAGCAACCCGACGGCGCCATCCAGCCGGAAGTTTACAATACGTTCATGAAGGCCGCTTGTGCCTCCATGTGCATGGGCACGCCGTTCTGGCGGAACACTTACGCGGAGCTGGCCGAAGCGGCGGTGCGCAACCTGGGCGTTGCCGGCATCTACATGGACCAGGCCTGTTCCAGCCTGGCCTGCTACGATCCGTCGCACGGGCACCCGCTCGGCGGCGGCACGTATTGGATGGAGGGCTTCCAATCGCTGGAGCAGGACATCCGCCGCCGCACGCGCGAGGTTAAGCCGGTCGTGCTCGCGGGCGAAGGTTGCGGCGAAGGCTGGCTGCCGCATCTCGATCTCATGCTCTCGCTGCAAGTGAGCCTCGAGCGATACGCGGCGCCCGGCATCTGGGAACCGTTGCCCCTGTTCAATGCCGTGTACCACGACTGCGCAACGCAGTACGGCAACTACTCCTCGCTCACGCGGCCACCGTACGATTCCCTCTGGCCGGCCGAGTTCGCGCCGCGCGAGCCGCTCGCGCTTCTGGATCGCAAGTTCTCGACGCAGTTCCGGCTCGAACAGGCGCGGTCGTTCGTGTGGGGCCAGCAGCCGACGATCGCCAACTTCCGCGAGAACCACCTCAAAGATCGCGCCGAGGAGATCGACTACTTGCTCCGCATCGCGCGGCTGCGTTCCCGCGCGATCAAATACTTGCGCGACGGCGTGCTCCTCGCCCCGCCTCGGTTCGACCCGCCCACGGCGGAGATTCCGATCTCGCGGCTCTCGATCTACGCCGGCCAGCGCGACGCCGTCCAAGAATACAAAAAGCGGGTGCCGCTGGTGCTCGCCAGCGCTTGGCGCGCGCCGGATGGCGACGTCGCGCTGGTCGTGGCCAGTATTGCCGACCACCCGCTGCCGATACGCATCGAGCTGACCAAGGCCACGTCCGCGTTGCCGGAATCTGGCGTCGTGTATCGCCTTGCCGAGGAAGGCCGAACAAAAATCGCGACATTCGACAATTCGGCCGCGACGGTCGACCCCACGCTCGACGCTTACGACCTACGAATCTACGAATTCAAGAAAGAATAAAGGGTCAGAACTATTATTCACAAGGAAATAGTTCTGACCCGAATGGCATCCCAAAAAGATTTACAGGCCCCCTGGACCAGGCAGATTTGATTATTGAGTTCGTGACATCTCACAGATATTAGAGCAACTTACCCAATTGCGTTCCGCAGTAGATCAAAGAACAAACGCAGTTTAGCGTTGGCCGCCAGGCCGGTAAACCAAAACGGGTCAGAACAGTTTTTCTCTAAAATAGTTCTGACCCGCTTTTATTCCGCTTTTATTCAAGCGCAGCTACTCGCCATCCGCCGCTCCAACGCCACCGGCCTCCCCTATGGCGACCCAACTGGGTCAAGCGCCTGGCGAAACGCCTGGAGCTTGACCTAACTATCCGCCCCCGCGGACGACCGCGGAAAAACGTCAACGCTCCGGGAAAATAGTTCTGACCCCTCCGCCCCCTCGTGATAGGCCGAAGTGATTGGCTGAATCTTCTTCGTAGGACTCTTGCATTCCCAATCCCAAACCGGTTTATCCCGGCACACCCTGACCCCGCCAGCATTCCCGAACCTGGTACGGCCGGATGTCTTGCGGCAGCGATCGTTTTGTTCATTGTTTGTCGGCGAGCCCTATGTTAATTTCGTTGAGAGTGACCGGAAGATTCACCGGCATTCTATCGCACAGGCGTCACTTAGATGGCATCCTAGGATTGGTAATCGTATGCGCTTCGCACCCTCCGCCTTGCTGACATTCGTGCTCATTCTCGCCTCTTCGGCCTCCTCAGCGGCCGAGCCCCCCGCCACGTTGTTAGTGGTCGGACGCATCTGGACGGCCAACGCTAAGCAGCCGTATGCCGAAGCGGTGGCCATCGATAACGAGTCGATCATCGCGGTGGGAACGCGGGCGGAAATGGAGACATTCCGCACTGCTGAAACACAGGTCATCGATGCCGGCGACGGACTGGTCGTGCCCGGCTTCTTCGACGCACATATCCACACGATCGATGGTGGAAAACGACTGGCATCTGTACAACTTCGCGACGCGAACACACGAGAAGAGTTCGTTCGTCGCATCGGCGAGTTCGCCAAAAAGAAAGCCAAAGGAGAATGGATCACCGGAGGCGACTGGGACCATACGCTCTGGGGCGGTGAGCTACCTTCGCGAGACTGGATCGACGCCGTGACTCCCGATAACCCGGTATGGGTCACCCGGCTCGACGGACATATGTCGCTGGCCAATACTGCGGCCATGAACGCTGCCAAGGTTCTTGATAATGTCCAGGACACACCGGGCGGTGAGATCGTGCGCGACGAAAAGGGACGACCAACGGGTGTCTTCAAAGACAACGCCATGGAGCACGTGATCCGCGCGATCTCCGGTTCGTCGATGCAACAAGAAGTCGATGCAGCGGCCGCGGCGAGCAACTATCTGGCGGCGCGAGGCGTTACATCGGTTCAACACATGGGATCCTTCGGAGAGGTCGAGATTTTTCGAGTGGCACAACGGCGCGGACTATTGAAAACTCGCGTTTACGCCTTTACACCTCTGAGTTCGTGGGAGCGACTTGCGAAAGAAGTGAAAGAACGTGGTACAGGCGACGACTGGCTACGAATCGGCGGTTTGAAAAGCTTCGTGGATGGCTCGTTAGGTTCGCACACGGCCGCGTTTTTCGAGCCGTTTAGTGACAAACCTGGCGACCGCGGCCTGCTGGTAAACACGGAGGAAGACCTCGAAAAATGGACGGCGGGTGCGGACAAAGCCGGTCTTCAGATAGCTGTGCATGCGATTGGTGATCGAGCTATTCGAATGCAGCTCGATATTTTTGAGCGAGTGGAAAAGACCAATGGACCACGCGATCGGCGATTCCGCATCGAGCACTCACAGCACATTTCCCCCGAAGACATTCCACGGTTTGCGAAGCAGGGCGTGATTGCGAGCATGCAACCCTATCATGCGATCGACGATGGCCGCTGGGCCGAGCAATCGATCGGCAAAAAACGCTGCGAAACGACCTACGCTTTTCGTTCGCTGCTCGATACTGGCGCCATGCTAGCCTTTGGGAGTGATTGGCACGTCGCGCCCCCGACGCCCGTTGAAGGAATCTATGCCGCTGTGACACGTCGGACGATCGATGGCAAGAACCCGGATGGATGGGTTCCCGAGCAAAAAATTAAAGTCGAAGAAGCACTCAAGGCCTACACGATCGATGCCGCTTACGCGGGTTTCAGCGAGAAGAAACTTGGCTCGATCGAAACGGGCAAACTTGCCGACATCGTCGTCCTGGGCCGCAATCCTTTCGATACGCCACCCAATGAATTGAACAGCGTTCCCATTCGCAAAACCATCGTGGGTGGCAAGGTTGTTTTCGACGGCGACGCAAAACAATCCTCCAACTGAAGATCGGCCGTTCGACAACATCGATGCGAATGGACGAGAGGGAAAAACTGGCGAGGAAGGTTCGGCATCACATCTGTGCATTGTTTGTGTTCGCACTTGTATTCCAACTGCCCGTGCCAATTAAAGGTTATCGCGGTAGGGACGCCGTTGCCGGCGGCCCCCCGCACGGATCCGTACGTGAAGCACTACCTCATACGGCTCTTACCTTGAGTCGGGCGTGAAATCGCTTCACGCACGCCGTACAGTCCGCGGGACTTGCGTTCTTTCCGGCTCGGTGTCCGGTGCAAGTCGGCCTGCTCGGCGTTCCTCTTGGTTGGGCCCCTTTCCTCGGTCGACTCCGCCGGTGCATCAGCCGCACCGTTGTTCGCCGACTTCGCAGGTACTACGGACCCATCTGACTTCCCAGCGGCGTACTTGTCGGCCTTGCCGCCTAAGGCGTTCGCCGACCATTCCAAGTCGTGGGACTCGGAAACCGCTGGGACCTCCCGGTTCTCGCGTTTGGAATTTCCACGCATGCTCACGCTTCTCAGACTCCGCCGCAGACGCCTGCGCCTCGCCCGTGACGGCGCTGGCGTGATTGCCTTCTCCATGTCAGAACAAGATCGGCCTGCGAAAGTGATGATTTCGGAGCTCCATGGCTGGCCTGCGTTTCCCTCTCCACCGTTGCTACGCCCACCGCGTTGCCGCAATCAGCGCTCGGCGAGAGGCCGAGGTGACTGGCTAGGTCTTTCTCGTAGGACTCTTCCATTCCCAATTCCAAACCGGTTTATCCCGGCGCACTCTGACCCGCTTTTATTCTCTCATAGTTCAACATCGCCAGGCCAAACTGGTGCAAATTATTCGAACACGCACTCCGCCGACTCGCCTCCCGCGCCACCTGCACCGCCGGCAAGAGCAGCGCGACCAGAATCCCGATGATCGCGATCACCACCAGCAATTCAACGAGCGTGAAACCTGGCCGCTTCAACATTCATTCACCCTGACTGAAATGCCTGCTGCACTGCATACGTGTCGCCTAAGTTATCGAGTCGCACAACCCGCCCCTTCTCGAATTCATACACGTGCATCCATTTCACCGAAAACGACTTGCCGGTCGACAGCGCACGCATTTGATTGTTACCGGATATAAGCACCAAATTTCCGCTCGATCGAATATTGTCGACCACCGTGGTCGTTTCCATCTTGAGGCTCGATACCGCCCGGTCGAGAAACGTTTGAAAACCACCGGTACCGTAATAGTCGCCTGAAAATGGAATATCCGCTGGCCCCGGCGAGTTGATATAAACGTCGCGGGCAACCAATGCGAGTAGCTCGCTCACGTCGCCCTCTTTCCATTGAGCCTCGATTGCATTGACGACATGAGCGGTGCGGGTTTGTCCCGCGAGTTCAGCCCGAAGCTCGTCCGGGTCGTGAACGATGCTGGCGATTTCCACATCTAAGGCTATCGCCAGAAATTGCAAGAAGTCGAACTTTACGCGACGGCCCGATTCCGCATTTCGAACCGTCCGCTCACCCACTCCCGCCCTTAGCGCTAGCTCGATCTGTGTAAAGCCACGCGCGCGGCGCAGTTGCCGAAATACTTTCCCATCAACCTGAATCCCGCGCATCGTGCGTCCTTACGAGGTCGACTTCAAATCCAACTTGCCGGTTCGGTGCCGGTTTCAGCGCATAAGCTTTGTTAGAGTTAGCTTTGCGGAAATCGTAACCCGCCCCAAGCCAGATTGCAATCTTTGGCCGAGTTCTTATATCGGATTCCTAAATGTCTACCCCTAGGGAGTAAGAAATGCTGGACTCGCAACGTGCAAGTGCAGCGGTATTTGGCTGCCGAGGTGAACGACCGTTCCAAATCGTTCCGCTGGCCCGCGGATCGACCGGTGAACCGCTCTGGCAAGCGCCTCCTGAGGGAAACCCGGCCAGCGAGTCGCTAGGCGAAAAATCGAAATCGAGTTCACACTAATCGCCAGGAATCATTTACCGATGCTGATCCAAATGTGTACCGTTTCGTCGCCACAATATCTCCGTAGCCCTTTCAGCCGCGGACGTTATTCATTCGCCCGGCGGAACACGCTTCGAATCGCCAAAGCAGCACATGCCAGCGTGGCATTTGTCGCAGCGGTCTGCCTGGCAGTCGCCAGTGCCTCTATCGCTCCGGCGTACAACTACACCACGACTAGCACCCTGAGTCCCGGGGCAACGGTGAGCGGGTTTGGTCTAACGCTCCAGTCCGTGAACGGATCGCGGCCAATTGGGCGAGTAACGTGGACGTTCACCGGTCCGTCGAAGCCCTCCACGGCCTATTATTCTACGACCACGAATAGCATCTACGCTTGGTACGGGGGAAACATCCGAGTCGACGGGTACAATCAATTCGGGAGTTATACCGCGGGAACCGGACTCGGTTACGATATCTACACCGGATATCAGAGTTCCATACACGGCAAATTGTTGTTCGACGGCGGCGGGATTAATTCCGCCGGAATAGGTGGTGACTTGATCTCACTCGATGGTGGTCCAATCACTGTCACAATCTCACTTTCCTTCGGCGGTACGAGCCAAAGCCCCGAGTCCTATCGCAAGGATTCGTACGACGACGAGACGGGAAGCACGGTTTATGTTCCGGAGGACAGCGGCCAAGCGACTGCCGACGAGGGACCCGCTGTAGCAAACTCGACTACGGGAGCCTATTTAACCGCCGCTGAGATGACCACTCCCGTCGTCGCCGAGCACGGCTACTCGGATTTCATTTGGGCGAGCGTGACGCCACATGCGGTTGCCGGGCCATCCGCCTGGAAAGCGGCCTACTTTTTCGGCAGCGACGTCCCGTTCACGCAATTCATCGTCCCCGAAGCGCTTCCCGGCGGCGATGCTCAATTCAACATTATCTTCGGCAACCACGAGTCGCATCCGATCCAAGCCGGCACGCCGTTTGATTTCACGCAGTTCGCACCCGGCGGTGTTTCGGCATTCATCCTGACCGGCTTCGACGCAACCGAAAATCTCGCCCCCGATCAAACGTTTCCCTACACCCACGGCTTCCGCTTTGCCACCGAAGGCACCGCCAACATTCGCAGCGCGCCTTTCCACGTTGGCGACTATACACTCGGTGGCCTGGTCAACGCCGACGACTACACCGCCTGGCGCGCCAACTACGGCGCCACCAGCGACAACCAGGCCGACGGCAACAACGACGGCATCGTCGATGCCTCCGACTACCTCATCTGGCGAAAAGCAGCCGCCGCCACCGCTTCACCCGCCGCCGGCCTAAGCACCAACGTTCCCGAGCCAGCGACGATCATCCTTTTCCTGGCGGCGTTCGCTGGCACGTGCCCTTATCGCTTCCGACGGCACAGGACCGATTCCAGTTTCGGCTCCTGGCATCGTTGTTTTCCCGGAGTGGAAAAAGGGTCAGAACTATTTATGGCACCTCCCCCTATTCTACTTGGCCCTTTTACATGCTCGTCGAAGTACGCAATCGGTAATTTGCTCCAAACGCTGTTCTAACGCAGACGAATCCGCGCCAGTTCCTCCAGCCCATAGCTGACGATCTTGCGGCGCAGGCGGTGGCGCTCGATGTCGAGTAGTCGGGCGGCGTCGGATTGGTTGCCGCCGGTGAGCGTGAGCACGCGGGCAATGAGCATTCGCTCGGCGTCTACCAACTTGGGAACCGATTCGAGGCCGAAGCCGCGCGTGTCGTAAGCCACGCTTTCGACACTCGCCGCCCCGTCTTCGCGGCGGACTTCGTCGGGCAGATGAATCGCATCGATCGTGCGATCGGAACAGAACAGAAACGCTCGCTCGATGGCATTGCGCAGCTCGCGAACATTGCCCGGCCAGTCGTGTCGCAGGAGCGCCTCTTCGGCAGCCGCCGAAAGTGTTTTCGGGGGCTCGTTGTAAGCGAATGCGACATCGTCGACGAAGTGGCGCGCCAGCGGCACGATCTCGTTCGTGCGCTCGCGAAGCGGTTGAATCGTCAGCCGCACGACATTCAAGCGGAAATACAAGTCCTGCCGAAAGCGACCCTCGCGCACCATCGCAGCCAGGTCGCGATGCGTGGCGGCAATGATCCGCAAGTCGACCGGCATCGCGTCGACACCGCCGACCGGCACTACCATGCGCTCCTGAATGCACCGCAACAGCTTGGCCTGCACCGCGAGCGGCAGTTCGCCGATTTCGTCTAAAAACAACGTGCCCCGATTGGCACAACGCACAAACCCCAACGCGGCCGCCACCGCCCCGGTAAACGCTCCTTTGACATGCCCAAAGAGTTGCGATTCCATCAACTCCGCGGAGAACACCGTGCAGTCGACCGGCACGAACGGCTGACCGGCACGGGGGCTGAGCGCATGAATCCGCCGCGCGGCAATTTCTTTGCCGGCGCCGGTTTCGCCTTCGATCAACACCGTGGCCGAACGCGGAGCGATGAGCTCGATCTGCGATTGGAGCGGCGATAGTTCCGTCGCACCGCCAGCAGCTTGGGAAGTAAAGCCGCCGGATGATTTGGATGTGAGATAAGGCGGATGGCTGTCGCCGAGCTTCGCCGATTGCGACTTCATTAGCAGCCCTCCAATTTTGAGCGCTGCGCTCGAAGAGTGGCTCTGCGCCGGCTAGTAGGCATCGGCCTACCCCGGCGTGAGCTAAGACGAGGATTATCCGACTATGGCCATCAAGGGTCAACAGAAATCTGCAAATATTACTATTTTCTATCACGAGCCCGAATGGCCCCAAGGCAGGTTGGAACCACACTCGGCATGGATTTTCCAGGCGAATGACCTGCTTTGTACTACCTGTAGGGCAATGGCTATCTTCGTTAAGATGGCATTTAGTGCCTCCTCCAGGCGCGCCTCCCATCCATGGAGAGTCGGCTGGCAGGCAATTCCTTGGGATAATATGAGGGAGTTCGATGAGCGCGTCGACGATGCAGCGGATGGCCAACGTGAACGGCGAGATCACGCCACTGGAGAATGCGAAGATTTCGATTCTCGATCGCGGGTTTCTCTATGGCGACTCGGTCTACGAAGTGTTTCGCACGTACGATGGCGTGCCGCTGTTTTGCGACGAGCATTTCGATCGCATGGACAACTCGGCCCGGCTGATCCACATGAAGATCTCGCAGTCGCGCGACGAGATGCTCGACCAGATGCGGCGAACGATCGCAGCCGCCAGGTTGCCCAAGGGGCAAGAGGTATACGTCCGTTGGCACGTGACGCGCGGCACGGGGGCACTCGACCTTATACCGGCACGAGACCTCGTGAGTAGTTTCGTGATCATCGTGAAGGAAGTGCCGAAGTGGAATCCGGAACATTACTCCAAGGGCATGCGGCTGGCGGTGACCTGCGTGCGGCGCAACCCGGTCGAGGCGCTGAGCCCGGACATCAAAAGCGGCAACTATCTGAACAATATTCTGGGTGTGGCCGAGGCGATTGAACTTGGGGCGGACGACTGCTTGATGCTCAACCCGGCCGGCCTCATCACCGAGGCATCGAACAGCAACGTGTTTTTCGTGATCGACGGCAAGCTGGTGACGCCGAGCGTCGAGTCGGGCGTATTGCGCGGGATCACGAAGATGGCGATCGCCAAGCTGGGCGAGGAGACGGGCTACCCGCTGCACGACCAAAAACTGCCGTCGGCGCAGTTGAGCAAGGCGACCGAGTGTTTTGTCACTAGCGCGACGCGCGAGGTCATGCCGGTCGCGAGCGTACGGCTCGAAAGCGGCGTATGGCACGAGTTCCCGGCTGGCGGCGGCGAAGTCACGCGGCGCGTGGCGAAGACTTATCAGGAATTTGTGAAACGTTATGTTGCGGAACACGCGAGTCTGCGGCTGTGGTAGCGGCAATCGCATGCATTCAGATCGGAAACGGGTCGTCCGAAAGGGCAATTTGAATGAATCGGTCGATCTCATCGGCCCCGCCGTCCCATACGAGCTGGGCCAAGCGGCGCAGGTCGTCAGAGCGTAATCGATCGCGGTTGGCTCGCGCGAGGCGGCGAAAATCGGCGGCATCGTAGTCTTTCTTTTCTCGATCGCGAAACGGCGAAAGTATGGCCGCATATTTCGAAACGAGCGCTGCTTCCACAGTCGGCAGCCGATGCTGTGTGTCCTGGTCGACAATCACATACTCTTTCAGGATTAATTCTTGTAATTCTTGAAACGGCGACCACGGGTGCATGATATTCACCGTGGGTTTCGGCTTCCCGGCGGAATCGAGGTCGAGCGGATCCAAGAATCGCGTAACCTGCGACAGCTCGCGAATGATCAATTCGGGCCATCGGCTCGCGACCGCTTTTTTTGCTTTCTCGCGCTCGTTGTAGGCGACCATGATGTCGACGTCTTGCGTCGCCCGCGGGTTGGGCATGTAGCCGACGTAGCCGTGTAACCCCATGAGGACCCAGTTTTCGACGCCGGCGGCGACGAGCACGTCGATCACGTCTTGCGGAGGAATATCCATGGCGGCTTTCCGCTGGTGGCGCTTCGTGTAACTGGTCAGGATCGAGCTTTTTCGAAAGGCGTACGCATGGCCGGCCGGCAGCGTGGGATCGAACGCATCCATTCCCTTCGGGCCGGTCACCTGCTCCATCGCGCGGCGGCGGTTTTCCAAATACGCGGGTGAAAAGAACTCCGCGTTGCCGACGGGTGGCGTGCTGTGAATATTCGCGGGCTCAGTCATGACTCAAACCACTGCGGAGTTATTCGCTCGGCAATTCGCCCAAATTTACGAATGGAATTTCATTTAGGGACTCGAACAAAGCCGAAATGGGGGAACCGGACGCTAGCGCGTTCCGGCTGATTTAATTAGCCGGCGGGGCGCTAGCCCCCGGTTTTGTTCGAGTTCCTTCGCATCACTCTTTAATCATGTCGCGGACCGTGAGGCCGCCGGGGATCATGGGGAGGACGTGCTCGATGTCGAGGTGCCCTACCAGGAGCACGTCCTC
>CAZJWY010000002.1:48845-49171 GCA_964549545.1 uncultured Planctomycetaceae bacterium | reverse complement strand
CAATCGCGACGAAATCCGGATAGCGGGTCTCAGGGCCGAGGCCGTCGCCTTGGCCGCGGGCTTCGGGGTGGTCGATCGGGCCGAGGTACGTGTGCGCCCGGTTGCCTTGCATGAAGCGATCTTCCCATTGCACGACCATGCCGAGGTGCTGATTGTTGAGCAGCAGCACTTTCACGGGCAGGTTTTCGCAGTGACAGGTGGCTAGCTCCTGGATGTTCATCTGGAAGCTGCCGTCGCCGTCGATATCGAACACAAGGCGATCCGGGAACTGGCTTTGAGCGCCCATTGCGGCCGGCAGGCCGAAGCCCATCGTGCCGAGGCCGCTG
>CAZJWY010000002.1:39415-48835 GCA_964549545.1 uncultured Planctomycetaceae bacterium | reverse complement strand
CTTGTAGAACTGGGCGGCCCACATCTGATGCGGGCCGACGCCCACGCTGATGATCGGCTCGCGGTCATGCACCAGCTTCCACAGCTCGTGAATCGCGTGCTGCTGCAGGATGCCAGGGAACGACTCGTTGTAGTGGAACGGCTCGTCGCGTTTCCAGGTCTTACATTGCTCGACCCAATCGGAAATGTCTTCCGGTGCTTCGACGATCTTGTTCAGCTCGGTGAGCGCGTACTTCACATCGCTGCAAACGGGGATGTGGGCGGCTTTGTTCTTGTTCAGCTCCGAGGCGTCGATGTCGACGTGAACGATCTTGCCGTGCTTGCAGAACTCTTCGACCTTGCCGGTCACGCGGTCGTCGAATCGTACACCGAGCGCAATGAGGAGGTCGGCTTTGTCGACGGCGTAGTTGGCGTACACCGAGCCGTGCATGCCGAGCATATCGAGCGAGAGGGGATCCTGGCTGGGGAACGCGCCGAGTCCCATGACGGTGGTGGTGATGGGGATGCCGGTTTTCTTGACGAGCTTGCGCAGCTCCTCGCTAGCGTCCGCGCTGATGATGCCGCCGCCGGCGTAGATGATCGGGCGCTTGGCGAACTTGATCGCGGCCGCGATCTGGCGAATCTGCTCGGGCTTGGCTTGCGGATCTTTCACCTGGAAACCGGGAAGATCGGGCTCGACGTCGTAATCGGGCACCGCCTTGTCCATCTGCACGTTCTTCGGCATGTCGATCAGCACCGGTCCCTGCCGGCCGGTGGTGGCGATGATGAACGCTTCCTTCACGACGCGGGCCACGTCGTTCACGTCGGTCACGAGGTAGTGGTGCTTGGTGATGCCACGACAGACTTCGACGATCGGCGTTTCCTGGAACGCATCGGTGCCGATGACTTTGGTCGGCACTTGGCCGGTGATCGCGATGAGCGGAATGCTGTCGAGCTTGGCATCGGCGATGGCGGTGACGAGGTTCGTCGCGCCGGGACCGCTGGTCGCCATACCGAGGCCGACCTTTCCCGTGCTGCGGGCAACGCCCTGAGCGGCGAACGCGCCGCCTTGCTCGTGGCGAGGCAGAATCGTGCGGAGCTTGTCGGAGAAGCGGGTCAGCGCCTGGTGAAGCGGCATGCTGCAGCCGCCCGGGTAGGCGAAGATGGTGTCGACGCCGTGGTTGACCAGCGACTGAACGAGGATGTCGGCTCCCGAGGTGAGTTCGTTCTTGGTCTTTGGTTTGGTAACGGTGGCCACGGGAAACCTCGATGCAAATGGAGAATTGGGAATGGGGAGTGTCGAGTTTCGGAAAGACACTGGGGGCCGAGGGAGGTTCGCATTGTGCGATCGGCCGTAAACCTTTCTATGATAGGTACTTGGGGAGGGGAAAACAAGCGAAAGGGAAGGCGTAAGGCGTAAGGTAGTGGGCGTTAGGAAAATGGTATGGGGTTTTGCGCGGGAGTGCTTCTTGAGCTGGGGGCAAAATGTTGTGGATCGCGGGGTTTTTTGGGTTTTGCATCGGTGGTTTGGGAGGAAAATCGTTCGTAAGTTGTTGAATGGGAGAAGGTTAAAGATGTTTTGCGCGGCAACGAAATCTTTGCTCGGCGGTGCAAAATTCGGGGTCGGGGAAAAAGTCGCTTTTCGCAGGGTTGCCGCGAGGTGCAGTGATACGGAACATGCGTTCAGAAATGCCGGGCAAGGGTAGCAGATTGGGTGGCCAAAAACAAGAAAATAATTGAGCGGCGAGCGAGTGAGGGGGAATGGCCACGAAACGGCGGGAGAAGGCGCGAAAAGCGGTTTTGAAAAGGAGCTGAATTCGCCCGAGTTCAGCGACGAATAGGAAAGACTGAATTCTGGCGAATCCAGCTACATGCTGGTTTACCTCTTACGGCTACGCCGCACCGACATTCGGCCGTGGCAAGTCTGGTCTAATGGCAGTACACATTCGGCCGAAAGTCGGTGCCACCCGCGGGTTCGACATGGTCGAGGGCAAGCTGGTACTTACTCGAATCGGCTCGACAACAACGACCGGGGCTGCCGTCTGTTCATGGGCTGCCGGTTGGCGCAATCGATTGAAGTTGAACACACATTGCACTGGCGGAGCCAGTGGCACCCGGCACCCGGCGTGGGTTAGCAGATAGTGTACAAAGATCATTACCTACTTTTGGCCACGTTCGAGATGGTTATCTTAAGTTGCAGAATAAACCCGGTTCGGATTATCATGGGCAACTTAGTTGTCGTCATTTTGGGAAAGTCCTGACGGTCGAATGCAAATGATGTCGCGAAGCACTTTCATTCTGTTGACAGCGACCACATTGCTTTCTTTGATTGCGGTCCAATCGGCAGACGCCTACAGAAGACTCATTTACGACTGCAGCAAGCCGACAAGTTCTAACACATGTTGGTGGGGACTGGACCCGGACGACGCAAACTATCCAACTCAATATGCGCCCTATGTTTTTGGGCGCTTAGAAGGCGAACCTCCGAGAGGACCGAACCCCGTCCCGGGTATCACCTTTGGATCGATTGACGTGGATACGGCTTACGATTGGGTTCCGCTACTCCACGACTACTACGCGGACAAATTTGGTCGGAACGGAGTAAACAGGCAGGGCGGACTCAGCGACGGCGGCTTTTGGCAAGTTACTGACTATCCAGTGCGAGTAAACTTCAATGGAACCAATCCACTCACCTGCGAACAAACCTCTGCATCATTCCAATGGGGGAACCCGAGCGTGGTAGTATCGTTTTGTTGCGGAGCGTTACAACCAGATGCGTTTGGTCACGAAATGGCCCACGGCATATGGCATTACGATGTTAATGGCGGAAATACATCCTATGAACAAGGCGCATTGAATGAGTCCTTCGCGGACATCTTTGGAGAAGCATTCGAACTTCACCTAACCGGCCATACCGACTGGTTGATGTTAGAAAAGGATGGAACAACCGTTATCCATAATTTAGCTAACCCCGGAACGGAAACTTATCTCGCCGCAGGTCAACACATTCCCTACCCGGACCGATATCTAAGCCCGAATTTCTTTACAGGTTCGGGGGATAATGGAGGTGTACATGTCAATTCGACGGTGGTGAGCCATGCAGCGTATCTCGCTTCCGAGGGCGGTACATTCAATGGTTTCGATATCACCGGCATTGGCTTCGACAAGGTTGAGCAGATTTGGTACCGGGCAGTGACAGAGTACTTCACGGCCAACGAGAACTTTAATAGTGCCTACACGCGCCTGATTCAAGCCGCTAACGACCTCTATGGTCCGGACGATGTATGGGAGCTTACGAAGGCTCTGCGGGCTGCTGAAATGAATATGTCGCGTTCGTTCAACGGCGACTTCAATTCGGACGGCGTGGTCAATGCGGCCGATTATGTGGTTTGGCGGAAGGGCTTAGGTACGCTGTACTCGCAGGGCGTATTTGATCGATGGCGGGCAAACTTTGGGCCAGCGAGCGGTAACGGCTCCGGCAGTAGTACGAATGTCGGAGTGCCGGAGCCGTCCAGTGTCGCGATGCTAATTTTGGCCGTCACGAGCTTGTGTTTCCAAAGGCGTCGTCCAATATTCTAGAGCAAATTGCCTTTTTCCGTGCTTGCAGGGTACTTGTTGGTTGGAGATTCGGCCTGGCGGCCGACGCTAACCTTTGGTTCTGCTTGGATAATTGCGCAGTGCAATATGGATTCAACTTCGATCGAGCATGCCCACCGGGAGCCCATGAATAAACGGCAGCCCAGGTAGTTGTTGTCGAGCCGGTTCGAGTAAGTACCAACTTGCACTCGACCATTTCCAATCGACGGCTCGGTCGACTAGCCCTCGTCGAACTGGGTTCATATGAATGTATTGAACGGCCGCTTCGATCACGGAAGGCGTCGTCAAGTTCCGATCGTAGCCCGGCCCTTCTTGCCAGAATCGAAAGCAAGTCTTTCCCGGCCGTTCTTTGACGGTCAGCCGATTGATCAGGGACGACTTCATGTCGACGAGTCGCTCTTTCACCCATTTCGAAAACGGCTGCTTGATGCAGGCCAGATACCGATCGATGGCTGGCTCGCTCCCGGTCGGCATGACGAGCAAGTGGACGTGCTCGGGCATGAACACGAAAGCGGCAAGCTGCGTTTCACATTCCTGGACGGCAGCATCGATCGAACTAGAGCAAATTACTTTATTCGTTCTCGTAGGGAGCCGTGTTGGTGGGAGATTCGGCCTGGCGGCCGACGCTAAACTGCGTTTGTTCTTTGATCTACTGCGGAACGCAATTTGGTAAGTTGCTCTAGCAAGCTCCTCTCGCCATTTGTCGTTCGTTAGCAGGGGCTGCCGCTTGTAGCACGAGAATGTCAGCTCGTGCAGGTCGCCGGGATCGTGGTAGTGCTTGACGAGTTTTCGATGGGGATGGGTCGTGCTCATGGCCCGGAGCTTAGAATGTTGGGGAGCTGGATTCAAGTATTCTGCTCAAGCCTTCGACGTATCATGCACTCGCCGCGGCGAGTGGCACCCCGCGTGCCGCGTTACCGTTCCTTGTTCGAGTCGGCGGATTGGGATCGGGCGGCTTGTTCGCGCCCTAACCACGCGCCGAGGGCTGTCCAGGCGGCGGTGAGGGGGAGGATGGCCAGGGCGGCGGCGGTTATGGGGAAGCGGCCGAGGGCGTCGCAGAGGTTGGAGGCGACTACGTCGCTGCCGCGGAAGACTACTGTGTCGATGAAGGCCTTCGACTCGTATTTTTCTTTGCGGCTGACGACGGTGAACAGCACCTGTTGGGCGGGGACCAGGAGGCCGTAGCCGACGATCTCTTGGACGACTTTTGCGACCATGAGGGGCCACAGGCTGGCGTCGATAGAGAGCCAGACGAAGAGGCCGACGATGACGGCGCAGGCGGTTGTCAGCGCTGCGCCGACGCCGGCGAGGCGCATGAGCGCTGCGGCCAGTATGGCCTGGAACGCGAGGGTGCCGGTTTGGGAGTAGAAGTTCATCGTTGAGAACAATTCTGCTCGCGCTTCGACCGCGAGCCCCTCGGCGCGGAGCGTATGTTGGAAGTTGTTGTAGACGAATGTGGCGGCGAATTTTCCGATGGCGGTGAATGCGCAGATGAGCAGGAGGTAGCGGGAGGCCATCACGGTGCGCAGTCCGGCGAGGAGGGAGCCGCTGGAAGGCGGGGCGTTGCTGCTAGAGCAAGTTGTGTTTTTTCGCGCCCATCGGCAACGTTTGTTGGTTGGAGATTCGGCGTGGCCGCCGACGCTAATGTGGCGTGTGGCGAGCCAGGCCATGGCGATCGCTAGTTCGAGCGCGGTGATTGCGGCGGCCATCAGCCACTCGACGCCTAGGCGCTTGGCGACGAAGCCGCTAACGAGCGAGGCGACGATCGAGCCGACCGTACCGGCTGCGGCGACGGCGCCGAACCAGGTCTTGCCCTCGTCGGCTGAGAACAAGTCGGCCATTACGCTCCAGAAGACGGCCACGACATACAGGTTGAATACGCTGACCCATACGAAGAACGCGTTGCGCAGCCAGGCCTCGCTGCCATGCCCACGCGCCAGAAGGACGGCGAACGCGATCAGGCAGGCGACGAAGAACTGGTACACGCCGAACACGAGTTGCCGCCGGGTCGTGCGCGCGACGATGCGCCAGTAGAGCGGTAGCACGGCACACACGGCCAGGAACGTGGCGAGGTATAGCGGGCCGAAGAGGCGGGTTTCGGTCGCGAGTGCATCGCGGACTGGTTTGAGGACGTAGTATGAGAAGAGTACGAGGAAGAACCAGGTCCAGGAGACGAGTAGCCGGAGGGTCATAGGCTAACATCTTATTGAAAGCTGTACGGTAATTGGACTCGAAAAAAGCTATCGGCTGTCAGCTATCGGCTATCGGCCAGAAAACAATAAGTTCGATCGCCGCGCAGTTTTCAATAGAGCAAATTGCTTTATTCGTTCTTGCAGGAGGCCGTGTTGGTGGGAGATTCGGTCTGGCGACCGACGCTAAGCTCGTTTTGCGGGGGGCCGGAGGGCGTGGCTCTCCGGTTATTGGGGAAGCTATCGAAAAACGCTTGCGCTTGGGCTGCAATACTTGTTTGCTTACGGCGGCGACTTGCCAGGTAGCAGAAGAGGGTGGGTGCAGGGAGCGCCCGCGCTCCCTGCTCCTATGCCATTCATTCCCGTTCCCTTAAAGTTCTCCCCTTAAAGTTCTCTCGATTCAAAAGGTGACCGAGAATTTTTTTGGCGGCGAGAGGTTGCGGCAACGAGCAGCCCGCAGATGAGTGTGAGGAAGGCTGCGCTAGGCTCTGGAACGGCGGTTTGCGATAGCGACGAGCCGGAACCGTGGGTTGTTGCGCCGAAATTTGATCGCCACAGATTGTAGCCGGTGTTCCCGCCGAAGGTGCTGGGATTTTTGCGCCATACGATGTAATCGCTGTTGTCGACCGAGCCGTTTCCATTGAAGTCGCCGGGCAGCCCGACCCACACGATTCCGGTGCCGGAAAAGTACTCATCGGACTGTACGATTGCACCGCTCACGGAGCTGCCGTAGGTGAGGCCTAACGGTTGCGTGTTTGAACCGAGAATGAGGGAGCCAACGAACTCGGTGACTCCGGCGCCGAGGCTCGCATATCCTTGGTCTGCGACATTGGGAGCACCGCCACCGGCGAGGGTTAGGGTGGCGTTGTCGTCGATCGCATTTCCGACGCCGCTCGCAATCGCTAGCGCCGTGCCAGGCGTTGTTCCCTCGACGGTTACGGCACCGGAGCCGAGCCTGGCCGACGCGCCGGCAACTGTGAGCATGCCTGTGTGAACGGTTGTTGCGCCATAGGAGTTTGCGGCATTGAGGATGAGGTTGCCGCTGCCAGACTGCATGAGCGAGCCGGTGCCCGAGATCGGGCTGCCGCTGAAGTCGACGCCCTGGGTTACGGTATTGCTTCGATTAAAGATTAGGGTGGCGTTGTCGACGATGGCGCTTGCGGTCGAAAGCCTACCGGTGGTGTTTCCGCTGCCTAATTGCAGCGTGCCGGCGGTAATCGTAGTTGTGCCCGTGTAGGTGTTCGCACCGGTGAGTGTCAGCGTATCGGCGCCCAGCTTGGTAAGTGTTCCGGCGCCGGCCATCACGCCGCCGAGCGTCATGTTGCCACCGGTGGTGCTGATCGCTCCGCCGGGGGTTGTGAGAGTGATCCCACGATTGGTGTTCATTGTGAACGAGGCCGTAACTTGCAGCGTGCCGCCGGTGAATGTCAGTTGGTCTGCGACTGCGGATCCTGGTGCGGCGCCGAGGTTTGCGTCGGAGCTGATGCTTAGGATTCCGTCGTTGATAAAGGTTTTTCCGGTGTAGGTATTGGCGGCGCTGAGCGTGAGGGTGCCGCTGCCGGCCTGGGTGAGTGTGCCGGCGCCGGAAATCGCGCTGCTGGTAAAATCGATTCCCTGCGTTACCGCATTGGCTCGATTAAAAACCAAGCTGGAGTTGTTCACAATCGAGCCGGTGGTGGAAAGTTTGCCTGTTGTGCCGCCGCCCCCCAGTTGCAAGATGCCGGCGGTGATGGTCGTGCCGCCGGTGTAGGTGTTGGCGCCACTAAGGACGAGAGTTCCGACTCCGCTTTTGGTCAGTGCGCCACCGCTTCCGGCCATCGCTCCGCTGATGGTCATTTTGGAAGATGTATGGCTTGCATTGCCGATTGAAAGCGTGGACGTGCCGGAGGGGAGTGTCCACGCTCCGGTGAATGTCACAGGCGCCGCAGCCGGGCCGACGTAAATCAACGTGGAGCCGGCTTGTGTCGTTACGGGATTGGCCAGCGTGACGGGAGCGGTAGCAACGTCGTTTGCGAGTACATACTGAGTGGCGGTGCCACCAGTTTGTCCCCAGGTAATTCTGCCCGTGCCGAACGAATGATCGTTGTTGAAGTTCACGCCGGAGCCGGCATTTAACGCTGTTCCACCGGTGTAGGTATTATTTCCCAAGAGGTAAAGACTTCCGCCGCTTTGGTTACCGCTGCCGCTGCCGCTTCCTTGCCAAACCAGTTTGCCACTACCGCCGAGCGTAGCTTGGATCCTCAGGTTCTGCGTGCTCGCGTTTACGTAAAAGTCTTGATCGCCGCTGGGGAGCGACAGGACGCCGGGGCCATCAATTGTCACGGTACCGCCACCGTTTGCTTGCAGCATCATGCCGGCAACGGTGTGGTTAGAATTGGCGGTGATGGTGTAGTTGCTGGCGGCGGCATCGGTGCCGGCCGCTAATCTCAGAGAATTACCTTCGTTCCAAGCGACCGGGTCGATTCCGGCACTCGACGAGCTGAACTTGGCCGCTTCCCATGTGTAGCTGCCGCCAGCCGTGACGCCCGATCCGGCAGTTGTGTTGTTGACATCGAACTGCTGAAACAAGGCTGGCGTCGGCGGCCCGATGAGGAATTGCCGGACAAAGTTGATATCGCCATTGGCGACGTCCAAATCAACATTGGCGGTACCGCCGCCGATGCCGGCAACACGGCCCTGGGAGCCATACTGCCAGAAGGCCCAAGTTGGCCAGACACCGGTGCTGGGATTGCCAGTTGGAACTGGGGGATCGACGGCGTTCGAGCCATAGGATGCAACATCCAACCCATGGATAGTCACACTGGAATTAACTTCGTTTACAGTCCGGCTGGCGCTCATATAGATGAGCGGATCTGCGCTTGCTCCGTAGCGATCGGTCACATACTTGCAGAAGGTGTTGATCCAATTGGAAAGGTCTGTCGTACTGAGATTGAAGCTGCTTCCTTCGATATCGAGCATGGGGCGAAGATAGCCGCTTCCAAGGTACGGTCCGGCGACAGCGACGAAATGTGCGGCGTCGGTGGTAGCGCTGTTGAGATCGGGCCGGGCATAATGATAAGCGCCCATGTAGACGCCGGCAGCGGTGCCCCTGTTCATGTTGTTCACGAACGTGCTGGCGGTGTAGGAGCCACCTTCGGTAGCCTTAGTCCAGGCAAAGTCCTTGCCGTCAGCGCGGATAGAGTTCCAGTTTGCTTGGGTAAGGTTGCCCTGATAATCGGAGACATCGATCCCTTGACTCCGAGCGCCGAACGCCACCCGCGGGTCGACGATCAGGATAATTGTGCAATAGGCAAGAAAGCGGAAAGCGAAGGTGCGACGCATTTGCAGGTTCCATAGGTGGGATGGACGCGGCGCGATTGGCGGGAGTACTTGACCCGATGGAGAAACCCAGTCAAGTGTAATTTCCTATTTTCGTGCGATAGGTGGTGGTTGTCAAACCAATTATTTCATCACACATGTTCAAGTAATCAGGATACCCCCCCATTTCGCCGAGAAACGTCTGCGCCGCTCAGGCAGGCGGTTAAGAAGTAGAAGGACGGGAGTTGCTTCAAGTCTTTCGGACTTACGGGCCTTTCCAGAATACACCGGACGCGGGTTTCGACGCCCACCCGATTTTCAGAATAACCACGGAGACACGGAGGGCACGGAGAAGAAGT
>CAZJWY010000002.1:12348-39405 GCA_964549545.1 uncultured Planctomycetaceae bacterium | reverse complement strand
CTGTCTCTGCTTCTGTCTTCTCTGCGTCCTCCGTGTCTCCGTGGTGAATCCTATCTGCCGAAGTTGTTTTTGAGTCATCCCTAAGCTGCCGGGTACGAGTGGGCGGGCACGAGAAACAATAAGGGGCGAGGCTCGGTTGAATGGTCCACTGTTTTAGGACCCATTCGCTGGAGACCTCGCCCTTTGCTAGGCGCCGCACATTTTCAAGCACAGCACGTCTTCAGAACTTCCGGCGCGACAGACTCACTTGCGTCTGCCGGAGCCATGGGACGATTTGTGTCCACCGTGGCCCGAAGAGCCACCGTGAGATTTGTGGCCACCGTTGCCCCAAGGGCTACAGTGACTTGAGGAACGGCCGTAACCAGACCAACTGCAATAATTCGACTTGTAGCAAGGCGTTTTGCAATAGCTCGGCTGATAGTAGCAAGGCGTTTCGCAATAGCTCGGCTGGTAGTAGCAGGGCGTTTCGCAATAGCTCGGCGTGTAGGAGCACTCGTACGTCGTGTAGTACTGAGGAACATACTCACATTCGGTGCGGTACTGCGGAACGTATTCGCACGTTGTGTAGTACTGGGGCACGTACTCGCACTTCGTGACCGGCGTATAGCAAGGCGTCTCGCAATAGCTTGGCGTGTAGCACGGCGTCGCACAGTAGCTCGGCGTGTAATCGCAATAACTGGGAGTGTAGCAATAGTTGGACCGGTAATTGCAATAACTGGGGGAGTAGTTGCAGTAGCTGTTACGGTAATTCGGGCGGCAATAATTCCAGCCGCTGTTACACCAGCCGGAAGACTTAACGCTACCGTGGTGACTGCTGCTGCCCATGTGGTTACCGCTGCCCTTGTGACTGCCGCTGCCCATGTGGCTACCGCCACCCTTGTGGCTGCTACTGCCCATATGGCTACCGCTGCCCATATGACTACCGCCACCTTTGTTGCCGCCACCACCTTTGCCGGCGGCGATGGTCGGCGAAACCGCCGTTAACGTAACCAGTCCGGCCAAAAGCAGCGAACGAGCTGTACATAGAACGTTCATTTTTCTATCTCCTAAAACGTGGGCTATTGTGCCGGGTCAAGCGACCCGTTCGCAAACTCTTACGCGCGAATTCAGGACTGTTACAAGCAGCGGGACATTTCTTCTGCAGCCGATGTGAATTCACCGTTCGCAACAACTCCGCCGAGCACGCGCTGTCGTAGACTTCTGCTCTCGAACCGCTGGTAATCGAAAAAAAGAAACCGCCCACCCAGGCAATCCCAGGTGGGCGGTCTTATTGAAAACTGTGTGGTAATTGGACGCGATAAAGGCTGTTGGCTATCGGCTGTCAGCTATCGGCTAGAAAACAGTAGGCCAATCTGGCCGTGACCGGGAGTCTCTATTCGGACGCTCCGATTGGGAACGGGCGGCCTTGCGGGCCGTCGATTAAATATCGTGGATCAAAATCCTGAGCTGGTTCGTCGACGGGACGCATCGCGCCGAATTGTTGACTTTGCGGACCCATCGGCGGCCGTTGACCGCCAAAGTTTTGCTCTTGAGGACCGAATTGATTTGGGCCCTGAGGACCAAATTGATTCTGACCTTGCGGAGCAGCAAATTGCGAACCCTGAGGACCAAAGCCCTGAGGCGGGCCGGCGTATGGCTGTCCCTGTGGTGGACCGAACGGTTGCCCTTGCGGACCGATCGGCTGTCCCTGGAACGGATATTGTGGCTGCCCTTGAGGAGCAGCAAACGACTGATTCTGCGGCGGGAAGCCGTTGCCCTGTCGTGCGAATTGTTGCTGACCTTGAGCACCACTCATCATTCCTCGGGAGGCGAAGCGCTGGCCTTGCGGTCCAGCAAACTGTTGACCTTGCGGCGCGCGGCCTTGTGGGGCGAAGCCATTTCCTTGTCCACCAAATTGCGGCAGCCCCTGCGGTCTGCCATACGGTCCCTGTGGTCGGAAACCTTGCCCCGGCTGGGCAAACGATTGGCCCTGCGGTCCGCCGAATTGAGGCTGGAAGTTTTCAGGAGGGCCTTGAACTTCGAAGTCCTCATCGTCTGGGCCGATCGGTGGTTGTTGAGGCATGAATCGTTGGCCCTCGGGGGAAAAAGCTTGACCCTGGGGACCAATGCCTGGCCGCCTTGCCATAAACTGCGGATTTCCAGTAACCGCTACTGCCGCCGCGCCGGAATCGGGGCCGCCGTAAGGGGCGTAATTGCGGCGGTAGCGAAATCCGTCCTGTGCAAAAGCACTGGCTGCCGCCAAACCGACGGCGCCGACCACCATCGCGGCCAACAAGATTCTCGTGGAAGATTTCATTGCATTTCTCCGATACTGAAGGTGTTTCTGGTCAACAAGAGCGAAGCGCACGCCCGCTACAGCTACTCTTACGACCAGCCCAAGCTTTGTTACGGGAGGCAGGCAATTATTTTGAGAAACAGGGGTGAGAACTAATGATGCCTGCGCAGCAAATGACACCACGAAATTAGGGTGCCATGGCCACGGCTTTGCGTGGGCATGCCGGAATGCGGTGGAAACATGGCCACTCCAAGCAGTGGCCATGGCACCCGATGGCTCTTTGGCTGCGCAGTTATCAATAGAAGCAGTTTCAAAACCGGGGGCTAGCGCCCTGCGGCTGATTAAATTAGCCGGAACGCGCTAGCGTCCGGTTCATGTGGATGGTTTCGAAACTGCTTCTACTTTTTCGCGACATTGACGCCGGCGAAACGGGTAGCGTGTTCGGCGTTGATTCCGATAGGCGAAGCGTGGATCTTACCCATAATCGTCTTATTGAAATCGCCAGCACGCTGCGTTAGTGTGGAGTCGGGAGTTAGACGTAATGGACGAAGACTTCGACGAAGTCGCGGATGATGCCGAAGTCGATGGTAAGATCGACTTTAAGAATGAGATTCCCGAGGAACCGCTGGTGCCCCCAGCAAAGCGTTTTCATCGCCTACGAGAACTGTCATTTGGTGTCGTTGCCCTTTTGCTTGTACTGATAGGGCTCGCCAACTTGGCGATGATTCTCTGGATTCTCTTGCGTTGAGTACCTCGTCGATCCGGCGTGTAGCAGGTGAAATTGCTACGTTGGATATCCCTTAACCGCTCCCTACAAGGGCAGTGAGATTTCAAGCGCTTTAAGGGACGGTGTCGGCTTGTTCCTATTTCTCGTTCCCGCGGCCCAGAGTTACAACTCCACTTGTCAGGATTTGCGATTCGGCGGGCGGCGCTTGTAGCGGATGCCGCAGCCGGAGGGTTGGGTTTCTTTGGTGGCGGGTTGTTTGCCGGCAAGCAGCGAGTCGATGGCGTCTTTCAGGTAGTGCTTGGTGACCTTGGCTGGGGTTTCGTTGTCGTCGATGGCGCCCATGTAGGCGATCTTGCGATTGCCGTCTAACAGGAACACGTGCGGGGTGTGGGACGCGCCGTAGGCGCGGCCTGTCTTTTGCTCATCGTCGCGCAGGTAAGGGAAGTTATAGTTCTTGCTCTTGGCGTACTCGGTCATGGTGGCGAGGTCGCTGCCGGCTTCGAAGTTGGAGCAAACGGCCACGAGCTCGCCGCCGCGCGGGCCGTATTCCTTTTGTAAGGCCACGAGTCGATCGTCGTACGCCTGGGCAACGGGGCAGCGGTTGGATGTGAAGACGACGACCATGGCTTTCGCCTTAAAGTCGCTTAGACTGTGCTTCTTGCCGTCGATGCCCGGGAGATCGGAAAAGGTTGGCGCCTGTTCGCCGATGCTGAGTTGCTCGTTGAATTGGCTTTCCTTGGCGAGGACGGTTGTGGCGGTGCAGGCGGCCAGACAGGCGGCGAAGATTAGAGCGCTTTTCATTCTGTTGTAGGCTCGCTTGTACGGGAGGCCCGGAGAGCGTGGCTCTCCGGCTATGGGGAATTCGTTACAGTACATCGAAAAGCGCTCTCATGTTGGGATGTCCGCAACCAGACGAAGAAACCAGGAAAAACGCGGAAGAGCACAAAGATTTTAGAGCGTCCAATAAATTGATTGCAAGGCGCCCTCACCTCGCCACGGCAAGTCCGTCGAGAGGGGGCAGGCACATTTTGCTGCGAAGATTCCGCAAAATGAGCCAGACCCCAACGGTTCTTGGATAGGCTCTTAATAGAGGGCTATCAAAGTTGATTTGGCCAGTGCCGAATTCTTGCGGATTCAGTTACTATCAAATTCAGCGCTGACAGACCATTAAATTAAAACAATGAATGGACAACACATATGCTTCACACAATGACCCCGCCCCCCTTGTTTACGATCAGGATTTGCGTTGCTATTGCCTTATGCTCGTTGTTGAACGCCGTTTCGTTTGGGGCAGAGACGATTTGGTCGGAGGGGAAGGCGGGCGTTCAGTTCATTGGGCCCTCGATTGGCGGCCCGGCGCGCGACATTGTTCCCAATACGCTGAATGGTTATTTCAAGAGCGCGTTGGGTTGGGAAATTCCTAGCGCGGAGGAGTTGAGTCCGAACTTGCTCAACGTGGTGGTGGGCAATGCGAGCAACAACCAGGTTTTGAAGGAGCTTGCTGCAAGCGGGCTGGATTTGGGCACGGAGCGGCTTGGGGAGGAAGGCTTTCGGATTTTAAGCCACGAGATTGATGGAAAGCATGTGTTGATTGTGACGGCCAATACGCCGGCGGGCCTAAAGCATGGGTGCCAAGAGTTGATGTATTTTCGCACGAGCGCCGATGCGAAGCGCGTGGGCGTCGATTGGCCGCTGGATGTGACGATGAAGCCGCAGATCGCTTATCGCGGCATCTACATGCTGCCGATCTGGTCGGCGTACGATTCCCTCGAGTCGTGGAAGCGGGTGTTGCAGTTCAACTCGGAGTTGACGCTGAACCGCGTGTGGTTCTGGCTGGACGGGTTTCCGGTGGCCGGTCATCTGGCGAGCGCCCACGGCACGGATTATCATTTCGAGCGAACTCCGCTAGCGAGCGACAAGGCAGTGCAAAGCCTGATCGATCTGGTGAACAGTGAAGGGATGAAGTTTTACATCGGCGGCGGCTGGTTGAGCTGGCACCACTGGGAAGTCGTCAAGCAAGACCGTGAGAAGGCGCGCGAGTATTACTTTGACTACCTGCGGACGTTCAAAGGGGTGGGCGGATTTTATTTCGAGCCGACGGGCGAAGGGACCGAGCGGGCCGACTGGCTGCCGGGCGATTCGCTGCAAAAGATGATCACCGATCTTCAGGAGAAATACCCGGAGATCGAAGCGGCCGTGGCGATCGGCGCGTTTAACAATGCCGACTACTTGAAGATCATGTCGAAGCTGGACCCGAAACGAGCATTTTGGTGGTGGTGTTGGGGCGATCCGCTCAAAGATAAAGCCATCGAGAAGTATCCGAGCGTGCTGGGTTGGCACACGACGGCGGCGATGTCGAATTTTCATGGCAGGTCGGCACCACCGGCGGCGAAGGATTTGCAGCTCGCGGGCTTTGCGACCAGCTACGACCCCGGCATGGGCTACGGCAATCCTTGGAGCGGATGGGCGCGGATGGGCGTTTACGAACCGCGAGAGTTTCACCCGTACACGATGCCGTACTTTTCGCACGAGTACAAATTCCGCGAGCGATGCTGGAATGTGGAGCAGACAGAGGAGGAATTCGCGGCAAGGATGGCGCGGCGTTTGTTTGATGCCGATATGCCTGCACGAGCGATCGAAGATTACTTGAAGCTGGCTGAGTTCTGCTCGAATCCGGCGGGGGCGGATGGAGCGGAGGTGGATCGGATTGCGGCGTTCGTTAGCGAACACGCCAGCAAGGGAACGCCTCGCAACCGAGACACGCTTGCGCGCATGCAGGAGACAGTGGACGGCATTCGCAAGACGAAGAGCGCGACGCCGATGAAGTAATGAGAAGGGCTTGAAGTTTCGGGTGGCACGCCCTGACGCTTTGGAAAGTTTCAAATCGTGGGTGCGAGCACCCACGCTACGTGCTACGTGCTTGCTGAACGACGTTGGAAGGGATTTGGAATATGGATCATGCAGTTGTTGATGTGCTGGTAATTGGCGCGGGACCGGTGGGGTTGACGATGGCTTCGGCGCTGGAGTGGCAGGGGGTGTCGTGGCGGTGTGTCGAGAAAGTTGCGCGGCCGACGGATAAATCGAAGGCGCTGGTGGTTTGGGCGCGGACGATGGAGTTGCTCGATCCGTTGGGGCTGGCGGAGACGTTCGTGGCGACGGGGCTCAAGATCAGCGGCGGGAGCATCTATGCCGATTACAAACGCGTGGTTCATTTTGGGCTGACGGGGAGTGAGAGCCCATTCGGCTTTCCGCTGATGATTCCGCAGAGCGAGACGGAGCGGCTACTCACGGAGAACCTCGCGCGGCAAGGGAAACAAGTCGAGCGCGAAGTGGAGCTAGTGACGTTTCGCGAGTTGGAAGACTGCGTGGAGGCAACATTGCGACATGCGGATGGGCGGGAGGAAACCGTGCGGGCGGCGTGGCTGGTGGGGTGCGACGGCGCGCATAGCACGGTGCGGCATACGTTGGGGATGGAGTTCACGGGGCACGCGGAGCCGAATGATTGGATGTTGGCCGACGTGCATATAAAGGGGTCGCTATCGGCAGATGAGGTGAGCGTGTTTTGGCACGAGAAGGGAGTGCTGGCGTTCTTTCCGATGGGTCGGGATCGGTTTCGGGTGATTGCCGACTTGGGAGCGGCGGACGAGCCCGCGCGGCGGCCGGATCCGACGCTCGCCGATGTGCAGGCAAAACTCGATGAGCGCGGGCCGGGGGATTTGACGGCGACCGATCCGGTATGGCTGGCGAACTTTCGGATCAACGAGCGGAAGGTGGCCGATTATCGACGAGGGCGCGTGATGCTGGCGGGGGACGCGGCCCACATTCACAGCCCGGCGGGCGGGCAAGGGATGAACACGGGGATGCAGGACGCGTTCAATCTGGCTTGGAAGTTGGCGCTCGTGGTGCGCGGAGTGGGTCAGGCGGAGTCGCTGCTCACGAGTTACTCGGTGGAGCGGAGCGCCGTGGGGGACCAGGTGCTGAAGGCGGCTGAGCAGTTTACCACGATTGCGACGCTACGCAATCCGATTGCACAAGCCATCCGTAATCACTTAGCGCCGATCGTGACATCGTTTCAATTCGTGCAGGATAAGATTCGGCATCAGTGGTGGGAGACATCGATCAACTATCGGAAGAGCCCGTTGTCGGCGGAGGACGGATCGAGCCAAAGCGGCACGTTGCGGGCTGGGGACCGGATGCCAGATGTGCAATTGGGCGACGTGGCAAGTAATGAATCGGGCACACTGTTCAAACGGTTCGATGCCGTGCGGCATACGCTGCTGCTGTTGCCGAGCGCGGATGATGAACAATCGAGCGCTGAGTTAATGAAGATTGCGGAGAGCGTGCGCGAGAAGCTTCCCGATGTGTTCGAAACGCTTGTGATCTTGCAAAAGGATGGGCTAGCCGCGCTGACAGGCTACGGTGCGAGTAGTGCGGGGCCGACGGTGTGGCGAGATGTAGAGGGAGGCTTGTATTCGGCGCTCGGCGTGACGGGCGATGCGCTAGTTTGGGTGCGGCCGGATGGATATATCGGGTATCGGTGCGAGCCGGCGAGTGAGGAGAAGTTGTGTGGTTACCTGGGGAAGTATTTGAAGCTGGTAGGCAAGGCTGATGGCTAACCTCGCAAGGATTCAGAAACCTAGGACGTTTGAATTCTGGCGAATCCAGGTGCAGAAATCAGCCGCCGCCCATTTTTTGAGGGAGCGAGAAGGAATAGATCAGCACGACGGCGCCGGCGCCGAGCAGGCCCCAGGGGGCCCAGTCGGGCGGGATTACTTCGCGGGTAGCCGATTGAGGATTGGTCGGGCTAACTTTCACTACTGCTTTGTCGATGGCGAGCGCTTCGACGCCCAACAGGCAGCAATATGCGCCAATTGCCAGGAAGAATGAACGCCACATGGTCGGTTGTCGGCTGTCAGCTATTGGCTGTCGGCCGAAGTGGGTGATGAATGGGTGCCAGATGGAAAACTCTAATGGGTCTACTCGGCTTATCGACGAAATGCTAGCACGGCTTAACGAATGGCTTGCCAGATGCCGCGCGCACTGGATGTGCTTGTCGTAGCGAAGGCGATTTGACGGGCGCGGCGAGCTTGGCGGAAGTGCGCGGGAGGAAATCCGTTCGTGCGATGCGGGTCGCAACGTTTCTTATGCGTGTAGGCGCGTGCAGGCAGGTTAAATTATGACGGGTGGCGGGGTTGGTGGCGGGGTTGGCCGACCCAAGATGGGTCGGCTATGTGGGATAGGTGGAGACGCCGCTAAGCCGCGAGCGGCGGGTTAATCGGCGGCGGGCGGCGTGGGGGCTTCGTCGGAAATGAAACCGCAGGATTTGTGGGTGCCGTCGCAGAAGGGACGTTTGGAGGATTGGCCGCAACGACAAAGGGCGATGGCGGGCTTGTTGGCGGGGATTTCGAACTCGGCGCCGCGGGAGTCGATCAGCGTGAAAGGTCCTTCGACGACGAACGGGCCGTGGGGACGAAGGCGGATGGTGACGTCGGACATGGGGGGCTCCTTGCGGCGTGGGAATCGCGGATCAGTTCGTGACGCAGGTTATTTTGGCCGATCGTCGGTTGGAGGACCAGATGGGGCGGGCGATTCGGGAATAATGACGAAGAGCACGGTTTGGTTGGGGGCTTTGTTTTGTTCGGCTTCGGCAAGATTCGTATCGTTGCGACGTGATTGTGGAGTAGTGGCTTCGATGGCGGATTGGGTACGCGCGGCGCTATCGCCCGCTGTGGTGGCCGCACCGAGTTGCCGTTGGGCACCCTGCTCTTCCCGCACACGGGCGTGGCGGAAGTTGGGATGGGATGGGGCGCTAAGCCGCAAGCGGCGCGCAACAGATTCATTGGTGGCTTTGTCCGTTGGTTGTGCGCCTTCTGTTGCAGGCTCCTGGGATTTACCGGCATCCCAATAGCTGAAGAGTTCGGTTGCATCCTGAGGCGTATTGGGAACCAGGCCGCGGTTGAAACGAGATAAGTTGGAGTGGTCCTCGGCTGGATGCTTGAGTGATGTGTCTTTGGCATCGGCCAGAAGCTGGCTGGATTCTTCGCTTACGGCGATGCTGGGGAAGTCGGTCGCGTTCTTGTTGAGATCGGCGAGGAACGACTGGATGGCTTGCGCGGGGGCTTCGACGAGAACCAGTTCTGTTTGGTCGGCGTTTGATTCGGCATGCTGAGCCGCTTTCAATTTGAACTCGGGAGCATCTGGCACTGGTTTGGCAAGTTCACCCCCGATAACACGAGACTTGTTGGCGGATGGAGAGACAAATTCGATTTGGTGGTTGGTCAAGAGCCGTTCGAACGAACCGCTTCGAAGCGCCGCCGGACTGGCGACGAGGCGAACGATCGTGAACGGCTGCGCCGACGAGGAGCTACCGGCTACCTCGGCTTTGTGTTGTTCGGGATCGCCGGTGGCGGAGCCGGGAGCGCCGCCCAGTCGACCTTCGGGCTCGACTGAACGGGGAAGCTTATGGGGGAGCGATTTGTCTGACGAGGCTAGTGAGTCGGAGTCGGCAATGGGAGCCGGGGCGGTTTGATCGGGTTTGTTCATCGATCTGCCTCTTCCGGCAGCCGGCGGAGGGGCGGAAGCGCTGAGCGAAGGGTCGGGAATCTTTTGACCTCCGCCGCTGGCAAAGCCGTCGGTCGCAGTAGGCCCCGATTGTGGAGAGGCTAATGCACCGAGATTGTCATGGGAGTATCTATCGGCGGCAGCCATGTTGGCGGGCGGTGGCGATGCAGGAACCGTCGCGGACGCGGGCAACCGGCCGTTTGAATCCGCGACTTCGTCCGCCGGCTTCATCTCGGCGACTTCGCGATCGCGCGCGGCGATCGGCGGGAGATTGTTTGTTTCGTCGCGTGGCTGAAGGAACATGATCAACAGACCGGCGGCGAGCACCAACGAGGCCCAGATCCAGGACCGCTTCGAGCCGAAGGCGCGGATCTTCGGCATGGTGTCGATGAGAGTGGTGGGTTCGGAGGTGGTGGTTGATTCTGCGGCGGCAGATTTAGTGGAAGACGGCGAGGGAGATGGAGTCGCCTGGCGAGCGCGACGGAGAATTTCTTGGCTGAGGTCGCGGCCGAGGGTGGCCGTGGGAATCGCCTGGACCGATTGTGAGACGGATCGCAACTCGTGGACCAGTTTCTGGGCAGCTGGATCGATTGCGAGGCGGGCTTCGACCGCGGCGCGCTCGCTCGCAGTGAGCTCGCCATCGATATAGGCGCTCAGCAGCTCGTCGTCGAGTTTCGGGTTGGATGGATGATCGCTCATCGTGTGTCGGCGATTCTCTCTATATGCAATCGTGGCGTGAGGAGGTCACGCATTTCGAGACGGGCGCGGAACAAGCGGCTGCGCACGGTTCCGACTGGCATCTCTAAGATCTCGGCAATTTCTTCGTAACTGAATCCTTCGATTTCACGCAGCACTAAAATTTGACGGTGGTCCGCACTTAGCTCGGCCAGTGCGGAGTGGACGAGCTCGGCCCGTTCTTGCTCGATGATGTTGTCATCGGCGGCAGGTTGGCCGTCGGCAGGTTCTTCACCCAACAGGGTTTTCATTTCATCGAGCGACGACTTCTTGCGCTGGCGGCGCAGGTGGCTCATGGCCAGGTTCAAGGCGATGCGATACAACCATGTGTAAAATTGGGAGCCGCCACGAAACGAATCGATTTTCGTGTAGGCTTGAACGAAGGCGTCCTGCACGGTGTCGGCCGCGTCGTCGGCCGAGCCCAGCAGGCGGAGGAGAGAGTTGTACAATCTGTCCTGGTAGCGCTGGACCAAATGGTCGAAGGCCGACGTATCGCCGGCCAAGGTGGCCGCAATCAGTGAGGCGTCGTCGCTCAAGCTTGGCTCGTGGATTAGACGCGGGAAGGGCGAAGAAAGTTCCGTGGACCGCTACGGCTGAATTGTCGGCGTTTTGGCGGCCTAGCGTCATTGTTTCGGGGGTGGGGGTGGTTGTCAAATGAGGGTGGGAGTGAAGAGGAAGAGTTGAAGATGGGGTGCCACTCGCCGCGGCGAGTGCATGATACGTCGAAGGCTTGTGGCAGAAAGTCCACGCATATGTAACCAATGTCAGAAAACCAACAACAAGCTGAATCGGATCCTATCGATCGGCCAGCTTCTAGCGATGGTCCATCGGAAGCACTGGCAGAGCCAGTGGCACCCCGAGTATTGGCTTGGGTGGATGAGGCGCTGGAAGAATTGGAGCGCGCGGGGTTGCGGCGGCGGCTGGGGGTGCGCGGGACGGCGCAGGCGGCGCGAGTGGTGCTGGACGGGCGCGAGCTGATTAACTTTGGGTCGAACGATTATCTCGGGCTTGCAGCGGATGGGCGACTGGCGGAAGCGGCGCGAGTTGCAAGTGAGCGCGAGGGTTGGGGCGGCGGGGCTAGTCCGCTCGTGAGTGGGCGGAGCGAATCGCACGCAAAACTCGAGCGGCGATTGGCCGACTTCGAAGGGACCGAGGCGGCGCTGGTTTTCTCTTCTGGGTTTGCGGCCAATGCGGGGATCGTGCCGGCGCTCGTGGAGGAAGGGGACGCGATTTTTTGTGATGCGAAAAATCACGCCAGCTTGATCGATGGCTGCCGATTGTCGCGGGCGGCTCGGTTTGTGTATCGGCACCTGGATTGTGAAAACTTGGAGAGGTTGTTGAGAGAAACCGGTGGCTTCCGTCGTCGGCTGGTGGTGACCGATTCGTTGTTCAGCATGGATGGCGATCTCGCGCCGTTGGTGGAGATTGGGGAGATCGCTGAGCGATATGGCGCGATGCTGATGGTGGATGAGGCGCATGCAACGGGTGTGTTTGGGCCAGGGGGCCGGGGAGTGGTAGAGCATTTGGCGATGGACTGCCCTGCTCTCGATGACCGGACGCATGTGCGCGTTGGAACCTTGAGCAAAGCGCTCGGCAGTGGAGGCGGGTTTGTTTGCGGAACGCGATCGCTAATCGATTGGTTGGCGAATCGGGCACGAACATATGTTTTCTCGACGGCGCAGCCACCGGCGACGAGCGCGGCGGCGGCGGCGGCACTGGAGATCGTGGAGCGCGAACCGGAGCGGCGGGAAACACTGTTGCGTAACGCGGCCGCGCTGAGAGAGCGGCTGCGCGCAGCAGGCTGGAATGTTGGCGCGAGCGAAAGCCAAATCATTCCGATCGTTCTGGGTGACGCGGATCGGACGATGCGCATGGCTAGCGCGCTACGCGAGGCCGGGTTCTTCGTGCCGGGAATCCGACCGCCTTCGGTACCGGAGGGGGAGTCGCTGCTGCGGGTGAGTTTGTGTTATCACCATACGCCGGAAATGATCGACGAACTGGTCACGGCGTTGAGCGCGTTGAGGAGTTAATGTTGTGAGTTGAGCTAAGCCGCAAGCGATTGGGGAATACTTAACTCTCAACTATCGACTCTCAACCATCTCACGGCAGCGGCTTGACTTTGATGTTCTTGTAGTGGACTTCGCTGCCGGGATCGTGGCCTTGGAGGGCGAACGTGCCGGAGCCGAGGACGTTCTTGGCGAAGCCGCCGTCGCGCTTGAAACCCTTAGTCCAAGTGAATTCGTTGACGACTTTGTCGTTGACCTTCACGGTGATCTTGTCGCCTTGGACGATGACGGTTTGCGTGAACCACTCGTTATCCTTGGCGGGCGAGTCGTTCATGATGTCTTTGAGCTGGTAGAGGCTGCCGGTACGGCGCGGGTCGGTGTGGGAGTTGTCGACCTGGCATTCGATGCCAGTGCTGGGGAAGCCGCCCGGTTGGTACTTGGTGTGGAAGTACATGCCCGAGTTCGCGCCGGGCTTGGTCATTACGTCGCACTTCCATTCGAAGTTTTTGAAGTTGGCGTCGCTGACCGGACCATCGTAATAGAGATGACAAACCTTGCCACGGACGACGATCTCGCCGTCGACGACTTTGAACGTTTCGGGGTTGTCTTCCGAGCGTTTCCAGCCGGTAAGGTCTTTGCCATTGAACAGGGTGTACCAACCGTCGGCATCGGGTTTGGGGGCTTTTTCGTCGGATTTGGGAGAAGCGGCGGAAACCTTGCTGGCTACAACGATTACGGCGACCAAAAGTGCGAAACGCCACAGGTTTCTCATGGTGTGATCCTACATTAGGGGTTGTCGTGTGAATCCAGGTGATTAAATTGTTTTTATCCTAAATAGGGCCGGCACGGCTAGCCAGCAGGCATTTTTGGTCGGCCCTTGGTTCCAGACATACGCCCACAAGCGATCCCTCGCGCGTAAATAAAGGCCGAATCTTATGGCGGCATCTAGCACGGCGTGTCTGAATTCTGAGGTCACTGTAGCACATCGCAATCCGTCCGTACGAGAGGGTGGACACCACATGGGCGAGGCTCCTCGGTGTCGCTCACTCCGCTTGATGAAGACCTCTGCGATGACCTGCCAAGCGACAACTGCCAAGGTTCAATTGGCTTTGCCCACGATGCTGTCTCCGGCCGAGGAATTGGCCAACCGGATCACGCACGGCATTGGCCTGCTATTGAGCCTCGTGGGCGTGGCCGTGATGGTGAAGGTGCTGGGCAACGGCGATGGTTGGCGAGCGGCTGGTTGTGGCATTTACTTGTTCAGCCTGATCAGCGTGTATGCGATGTCGACCTTGTCGCATACATTCGAAACGCCGAAGCTGCGGACGATGTTCCGGGCGCTTGATCAAGGGGCGATCTATCTGCTGATCGCGGCGACTTACACGCCTTTCTCGATGGCCTACCTGCGGACGACGCCCTGGTGGATCGTGCTCGCGCTGGTGTGGGGAATCGCGCTGTGGGGGTTCTGCTCGAAGGTATTCTTCGCGTACCGCGTGGAGCAGGTTGCGATGTGGCCATGCATCGTGCTGGGTATGATTCCGTTCATCTGCGTGCCGCGATTGATGGGCATGGTGTCGACGGGGGCGTTGTGGTGGATGCTGCTCGGCGTGGCGTTTTATACGGTCGGCCTGGTGTTCTGGGTAAACGATCGCCGAGTGCGGCAGTTCCATGCGGTATGGCATCTATTCGTGATTGCTGGCAGCACGTGTCATTTTGTCGCGATTCTGATGTTCGTGGTACTGGCTCGTTAAGAGCGTAAGAGTAGCGGCAGCTTTTTCTCAGCTCGCTTTTTGGCAATGTGGCGAAGCCACCCCTCGATTGGCGCTGGCTAGCAGTCCACAATCTCTTGTTCCCCCTGGCGTGATCGGTCGGCGAAATCTAGGTTGGATTTCTCGTTCGGTTTTGGAACCAAGAAAAAAGAGGGAAACATGAGAACCAGTTTTCTAGGTCGCGCCGTCGTGGTGGGGCTGATGTGGGCGGCGCCAAGCACGCTGCAATTGGCGGTGGCTCAAACGCGCGAGCCGACGGTGGATGAGCGCTTCCGCGATTCGGAGAGCAGCGCGACCGACGAAGGGGTGCCTCACTTGAACGCACCGCAAACGCAATCGAAGCTAACTGCACCGAAAGCAGCGGCCGGCAAAGGGAAGGCGGCCGCCTATCTGGGAGTGACCTTTGCCGCGAAGGAGCAACGGGCCATTGTCTCGAAAGTCGCGCCGGGGAGCCCCGCCGAGCAAGCGGGACTGCAGCCGAATGATCTCATCGAGACGCTCCAAGGCCGGCAAGTGAAAACGAACCAGGACGTGCTCGACATCGTGGCGATGCTGAAGCCGGGCGATGTGCTGGATATCGGCTTCTCGCGGCGGATGAATATTCGCACGCAAGCGCCGTTGGCGAGCATGCCAACGGGCACGACACACAGCGTGGGCTATCCGCCGAATGCATCGGCGGGGCCCATGCCGGCGCCGGAAGATCCAGTGCAAGCAACGCCACCGCAGACGAAGCCGAATTCGACACAGCAGAACCAAAAAGACTTGCCGGAGCAGCAGCGCAACAGTGGTCAGAACAACAATCGATCGGAAGAGAATCGGCGCGGGTTTGGGCGCGGGTTGCGCTTGCGGTAGCTGAGCGCAAGAAAATTATTTGAAGAGTTTTTATGAACAGGAGACAACAGAGGAAACGGAGAATGCTCTGTTATCTCGGTTGCCTCCTGTGCAAGGGTTTTGAAGACCAATACGGAATGAAGTAGCCACGAAAAGCACGAAAAGCCACAAAAATTTTTCATGCACTTTTGTGTTTTTCGTGGCTGCTGCTTGAGGCGGTACTCTTCGGATCGCGTTTAGAGCAAATTACTTTTTCCATAGCGTTGAGCGTGTTGGTTGGAAGATTCGGCGTTGCCGCCGACGCTAAGTTTCTTGCAGGCAGCTTGTGGCCAAGCTTACGCATTTTGAGCGCGGAGGCGCATGTAGAGCTCTTGGACTGCGCCCATGCAACAGATACCGTCGGCGGCTAGTTTATGACACTGGGCGGCGGATGATTTGGATTTGGCCAGGAGCTCTCGGATACGCGTGGGTGTGCCATCAGCGACGTCGGCTTCGACATCGTCATAGTTGAGCCCGAAGCAGGCGCAGATGGGGGCGTTGACGTCGTACGGGTAGACCGGTGCCCGAAGTTCGTCCATGAGCACGACGCCGCCGAAGAGGTTGAAGTAAGCGACTTCGCAACGCTGGAAGGCGCAGAACCAAGCGGAGTCTTGCATCTTGCCGCGCGACTCGGGGCGGATGTGCGTATCGAGTGGGCCGAAGTCGACGGGACGGCCGAGCGTTTTGCAACGCGGGCAATAGGCGCGGCCATCGTCGTCTGGTTCTCGGACGAATGCTTTGTTCATTTTCGCAGGGGTGCCAATCGTAACGGACTTTGGTACAACTCAGGCCAACGGACGGATGCGCGTCCATCGTGCAACCAGCGATCGTGGGCTATGAACTTCTATGTCACCTTGGCAAATGTGCTCGAGTGCGTGGGCCTTACCGGTGCTGCGGCCGCACTCATTTTTCTCGTCTGGGCATTTATCGGTCAGCGCGGCGATCGACGAAAACGCCGGCTGAAAATTTCGCTTTCGGGCGCCATTCTTTTCGTCGCGACCGGCTTGGTCTTCTTTACGTCGTTTTATCTGATCTTTCCACTAGCCGAATTCAGTTCGCACAACTACCAGCCACCCTACCATTGGCCTGGCATTATTCTATCGGCGGTTGGGCAGGGCTGTATTTTCATTTTGGCAGGTCTTGTCATCTGGATGCTCTGGCGACAGCGGGCCAGTCGCAAGTGGCAACCATTATTATTGCTGGCGACCACGTTACTGGCTGCGGGGACTAGCGCGGCCGCTTACGCGTTGATCTTCTCTGTTCAGATTCCGGCATTCCAGCGGTACGTCATGATCGAGAATCGCGACTGGAAAACACATTTTGGCCAGCAGGCACCTGATATTGCCATTGTCATGCTGGATGGATCGCACAAACGGTTGTCGGACCTGCGAGGGAAGGTTGTGCTGCTCAATTTCTTCGCAACGTGGTGTGGGCCCTGCATGTATGAGCTGCCTCATCTGCAAGAGTTATGGAATGATTTAAAGGACCAGCCAGACTTTTCGATGTTTGTGATCGATCGCGATGAAACCAAAGACATCGTCGAGCCATTTCTATCCAAGAAGGGATTTACGTTTCCGGTCGCGATTGATTCGGGGTCCGTGGGGTTTCATGAATTTGCCAAGGAGGATATTCCGCGGACATATGTCATCGGACGAGATGGCGAGATTCTTTTTCAAACAGTCGGGTTTGGCGAAGGCGTGCCAGTTTATCAGCGCGAGTTAACGACGCTGCGGAACACGATCGAGCGCGAGCTTGCGCGCGGGCAGTAGGCGAACGTTGGGGCTGGTTGGGTGAAGAGAGCCGTTGCGGACCGACCCGGGACGGGTCGGCTATATAGCGGGCGACACTGGGGCGTTAAGGAGCAGCTTCGGCTTTGACTTGTTGCAAGTGGGCGTAGGCGGAGTGCAGCACCTTGTCTAAGCCTTGGCCGGTGACGGAGGAGAAGAGCAGCACGTCGCGGCCTAGTTCGGCGGATAGCTGCTGTTGCACTTCCGCGGCGCCTGGCAATTCGGCTTTGCTGACGGCGACGATCTCAGGCCGCTCGGCGAGGCCGTGGCCGTATTGAACTAGTTCGCTGCGGATCGCGCGGTAGTTTTCGATAGGGTCGGTGCCGTCGGTCGGATCGGGTTCGACGAGGTGAATGAGAACGCGGGTGCGTTCGATGTGGCGAAGAAATTCGTGGCCGAGGCCGGCGCCTGCATGGGCGCCCTCGATGAGACCGGGGATGTCGGCCACGACCAACGTGCGATCGATGTCGACCGAGACGATTCCGAGGTGAGGAATCTTGGTAGTGAACGGGTAATCGGCGATCTCGGGACGGGCGCGCGAGATACGGCTGAGGAGCGTACTTTTGCCGGCATTGGGTTTGCCGACGAGGCCGACGTCGGCGATGACTTTTAATTCGAGCGTGAGTTTACGGATTTCGCCCTCTTCGCCGCGGGTGAATTCGCGGGGGGCTTGGTTTGTGGCTGACTTGAAGCGAATGTTGCCCTTGCCGCCCTTGCCGCCGCGAGCAGCAATCACCTGATCACCCGGCGCGGCGAGGTCTTTCAGCACGAGGTCATGGACCGCGTCGGTGACGATCGTGCCCGGCGGGACTTTGATGATCAGATCTTCCGCGCCGCGACCGTGGCACTGCTTGCCCCGGCCGTGCTCGCCACGATCGGCACGCCAGCGTTTGCGATGGGCGAGCAGAGATAAAGAATCAACGCCGGGCTCGGCGATCATGATGATGCTGCCGCCGTCACCGCCATCGCCGCCATCGGGGCCGCCGCGGGGGACGTATTTCTCGCGCCGGAAGCTCATGCAGCCATCACCGCCGCGGCCGGCTTCGACTTCGATGGTGACGCTGTCGACGAACATGGAGTGGGGACTGGGGGTTAGGGACTGGGGGGATGAACCCCGCCGCTCGCTGACGCGTTAGGTGAGACGGATGGTGTGGAACTGCGTTGGCAAAAATAAAGGGATGCCATGGTCGGCATCCCTGAACGACTTCTGTGAATTGTTGCGTTTGTTAGTTCGCGCTGGGGATGACGTTGACGCGGCGGCCTTCGCGGTCGAAGAGAACCTTGCCGTCGATGAGAGCGAACAGGGTGTAGTCCCTGCCCTGACCGACGCCTTTGCCGGCGTGGAACTTGGTGCCGAGCTGGCGGACGAGGATGTTGCCCGCGACGACTGCTTGACCGCCGTAGCGCTTTACGCCGCGACGCTGACCATTGGAATCACGACCGTTACGGCTGGAGCCTTGACCTTTTTTATGTGCCATGGTGGGGTCTACCTTCGAGCTAAACCGCAAGCGACGAGAAGACCGTTGCGGGAGGAAACATGCGGGGAAAACGGGAATTCCGGAGCCCATCTATCCTATCGGAAGAGCCAGCGGTAGGCAACCCCTTCGCCCACACCGTAGAGATGGGATTTTTCAAGCGGCACACCGAAGTGGAATTCGCGCTCGTTGGGCATCAGATCGTCGCCGGCCCGCCAGAAATTCAGTTGGAGGGTCTTATAGACGAATTGGCGGCCCCGGCCGGGGGCATCGCCGAGTTTGTAGATCGCAGGCCGGTCGACCCATTGGTAGGCATTGGTCAGGCCGCCGACGAAGATCGAAAAGAAGTCGATCCGGGGATCGACATCGACCCAGGTGGCAACACCCCAAACGCCGCGGTCGATTCGGCCGTCGCTGACGGGGATGGGATCCTTCGAGATCTCGACGCTATTGAGCAGCATGCGCCCTGGCGTTTCGCGTTGGCTGATCGCGGCGACGGCCGCTGGAATTACGCGGTCGAGATATGACTTCGATACGTTCTTGCCGTCGGCCTGGCGATCTTGCGATTCCAAAACGAACTGCGGCAGGAAGCGCTCAGGCCCTCCCTTGCCGATCTCGGTGGTGTAAACGCCATCTTGGCCTTCGACCGGCTTGATGACTTTGCCCGTATTGCGAACTCGGTAGACCAAGTACCACACAAGCTTGCGTTCGGTAGTGCCATCTGCGGCCGGAACATCGACCTCGATCATGCGGAGCGGCTTGAACGAAAACTCGAAGCAAAAGATCTCGCGGCGGAACTTGGCTTTGTCGGCCATGCCGTAGAGCGTGTCGGAAGCGGCGATGTACTCGGGCTTCCAGTCGACGGCGACGTTGGCGCGGATTTCCATGATGTCGTGCGTGCTGACCGTGTCTTCCGGATTCAAACTCGGGGCGATCGTGGTCAGGACGCCGGGAGCAAGTTGGCGTTCGCTGGGCAGGGCGGCGTGGACGGGGTGCGTATGGAGCGCTAAGCCGCATGCGACGAGGGCGCATGCGAGCATGGCGCAGAGCTTGGCCGCGGCGCAACGGGAAATAGTTGTGACGAAAGCCATTGCCGATGAATGCATGAATTGGCCCGCTGAAATTGACCGCGGGGAGAGAGTGAGCGCGAAAGTGGTTAATTTCAGTATAGATACGGCAAATCCGAGCGGCAACAAAAGTGGCCGCTTGGGCCGGAAATCGAGAGATTTGGCCGGTGGATGAGGGCGGCCGCTCGAAATTGGGCCGGATGGCCGGGATGATCGGCACAACCGCGCGGCGAACTGGATGTGCGGCACGCAGAGCCAGGCCTTCTTGGCCGGGAAAGACAGGCGATCATTGCGAGGGCATTTGGTCGTTGGGTGACCGACCCAATATGGGTCGGCTATATATTTTGTTGAAAAGGTCGTTCTAATAGATAAAAGCGACCCGGTCCCGAATTGGCTGGGACCAAGAGATACGGGACCGGGTGCTAACAAGAGAGACTAAACGGCCGCCTCGGGTTTGGGGCTGGCCTTTTCGTCGCCAGGTTTTTCGTGGGGTGGGCCGGGCGGATGATGCCCGCCACGCAGGCCGGCTTCGCCAGGCGGTGGCCCTTCACCACGTGGTGGGCCATCAGGGCGGCGGCGGCGAGGACCTTCGTCACCGTCACGGGGCGGACGATCGCCATGGGGTGGCCCATCGGGACGCACGTGGCGAGGACCTCTCTCGGCATCGCCCCGCGGACGATCATCGCGAGGTCGACCCTCGGGACGCTCGCGTCGATGACCATCTTCACGATCGGCGCGCGGGCGGTCATCGTCGTTGCGACGTTCCGACCGCCAACGATGACTGCTCTGATCTCCCTGGCGCGGTGGCCTCATTTCATCACGACCGCCATGCCGTGGCCGATCGAACTTTGGCCCACGAGACGGACCAGCGAAGCGACGATCAGCGAAGCGACGATCAGCGAAGCGACGATCAGCGAAACGACGATCAGCGAAACGATCGAATGGCGGGCGGGGTGGACGAGGGCCGCGAGGTCGGTCGAACCCGAAGCCTCGTGGTGGGCCGGCAAAACGTCCCCACTCGAATCCTCGATGGCGTGGACCAGCAAAGCGATCACGACCGAACTCGCGGCCTCGCGGCGGACCAGCAAAGCGACGACCCTCGAAGCGACGGCGCAGCGGGACGTCGGCGAAGTGACGACCTGCGGGGCCGCCGGCACGACGCATGCGCTCGCGAATATTTTTGGCTAGCTTCATAAATTCGTCCTTGCTGAGCTTGCCGTCGTTGTCTTTATCGAACTTGGCAAACACTTTGGCGGGATCGGGCGGCTGCGGGCTGCGACGTCCCTCGGGCCTGCGGGGTTCTCCGCGACGCTCGCCGCCGAGGCTGCCCCGGCGCGCTTCACGCTTGCCGCGACGAGATTCGCGAGCCTTGGCGCGCTCCGCATCATCAAGCTTGCCGTCTTTGTTTGCGTCGAATTCTTTCAGGATGCGCTCGCGCACTTGAGCGCGGCGATCTTTGTCTTTGTTCTTCTCCTTTTCTGGCGGCTGGGCGAAAGCCGTCAGGGCCAGCGCGCTGGCCGCAATCAATGCGAAACACGAGACGAGATATCGCATTTCTGTTCCTTTCCAAACAAATACGAGATTAGGTGATAGCAGTCGATGCACCGAACACGCGACTGCTAGCCAACCGCCTCTTTCTGACCAGAAGGCAGTAAGGCCCACTACGCGCTAAAACCCGCGAGAGTCGGAACGGGTTCCGAGAAATTTGGACAAAAGAAAAAGATCAATGAGAGCGTGACATTTGTCTGCGGATGGCTCTTTTCGAAGAGAAATGGATCCGCTTGTATTTTCGATCCGTTTTAGGAGGGGTGGGGTTGCGCGAGGAATGGTGCGCGGGAAGGAATTCGGCGAGCGTGGCCCACCTGCTATTGGGGAAAAAGATAGGAGCGTGCAACGCGGATTGAAAACGCGTTGCACGCTCTCATTAGAAATCGAGCGCCTGCCGTCAAGCGCGAGATTCGTTAGACCATCGCGTAGTAGCTGATGAACTTCTCGCAAGAGACCGGCTTGATCTTCGGGGCCTGGCCAGCCTGACCGAAAGCGACCATGCGATCGACGCAAACCTTTTTCATGGCTTCGCGAGCCGGCTTGAGGTAGTCGCGCGGGTCGAACTTCTCTGGCGACTCGGCGAAGACCTTGCGGATGGCGCCGGTGATCGCGAGGCGATTGTCGGTGTCGACATTGATCTTGCGGACGCCGTGCTTAATGCCTCGCTGAATTTCTTCGACGGGAACGCCCCAGGTTTGCTTCAGTTTGCCGCCGTACTTGTTGATGATGTCTTGCAGCTCTTGAGGCACGCTGCTCGAGCCGTGCATCACGAGGTGACAATTCGGCAGGCGGCGATGAATCTCTTCGATGCGATCCATTGCGAGAACTTCGCCGGTCGGCTTCTTGGTGAACTTGTACGCGCCGTGGCTGGTGCCGATGGCGACGGCGAGCGCATCGACGCCGGTTTCAGCGACGAAGCGTTCGGCTTCATCGGGATCGGTGAGGAGCTGATCATGTGAGAGCACGCCTTCGGCGCCGTGGCCATCTTCCTTTTCGCCGTGGCCCGATTCGAGCGAGCCGAGGCAGCCGAGTTCGCCCTCGACCGAAACGCCCTTGGCATGGGCCAGTTCGCAGACTTCTCGAGTGACCCGCACGTTGTACTCGAAGTCAGCAGGAGTTTTACCGTCTTCTTTGAGCGAGCCGTCCATCATGACGGACGTGAAGTTGTTCTCAATGGCGCTTTTACAAGTGGCCGGGCCGTTGCCGTGGTCCTGATGCATGCAGATCGGCAGCTCGGGGTAGAGCTCGGCGGCGGCGAGCATCAGATGCTTGAGGTAGTTGTCTTGCGAGTAGGAGCGGGCGCCGCGCGAGGCTTGCACGATGACCGGCGACTGCGTCTCGCGAGCGGCCTCCATGATCGACTGGATTTGCTCCATGTTGTTGACGTTGAATGCAGCCAATCCGTAATCGTTCTCGGCAGCGTGGTCGAGCAAGAGACGCATAGGAACCAGGGGCATGATGTCACTTCTACGAAACAATGAAAGATTACGGGCAACCTGCGGCACGCAACCGAAGCACGTATTTTACAGGCATTTGGGGAGGCGCGAAAGTGAGCAACCCGGCGCGAGTTTAGTAACGGATTTTGGCCGCAGCCGATACGGTCGTGGAATGTGGACGTGTTGCTCCGTCGGCCGAAACGGCCGGGCTATATAGCCGATCCGTCTCGGATCGGTTCAGGTGGCGCCAACGGCGCTACTTGACCACAAATCTTTACAGCCCTCCAGCACGACTTGAAAAGGCTTGGAGTGCGGCAGGCGCCGTCGTTACGGACTGAGCGCGAAGGTGTCGCTCGTGGGCACTTCGGCGAGGCGGATGAGAATCAGCTTGTGCTGCGGGCCGTCGGTCGAATCGACGGTGTGGAAACAATCCCCCAGACGACTACCCGAGTTGGGGCGACTCATGAGGACCAGCGTTTCTCCCGGCGCGAGCCGTACCGAAACTTTCATTCGGTCGAAGACCTTGCGCTCGCGCAACGGAATTTGGCGGAGGATGCCGTCCTCGCCGCCGGTAAAGCGGAGCTTGGGTTCACCGGAGTGAAGTTCGGGAGTCAACTCGACCAGGGCCATGTGGTCTGGCTGTGGATCGACTCGCAGCGCGTAGATCGCTTGCGCTTGCATGAAGGGGCGACCGCCCAGCTCGCCGCCACTGCTGAGCAAAAGCGGCAACGTGGGATAAACCTCCGAAGCTTGAATTTCCGCGCGTTGGTTTCGCCGCAATCGCCGGACGTTGCCGTGAACGATCGGATCGTTGGTGAATTCATCCATCTGCTTAGCGGCGGTTTTCTTTCCACCACCGGCCGAGGTTTTGCCTTGATGCAAAACACGATCGATCGCGGGCGGCACGGTGCCGGCAATCACGCCGGCGCGGATGCCATTGTCCAACAGCTCGCGGCGGACAGTGGGGTTGATTTGCGTCTCGTCGATCTCGCTCCAAGCCGAGTCGTCGAGCACGGGGTCGTTGGCTGGAAAGCGGGCCCAGATGATCTCCATCGCGACGCTGTCGGGCGACGGGCTGGCGGATTGAAGCGGCGAATGGCTCTTCACCAGCTCCTTCTCCGAAAACATGTGGCAACCGCCGGCAAGGCAGACGATGAGCGCGAGTGCGATGCGTAGTGGAGAGAAAGGGATCATCGCCAAATGACAAGCGTGGTAGGCCCGCTCGGTGAGCCAGAGTAGATGAGGTTGTTCCGAGCTGGGTTACAAGCTGGAACAGGAGCGGATGGTAGGAAAGCGCGGACAGCCGGTCAATGCAAGCTCGAATTGCAGGCTATTTCGTAGGGTAGAGCGCCGCGCCGCGATGGAAACCGAATGACGATTGAAGCAATCCTACGGAAACCGAATTCTTGCGAATTCAGCTACGGCCGTAGAATGCTAGCAGCCGAGACGTTTTGCCTCGGCTGCTGCGTATATGAATCTGCAGGAAGCTCTGCCTAGGCGCCCGCGCCAGCGGGCTTCTTGCCGGTGTCAGACGGTGCATCACCTTCGAACGTCGGGCGAACGCTGCGCTCGATGACTCGGTCGCGAACGCCAACGAACTCCAGGATCGCCCGCGTGCCAGCATCGCCGAGGCGCGGCTTGGCGAGGCGAAGGATCCGCGTGTAGCCACCTGGGCGATCCGTGAACCGCGGGGCCACTGTGTCAAAAAGGACGAGGACGGCTTGCTTGTCGCCGATCAATTGCAAGCAGCGACGGCGAGCGGCCACGGCAGGCGCGACGGCCGCGTTCCACTGACGCCACTTGTCGCTCTTGCGCCAAGTCTTCCAAGCATCCGTACCGCGTTCGGCCGTGGTGCCGTGCTGACGTGCTGCCTCTTCAGCCAAAAGGCCTTTGCGAGCAATCGTGATGCACTTCTCCACGAGCGGGCGAACTTCCTTGGCCTTGGAAATGGTCGTAATGATTCGACCTTTGACCTTCGGCTTGTTTTCGTCGTACTCGGCATCGCGCTCCGTGAGGAACAGCGCGGTGGCGAGAGCTCGCTGCAGCGCGCGCTGATGCTTGGGGGCACGACCTAGTTTTCGGCCTTTTCGTCGATGTCGCATGATTGCACCGGGAAATTCGTGGTGATCGCTAAGCCGCGAGCGGCAAAGGTAGTTAGACTCCGGCGGGGATCTGCGGCAAACGCATGCCGAGGTGGAGGCCCAGGTCGCGGAGCTTGTTTCGGACTTCGGTCAGCGTGGTTTCGCCGAAGTTGCGCACTTCCAAGAGGGCGTCTTCGCTGCGAATGACCAGGTCGCGAACCGTCATGATGTTTTCTGATTCGAGGCAGTTGCTCGCCCGCACCGACAAGTTCAAATCCGCCAACGGCATGGCTAGCTTCGACTCCAGGTTGGCGTCGAGCGAAATCGGGGTTTCGCGGGCAGGCGAACGAACTTGTGGGCCAAGCTCGGTGTACTGGACGAACGGATTGAGATGCTTGCGGAGGATCTTGGCGGATTCGACAAGCGCCATCTCGGGCGCGACCGAACCGTTGGTCCAAATCTCGAGCGTGAGCTTGTCGTAGTTAGTCTTTTGACCGACGCGAGTCTCTTCGATGCCGTAGCGGACGCGTACGACCGGGCTATAGACCGCATCGATCGGGATGATGCCGATTTCCTGGATGTTCTGGCTGTGCTCGGTGGCGGGGATATAGCCACGACCGTTTTCGATGACCATCTCCATGACGAACGGAACGTTGTCGGTGAGCGTGGCCAGAACGTGACTCGGGTTTAGCACCTCGACGGCTTCATCGGTTTCGATGTCGCTGGCGAGAATCGGTCCGGCTGTGTTCTTTTCGACCCGCAAGACGCGAGTCGTTTCGCTGTGATTTTTCACGACGAGCGACTTGACGTTGAGCACAATGTCGGTGACGTCTTCAGCAACGCCCTTGATCGTGGTGAACTCATGCTGAGCATTGTGGACCTTGATCTGCGTAACGGCGCTTCCCTCGAGACTCGAGAGCAGCACGCGACGAAGGCCGTTGCCGATCGTCGAGCCGAAGCCTCGCTCAAACGGCTCGGCGATGAACTTGCCGTACGTCGAGGTCAGGGTGGCTGCTTCGCAGGTGACTGCGCTGGGCAACTCTAGTCCACGCCATCGAATATGCATGATTAAACCTCCCCTATTGGGAACCAAGCGATGTGTTGTTATGTGTAATTGGCTTGCACGAAGCCGGCTGGCAAACTCAGCCGAGGTCGGCGACCTTGGCCGATGTTGTTATCGCGAGCAAAGCTCGATGATCAATTGCGTTTGGATCGGAATCGAAACATCGTCGGCGGCTGGGAGGCGACCGACAATGCCCTCTGGAATTTGAGAATCGCTGCGCGACAGGAAATCAGGGATGTCGCGATTGCTCTCGGCCATCGCGCCGCGCACGAGGTCAAGGCTCTTGGCCTTGTTCTTCGCGCGGATCACGTCGCCAACGCGAGTCTGGTAGCTGGCGATCGTCACCGTGTGGCCGTTGACCGTGATATGACCATGACGGATCATTTGACGGGCCTGGGCGCGGCTCTGGCCGAAGCCAAGCCGATGGACGACGTTGTCGAGCCGGCGCTCGAGGATCGCCATGAGCGCGTCGCCGGTGTTGCCCTTCCCCTTCACGGCTTCGTGGTAGTACTTGCGGAACTGACGCTCCAAGACGCCGTAATAATGCTTGACCTTCTGCTTCTCGCGCAGGTGGGTGCCGTAATCGGTGAGCTTGCTGCGGCGACCCACGTGCATGCCTGGCGGATTCTCACGACGCTCGATCGCACACTTCGGCGTATCGCAACGCGTTCCCTTGAGGAAGAGCTTCAAACCGTCGCGGCGGCAGAGGCGACAAACTGGACCGGTGTATCGTGCCATGAATAGGGTTCAGAGTTTAGGGTTTAGGGTTCAGGAAGAACAAGGCTCGCAAACTGAACCCTGAACCCTGAACCTATTTATTAGACGCGACGCTTTTTGCGCGGACGGCAACCGTTATGCGGCAGCGGCGTGATGTCTTCGATGGACTTTACTTTGAGGCCGGCGGCTTCCAACGAGGTGATCGCGCTTTCGCGTCCGCTGCCGGGGCCCTTCACTTTTACTTCCACTTCCTTGACGCCATATTTCTTAGCCTTGTCAGCAGCTTGCTGAGCGGCCATCTGCCCGGCGAACGGGGTGCTCTTGCGGCTTCCCTTGAAACCGCTGGTGCCGGCGCTGGCCCAACAGAGCGTGTCGCCTTTGGTATCCGTAATCGTGACGGTCGTGTTGTTGAACGTCGCTTGGATGTAAGCGATGCCAACCGAGACGTTGCGACGGGCTTTCTTCTTGACTTTGACTTTTGACATAAGAGAACGATGGGTGCTTGTTGGATGCGGAGGCTAAACCGCCAGCGAATAGGACACTGTGCGGCAAATCATTGTTTCTTTAACGCAGGTCTTTGACGCCCTTCTTGCCGGCGACGGTCTTCTTCGGACCCTTGCGGGTGCGAGCGTTGGTCTGCGTGCGCTGACCGTGGACGGGAAGTCCCCGGCGGTGGCGGATGCCCTGGTAGCAACCGATCTCCATCTTGCGACGGATGTCGAGGTCGATCTCCCGACGCAGATCACCCTCGATGCGGATGTTCTGGTCGATGTAGGCGCGGATCCGATTGACCTCTTCATCGGTGAGGTCGCGGACCCGGGTGGAGGGGTTGATGTCGGTCGCGGCGCAGATCTGCTGCGCGGTGGTGCGGCCGATGCCGAAGAGGTACGTCAACGAGATCTCGAGACGCTTCTCACGGGGGATGTCGACACCTGCGATA
>CAZJWY010000002.1:0-12338 GCA_964549545.1 uncultured Planctomycetaceae bacterium | reverse complement strand
GCGGGTGCGGGCGTTGGTGCGGGTGCGCTGGCCGCGGACCGGCAGACCACGACGATGCCGCACGCCACGGTAGCAAGCGATGTCTCGCAAGCGCGAAATGTTTTGCGATACTTGCCGACGCAACTGGCCTTCGACCGTGTAGTCTTTGTCCAAGAGCGCAGCGATGCGCGCGACTTCGTCTTCGCCGAGCTCACGCGCGTGCGCCTGTGGATTGACGCCCGCCTTGTGACATAGCTCGCGGGCAGTCTTCGGACCGACGCCGTACAGGTACGTCAGGGCGATGGCCGTCGGGCGGTCATTCGGAATATCAACACCTTGCAAACGTGGCATACTAGCTCCTAGGCGCGCGGGGCGAGCCCCGCCGCTAAATTCTTAACCCTGGCGCTGCTTGTGGCGTGGATTGCTGCAGACGACTCGCACGACCCCACGGCGGCGGACGACCTTGCACTTGTCGCAAACTCGCTTAACGCTGGCTTTAACTTTCATGGCAATATCCGGCAGGCGGTAAACATTTCAATATATGGCCTCAGGAGCTTTCTCTACAACCCCTGATCTACAGAGATTCTCACCCCGTTTTTCTCGGCAATCGGCTCATGTCCGGGCTGCTTCCACCGTGGAGTCGATCGGCTTGATGGCGGCCGACACGGCGGCAAAATCCCACGGTAAACCGGCGATTTCGTCGGGCGTAGGAGCGGCCGTCAGCAAGACGGGGCCGTTGTTCGTCACGGCAATCGTGTGTTCGAAATGGGCACTGGGCTTGCGATCGAGCGTCGATTGGGTCCAGAAGTCGCGAAGCATCTTCACGCGTTTGGTGCCCATGTTGACCATCGGCTCGACCGCGATCACCAGACCAGGCTCGATGCGGAAATCGCCGCTGCCGCGGAGGGAGCGGCTGAGAAAATTGGGCACCTGCGGCTCTTCGTGCATATTGCGGCCAATGCCGTGGCCGACGAAACACTCGACGGTCGAGAAGCCGTTGTCGCGAACGAGCTGGGCCATCTCACGGGCGATCTGACCCCAACGGGGCTTGGTGTGCATCAGCTCGAAGGCCAGATCGAGTACGGCGACCGTTACATCGAGCAGTTGCTGGACCTCGGGGGCGATGCGGCCGGCAGGATACGTATAGGCGGAATCACCACACCAACCGTTGAGGCGGCAACCCGTATCGACGCTTACAACATCGCCTTCGCGCAGCACGCGGTGGGTCGGAATGCCGTGGACCACCTCTTCGTTGACGCTGGTGCAGGTGGCGGCGGGAAACGCCGGGCGCCCTGCGTTTTGATGCGGGTAGTTCCTAAAGAGGGGCTCCGCATTGCAGAAGCGGAAATGCTCGGCGACGACGGCATCGATCTCGGCCGTCGTGACACCCGGTGCGACCACTTGGCGCACGAGCTGATGAGCCTGCCAGACACAAATGCCAGCGTGGCGCATCAGGGCGATTTCACGTTCGGATTTAAGCTGAATCACGGCGTTCGAAACCTAACAGACAGTTGAACGGGGCAGACAATCTTATCCAATCGGGCAACTACCGGCGGTCTGGGCAGGAAACGGCGTCGATGGCCGCCCGCACCTTGGTCGCCACTTCCTCGGGAGTGCCATCCGCGTCGATCTCTCGCAGTATCTTTTGCTCGCGGTAATAGTTGAGCAGTGGTTGAGTCAATTGGTGGTACTGGCGGAACCGCTCGCGAATGGTCTTGGGGTCGTCGTCGGGACGTCCACGATGGAGCAAGCGATCGACCAACTTCGGCTCGGGCACGTCGAGCGCCACGACCAGGTCGAGCGGTATCGAACGCTCGGCGAGCATCCGATCGAGTTCCTCCGCTTGCGGGACAGTTCGCGGAAAACCATCGAACAGGCTTCCACGCTCGCAGTCCTTTTCGGCCAGCCGGTCGATGATGATGCCGACGACAACCTCGTCTGGGACGAGCTTACCTGCGTTCATGTAGCGAGTTGCTTCGCGACCCAGCGTGGTGCCGGCATCGTTGGCTTGGCGAAGCATTTCACCCGTCGAGAGGTGAGCGATGCCAAGATAGTCCTTGAGCAGTTGGGCCTGCGTCCCTTTTCCAGCGCCGGGTGGACCAAGGAACACGATGCGCATGGGAACATTCTCGATTTCGGATTGCGATTCAGTGATTGCGGATTCAGTCGGCCCAATGCACAATCCGTTGCCCGCAAATGCCACGCTCTCACTCTTCCAAAAGCCCAGTGTAATTTCGCATGACGAGGTGACTGTCGATCTTCTGCACCAGGTCGAACGCAACGCTCACGGCGATCAGCAAACTAGTTCCACCATAGAAACTGGCGATTCCAGCGTTCACTCCGAGCGCGCTGGAAACGATCGTGGGAATGATTGCCACGATCGCGAGGAAGCCGGCGCCAACGTAAGTGATCCGGACCATTACTTTTTCCAGGTAATCAGCCGTTCGCTTGCCTGGCCGGTAACCAGGAATGAACGAACCGAAGTTTTTCAGATTGTCGGCCATGTCTTTCGGGTTGAACGTAATGGCCGTCCAGAAGTAGCAGAAGAAGTAGATCAGAATCAGGTAGAGAACATTGTAAATGAAGCCGCGATCGCTCTTGGTATAGTTGAAGACGCTGTTGAACCACTCGATCGTGTGACCCCACCACGTATCTGGACTGGAGATATTGGCGAGGTTCTGGAAGATGATCATCGGGAACATCAACAGGCTGCTAGCGAAAATGATCGGCATCACGCCAGCCTGATTGACCTTAAGAGGCATGTAGTTCTTCGTGCCGCCGAAGACGCGGCGCCCGCGAACGTGCTTGGCGCTTTGCATCGTGATCCGGCGCTGGCCGAGCGTAATGAACACCACCCCCATCACGACCGCGACGAACACCGCCGCCAGCATGATCAAACCGGCGATACCAAGCTTGCCGCCGCTGCCGCTCAGGTCGAACGATGCTTGTTGCAAGAGCTCCAAACCTGCGCTCGGCATGCGAGCGAGAATACCGGCCATGATCAACAGACTAATACCGTTGCCGATGCCGAACTCGTCGATCTGCTCGCCAAGCCACATGAGGAACATCGTGCCAGCAGTCATCGTAAGCACAGTGGCTATTTTCCAGTACCAGACGATGCTTCCCGAGGAATTCAAAAACGCGGGGGCGACAAATCCTTGAGCCTGGACGTACGACTGTATGTAGAACCAACTTTGGAATATGCAGAGGAAGAAGGTCGCGTAGCGCGTGTATTCGTTGATTTTCTTTCGGCCCGCCTCCCCCTCTTTTTGTAATTGCTCAAGGGGTGGATACACGCTTGCCAATAGTTGAAAAATGATGGAGGCGGAGATATAGGGCATGATGCCCAGGCCGAAGATCGTAACTTGGCTCAGGCGGCTGGCGCTTAGCATGGCGACTTGCTCAAGCATCGCGCCAACGGTCGATTTTTCGGCGGCTGCCACCTTGGCTGGATCGAGAATCGGCACCTGAATTTGGAAGCCGACGCGATAGATCGCCAGCATGAGCAGCGTCAGACCGATCTTGGTGCGCAGCTCGGGAATCTTCCAGATGACTTTGATTTTTTCCCACATGGCTTCCAACCACTGTGAGTGGATAGGTGTCAGGTGTCAGGTGTCAGGTGTCAGACACCTAACAACTCACACCCGACGCGTCACGCACTCACCCTTTCGAGTTAGCTCTTCGAGCCAGCCTTGGCTTCTTTCTTCTTACCTTTGACGACCGGAGCTTTGCCGGGGAGCACGATAACCTCGCCGCCTGCGGCGGTGATCTTCTCGGTGGCTGCCTGGCTGAAACGATGAGCGGAAATCTTGAGCTTCTTGGTTACCTCACCGTTGCCGAGGATCTTGAGTTCGTCGTATCTGCCTTGGACCAAGTTGGCTTCGACAAGCGTTTCGGGAGTGACTTTGTCACCCGACTTGAAGTGGCCGTTCAAGTCGCCGACATTCACGATGAGCACGGTCTTGGCCCAGCGGTTGTTAAAGCCGCGCTTGGGGATGCGCCGCACGAGCGGCATCGTACCACCCTGGAAGATGGAAAGGAACGACACACCATTATGCGACCACTGGCCTTTGTGGCCACGGCCGGCAGTCTTGCCTTGTCCGGAACCAATACCTCGGCCCAACCGCTTGCGCGGGCGGTTTGTTTCGACACCGCGATTTACATCGTTGAGGTTCATGTGAGCGTGACCTGTCGTAAGCGTTCGACGTCGGCCTTGGGCCGAAGTTGTTTCAGGGCGGCGAAGGTGGCCTTCACCAGGGCAATTGGATTGTTCGAGCCGAAGCTCTTGGTAAGGATATCGTGGATACCGGCCGCTTCGCAGACGGCACGCACGGCGGAACCGGCGATCACGCCCGCACCAGGGGCAGCGGGCAGCAGAATCACATGAGCGGCGCCGTAGTGGCCCTCGACCTTGTGGGAGATCGAGCTGCGGTCGAGCGCGACACTGACCATGCTGCGCATGCCTTCCTTGCGGGCCTTTTCCACGGAGGGGGGCACTTCATTGGCTTTGCCATAGCCCCAGCCCACTTTGCCTTTACCGTCGCCGACGACGACCATCGCGGCGAAGCTGAAGCGACGACCACCTTTCACGACCGCGGCGCAGCGCTTGATCTTGACGATGTTCTCGGACAACTCGCCTTCGATGCGCTCGGAGGGGGCGTTACGGTCGCTTTTGCGCTCTTTACTTGGTGCCATATTTGTTTGTCTTTAAAATATCGTTAAAAGCTAAGACCACCCTCGCGTGCGGCGTCGGCCAAGGCGGCCACACGACCGTGGTAGCGATAGGGGCCGCGATCAAAGGCAACGGCCTTTACACCCGCGGCGATTCCTCGCTCGGCGATCGCCTTGCCAATTGCCTGAGCGGCATCTTGGTTGCCGCCCGACTTGATCTTTCCGGTGAGGTTCTTATCCAATGACGAGGCCGACGCGAGCGTCTTGCCCGTGATGTCGTCGATCAATTGCGCGGCAATGTGTTTGTGGCTGCGCGCGACGCTCAAGCGCGGTCGCTCGGAGGTGCCACGAATCCGCTTGCGAACGCGAAACGCGCGACGCCTTCTCAACTGGCCTAGTTTCTTGAAGTGTTCCATGACTTTGGAGCGGCGAGGAGTGAGGAGTGAGGAGTGAGTAAAACACTCGCTGCTCGCTCCTCGACCCTCACCCCTTTATTACGTTGCTGTCTTGCCGGCCTTACGACGAACTTGTTCGCCTTCGTACCGGATACCTTTGCCTTTGTATGGTTCGGGCTTGCGAACCGCGCGAACTTCGGCGGCGAACTCGCCGACGAGCTGCTTGTCGGTGCCCTTGATGACGATATGCGTTTGGTCAGGGCACGTGACGGTAAGCCCCTTGGGAATCTTCTTGTGGACTTCGTTGGCAAAGCCGACACGAAGCTGCAAGGTGTCGCCCGCGACGGCGCCGAGGTAGCCGACGCCCTGAATCTCGAGCTTCTTCTCGTAGCCTTCGGTAACGCCGACCAACATGTTGTTGATGAGCGCCCGAGTCAGGCCGTGATAAGCGCGGCATTCGCGCTCTTCGGAGTCGCGCGAACATACGATCGTATCGCCATCGATCTTGACGGTAATCTCGGGGCGATGGGTGTACTCGAGCTTGCCGAGCTTGCCTTCGACAGTCACCGCGCGATTGACGACGTTAACCTTCGCGCCGCTTGGCACTGGAATCGGTTTTTTACCTATACGAGACATGTTTTAGCTTTCGGCTGTCGGCTTTCGGCTTTCGGCCAAGCGACTGTCTTCTACTGACAGTCGATAGCTGAGAGCCGATAGCCCATCTACCACACTTCACACAATACTTCGCCGCCGAGGTTTCGTTGGCGTGCTTCGCGGTCGCTGATCACGCCGCGGCTGGTACTGATGATGGAAATTCCCAGACCGTTGAGGATTGGCTTGAGCGAGGTGGCCGGGCTGTAGACGCGGCGACCTGGCTTGCTGACGCGGCGGATGTGACGAATCACGCGCTCGCCGTTCGGGCCATACTTCAATTCGATCGATAGTTGCTTGCTGGGCGCGCCGTCTTCGTGCTCTTCGCGCCAATCCCAGATATACCCTTCGCGCTTGAGCACCTCGGCCAGACCGCATTTCACCTTCGAGAGCGGCATTTCGACACGGGGGCGCTCAATCCGCACGGCATTGCGGATGCACGTGAGCATATCGGCGATGGGGTCGGTCATCATAGCTTAGGTGTCAGGTATCGGGTTTCAGGTGTCAGGGAATACGAGTGTCAAACGTCAGCCTCGGGACTCTGACACCCGACACCTGACACCTGACACCTCTCTAAATTACCAACTCGCGTTGCGGACGCCTGGGATCAAGCCCTGGTCGGCCAGTTTTCGGAAGCAAATGCGGCAAATGCCAAATTTCTGATACACGGCTCGCGGCCGGCCACACAATTGGCAACGGTTCTCGCGACGAGTGCTGAACTTTGGCGTTCGTTTCGCTTTGGCGATTTTCGATTTGCTAGCCACCGCGGTTGGTTCCTTGTTTCTTGGTTGTCGGCTTTCGGCTCTCAGCCAGACATGTTCGCTTATCAGTCTGTTTTGTTATTGTCTTGGCCGACAGCTAATAGCCGACAGCCGATAGCCTGCTACGCTTCTGTATCTTCACGGCGGAACGGCAAGCCGAAGGCCCGCAACATTTCGCGCGACTCATCATCTGTGCTGGACTTGGTGCAGATCGTGATGTTCATGCCCTGCACGTTCGTGTACTTGTCTGGGTTGATTTCCGGAAACACGAGCTGCTCGTTGAGGCCCAGGCTGTAGTTGCCGTGCCCGTCGAACGCATCTGGATTGAGGCCCCGAAAGTCGCGCACGCGCGGCAACGCGAGTGAAATCAAGCGATCGAGAAACTCGTACATCCGAGCGCGGCGAAGCGTGACCTTGCAGCCGATATCCAATCCTTCACGCAGGCGGAACGAAGCAATGCTTTTCCGCGCCTTGCAACGGACCGGCTTCTGACCCGTGATTTCACCGAGAGCAGCCGTTGCCTCTTCCATGTGCTTCTTGTCGGTAACGGCGCTTCCGACGCCCATGCTGACCACGATCTTGTCGAGCCGCGGCAACGCGAGGCGATTTTCACGTCCCAGCTTTTCTTGCAAGTGAGAACGAATCTGCTCTTCGTAGACCGTTTGCAAACGGGGAGTCGGCGGCGGGTTGCCGGCTTTCTCTTCGGATTTTTCTTTTTTCTTGGCCATCGTATTTATTCAGGGCACGACTTGGTTTACTTCTTGCCGGCCTTTGCTGGTTTGGCTGCGGATGCGGAATGGGCTTTCTTGGCCGGGGCGATCTGGCCGGCGCTGGCGTTGCACTTCTTGCAGAAGCGCTCTTTGCTGCCGTCGTCGAGGAAACGCGCGCCCAGGCGGGTCGCCGCGCCACACGACTGGCACACGTATTTCACATTGGAAAGCTGAACTGGCATTTCCTTGCTAAGCACGCCGCCTTGTGGGTATTTCTGGCTGCGGCGGATGTGCTTCTTGACGCGGTTCACACCTTCGACAACCGCCTTGCCGGTCGAGCGGTCCACCTTGAGGACCTTGCTCTTCTGGCCGCGATCGTTGCCCGCGATTACTTCAACTGTGTCACCGGTACGAATTAACATTTTTATTGTCCGTTGTCCGTTGTCCGTGGTCAGTTGTTGCCTTTATGCAAGGGACAATTGACGACGGACCACGAACCAAATCAAACTACTTCACTTGCCAGGCTAACGATCTTCATAAATTTGCGTTCGCGTAACTCGCGGGCAACGGCGCCGAAAATGCGCGTGCCGCGCGGGTTGCGATCGTTGTCGATCAACACCACCGCGTTGGAATCGAACCGGACGTAGCTGCCATCGGGCCGCCGCGTCGGAAACTTCACCCGTACGATCACACCCCGTACGACGGCTTTCTTCTTGACTTCGCTCGTTGGGAGCGTTTGCTTGACGCTGCAGATAATCACGTCGCCGAGGCCTGCCACCCGGCGCCGGCTACCGCCAAGCACCTTGATGCACATCACCTCTTTGGCGCCGGTATTGTCGGCAACCGTCAATCTACTTTGCATTTGGATCATGTTATTAGCTTTCGGCTATCAGCTTTCGGCTGTCGGCCAAGCTCGCGGCTTCTTGCCGAGAGCCTCTCACTTATTTGCCTCGCCAGTTTCGGTCTGCTTCATCTCGGCGGCAGCTCGCATTGCCGTGATGTCGACCTGCTGCGACTTCGCAACAATTCGCAGGAGCTCCCAGCGCTTCAACTTCGACTTCGGCGGCGCTTCGATGATTTCGACCGTGTCACCTTCGTGGGATTCGTTGTTTTCATCGTGGACGTGGCACACCGTGCGGCGACGCATGAATTTGCCGTAGCGCTTGTGCTTGACCAGGCGATCGATTTCGACGCGGCGCGACTTGTTCATCTTGTCGCTGGTGACTACGCCGGTGAGTTGTCGTTTGGGCATGTTCTGGCTTTCGGCTGTCGGCTATCAGCTTTCGGCCAAGTCGCCATCGGACCCCCTGGCCGATAGCCGACAGCCGATAGCTGACAGCGGCTTATGTTGCGGCTGCTTTCTTAGCTCGCTGTGTTTGTACTGTCTTGATCCGTGCCACGAGCCGACGGTTGTGACGAAGCTCACTCGGAGCATCCAGCCGCTCGGTCTGCTGCTTGATTCGCAGGCGGAACAAGTTCTCGTTTGCTTCTTTGAGCGTCAGCCCAAGCTGCTCGTCGCTCATGTCGCGTAGTTCAATTGCTTTTGCCATGATCGTTTCCGCGACCACCGGTCACGGCTTTATGTACTAGCCTTGTCTCTTCACCATGCGAACGCGAATCGGCATCTTGTGCGCCAGACGTGCCAAGCACATCTTGGCTGCCGCTTCGCTCACGCCACCCAATTCGTACAGGACGGTGCCCGGACGAATCACGGCCGCCCAGAACTCTGGCTCACCCTTGCCCTTACCCATGCGGGTTTCGAGCGGAATGGATGTGATCGACTTGTGCGGAAATACGCGAACGTAGAGCCGCCCTTCGCCGCGGATGTATTGCGTAGCCGCAATACGTCCGGCTTCGATCGTCTGGGCGCTAACCCAGCCACCTTCGACTGCCTGCAATCCGAACTCCCCAAAGACGACGCGCTGGCCGCGCGTAGCGTTACCTTTTATACGCCCTCTTTGGTTTTTTCGGTGCTTCACCCGCTTGGGCATCAGCGCCATCGGTCTCGTCCTCGTACATGCCTTGGTTAATCCACACCTGGACGCCAATATTGCCTTGGGCAGTACTGGCTTCCACAAAACCGTAATCGATCTTTGCCCGCAGTGTGCTGAGCGGAATCGACCCGGCGATTGCTTTCTCACGGCGGGCCATTTCCGCCCCGCCCAACCGGCCGGCCAATTGCACCTTGATGCCCTTGGCCCCGGCTTCCATCGTCGTCTCGAGCGCCCGCTTCAACGTGCGGCGGAAGCTGGCCCGCTTGGCCAGCTGCTCCGCGATCTCTTCGGCCACGAGATGCGCTTGCAACTCGGGTCGCGTGATTTCCTCGATCTTGATATTGATCCGTCGACCCACCAGGTTTTGCAGTTCGTCCTGGAGTTGATCGACTTGTGTACCCTTGCGACCGATGATCACACCTGGCCGAGCGGCGTGCAACACGACTTTCACTTCATCCCGAGTGCGCTCGATCTCGACCTTCGGAATCCCGGCAAACTTGTACTTCTCCGTAACGTACTTGCGAATCTTGTGGTCTTCCAACAGTAGGCTCGCGTACTCCTTCTTGGAGGCGTACCATCGGCTCTTCCAGCCGATCATGATCCCCGTGCGGAAACTAACTGGATTGATCTTTTGACCCATATTGCGTTCCATTTAGCCCCCGGTCAGTGACCGGGGGCTAATTAGGTTACTCCACCGTGACCGAAATGTGTGCACTTCGACGAGCGATGACATGCGCCATGCCGCGGGCTCGTGGCCGCATCCGCTTGAACATCGGGCCGCCATCGACACGGGCGTCTTTTACAACCAAGCCACCGACATTCGGCGCCCGCAAATCTTCGGCATTGCCGAGCGCGCTTTTGATCAACTTCTCGAGCATCCGCGCGCCACGCTGCGGCTGGTAGGCCAGGATCGCGAGCGCATCGTCGACGGCTTTGCCGCGAATTAGATCGGCAAGCGGGCGCACCTTGCGGGCGCTGATCCGAGCGTGCCGATGAATTGCTTTGTATGCCATATGTGTCTCGCTTTCGGCTATCGGTTTTCGGTTTTCGGCCAGAAGTCTTTTCTGGCTGATAGCCAACAGTCGATAGCTGACAGCCCTGTTCTTAAACCCTTACTTACCCTTTGCTTCAGCCTTGGCCTTGCCGCCGTGGCCACGGAAGCTTCTCGTCGGAGCAAACTCGCCGAGCCGGTGACCGACCATATCTTCGGTAACAAATACTTTCAGGTGGGTCTTTCCGTTGTGGACCATGAACGTGTGGCCGACGAACTCAGGAATAATCGTGCAAGCCCGCGCCCAAGTGGTGAGGGCCTCTTTGATTCCCGATTCATTCTGCCGCTCGATCTTGGCGAACAACTTCGCGTCGACGTACGGACCTTTTTTTAGTGAACGACCCATTGTTTTCGCTATCGGCTATCGGCTGTCGGCTGTCGGTCAGAAGTGCGATTCTGGCCGATAGCTGAAAGCCGAAAGCCGAAAGTCTCCTACTTTGTTATCAACTTCTGCACGCCATAGCGCCGACTGCGTCGACGGCGGACGATTGCTTGATTCGATGCCTTACGACGCTGGCGCGTCATGCCGCCCTTGGCCGATTTGCCTTGCGGGCTAACCGGGTGACGACCACCCTTCGTACGACCTTCACCACCACCGTGCGGATGGTCGAACGGGTTCATCGCGGTACCGCGAACATGTGGCCGACGACCGAGCCAACGCCGACGACCGGCCTTGCCCCACACGATTGCATCGTTATCCGGATTACTGCTTGAGCCGATCGTGGCCCGGCAAGCGGACGGAATACGACGAATTTCACCGCTCGGCAGCGAGATCTGTGCCCAACCCGCTTCGCGGGCCATGAGCGTCGCGCTCGTGCCGGCACTGCGGCAAAGCGTGCCACCGCGACCAGCTTGAAGCTCGACGTTGTGAATGGCCGTACCCAGTGGAATCTTCGACAATGGCAAGCAGTTGCCGACCGTCGGCGGCGCTTCGTCGCCGCTCATCACCATGTCGCCCTTCTTCAAGCCGTGTGGAGCAACGATGTAGCGCTTCTCGCCATCGACATAGTTCAACAAGGCGATGCGGGCCGAGCGGTTCGGATCGTATTGAATCGAATCTACCTTTGCCGGCACACCGTCTTTGTTGCGGCGGAAGTCGATGAGCCGGTAAGCACGCTTGTGACCACCGCCACGATGCCGCGAAGTGATCTTGCCCTGGTTGTTACGACCGCTGCTGCGTCTCTTCGGGCGAAGCAACGATTTTTCCGGCTTGACACCTGGTGTCAGCTCGGCGAAATCGCTAACCGTCGCACCGCGGCGGCCTGGCGTTGTCGGATTGTATTTTCGGATACCCATGATTTAGCTGTCGGCTTTCGGCTGTCAGCTATCGCTCTGGCTGGTAGCCAAGAGCCGATAACCGATAGCCCTGCTAAAAGAAATCGATTCTGTGTTCTTTGTCCAACGTAACGATGGCCTTCTTCCAATTGCCGGTAGTACCGGAGCGGAAGCGGGTGCGGCGCGGCTTACCCTTGCGGGTTTGCGTATTAACGTCCAGCACTTTGACGCTGAACAACTCTTCGACCGCGCGACGCACATCAATCTTCGTGGCCAGATTATGAACCTCGAAGGCGTAGGCGTTGTTCCGGGTCGAACGGTGCATGCCCTTCTCAGTCACCAGCGGACGCACGATGATTTGGTGCGGCTCGAGGGTGATTTTCGACGTTTGTAGTACTGCACGTGGCATGGTATTGGCTCAGGCGTATGTTACGTTGCGTTAGGCCTCGACGGCTGCTTCGGCAGCTCGACCAGTCTTCTTGGCTGCCGCAACCAGATCATCGAGAGCAGCCTTGGTGATCAGCATCTTCCGCGACGAGAGAATGCTCAAGGCATTCAAATCGGTCGCTGGCGATACCGACACACCTTCAATGTTGCGGGCGCTGCGATACACGTTGGCATCGCTCTTGGCCGTGGTAACCAACAGCTTCTGGCCCTGCGGGCAATCGAGGTATTTCAAAATCGCGGCCATGTCTTTGGTCCGCGGCGCGGTGAACGACAGGTCGTCGATCACTAATAGTTCATCGTCACGCACCTTGGACGCGAGTGCCATCCGCGTGGCAGCCTGCAAGGCCTTGCGCGGCAAGCGGTATGAGTAGTCACGATTCTTGATCGCGAAGATGTGACCGCCG
>CAZJWY010000001.1:18511-96188 GCA_964549545.1 uncultured Planctomycetaceae bacterium | reverse complement strand
CCGATGGCGTGGTTCCCATTCACTGGCTGGAACCGCTCGTTCTTCGGCGACTTGCACATTCAAGGTACGGAAAGCATTCAGTTTTACACCCGCCAAAAAGTGACGCTCACCCGCTGGCCCAAGTCCGATGATTCGCATCTGGACCCGGTTTGGAGGCAAAACCGAACGTGATTTGTGTCTCACGCAGAGGCGCGGAGACGCAGAGAGGTTTTGTAGAGTAGGAAATAATCGGCGCTAATCTTCGCTAATAACAACCTATTGAATTGAGTGAATTTCATTAGCGCTGATTAGTGTAGATTAGCGTTGCACTCCTTCCAATCTTCGCGCCTTAGCGCCTTTGCGTGAGACATACCCTGATGCGACTTGCATTTAGCTCGAACGCTTACCTTCGTTTCTCGATTGAAGAAACGATTTCGCGCATTGCGGCCCTGGGTTACACTGGCATCGAACTATTAGCCGATGTGCCGCATGCGTGGCCGGCGGGGCTGCTGGAAGAGCAAAAGCAAGCGATTCGCGATGCGCTCGCCAGGCATCGATTGACGATTTCCAATATCAACGCGTTTATGATGAACGCGATCGCCGATCCGCGGCAGCCATATTGGTACCCGAGCTATATCGAGCCAGACCCACATTACCGCGCGATCCGTCGGGAACACACCAAGCGAGCGCTTCACCTAGCCCAAGAGCTCGGTGCGCCGCATATCACGATCGAGCCGGGTGGCCCACTCGCCGAAGGGCAATCGTGGAAAGAGGGAGCTGATGTTTTTTACGATGAGCTGATGCCATGCGTTGAGGTGGCCGAGCAAGTAGGCGTGCCGATTCTGATCGAGCCAGAGCCGGGTTTGTTAATCGAGCGATTCCAACAGTACTTGGATTTCCTTGGCCGGATCGACTCGCAGATGGTCGGCCTAAATTTCGATATTGGTCACGCTTACTGCGTCGGCGAAGATCCGCAAGATTGGGTCGCCAAGATGGCGGTGCATACGCGCCATTATCATCTGGAAGACATCGCGGCCAGTCGCGTCCACCAGCACCTGGTGCCGGGGCATGGGGCGATTGATTTTTCGGCCACGCTGGCCGCGATTCAAAAAACCGGCTACTCGGGCTGGCTCACGGTCGAGCTATATCCATATGGCGATGATCCGGATGGCGCCGCTCGCGAAGCGCAAGACTTCCTCACCAAGCGGTTGCAGCAGCTTGCGTAAATATTCGCGACTTATTGCCTGGCTTCAGTTGCTTCGCCTGCCGAATGTGTTCACGGCCGTGGCCGACATTCTGATGGGCTATCTCGTCGCCTTCCGAGGTGAAATGCAGTCGCCCTGGGAGCTTGGAACATTAATCGTCATCTCGGTACTCATGTACCTGAGCGGGATGGTGCTGAACGATGTGTTCGACGTGGAGGTCGATAGCCGTGAGCAGCCAGGCCGACCGATTCCTTCTGGCCGCGTTTCGCTGAAGAGCGCGACCGCCGTTGGTTGGGGAATGCTGTCGGCCGCGCTGGTCTTGGCATGGCTCTTTAGCTTCTTCTTCGTCAACGACTGGCGACCGGGAGTCGTGGCGACGCTCTTGGCTGTGTGTGTTTTGTTATACGACGGCGGCTTAAAACGGACGCGGCTGGCACCGCTCGTCATGGGAGAGTGCCGGATGCTCAACGTGTTGCTCGGCATGAGCCTGATGATCATTCCGTGGGGGAAAGCGGAGATTCTCATCGCGGTTGGGATTGGTATTTACATCATGGGCGTTACGATCTTCGCCCGCACGGATGCTCATGTCAGTTCTCGCAAAAGGCTGGCCACGGGGTTGATTACTCTGCTTTCCGGTGTAGCGATACTGGGGGCTGTGCCATGGTTGACGGTCGACCGGCCGCCGTTGATCGTTCATCACCTGGGATGGTACCTGTTGTGGGTAGTACTTGCGCTCATCATCGGCCGCCGGTGCTTGATGGCGATCTTCGAGCCGTCGCCACAGCGTGTTCAATCGGCGGTCCGCAATTGCGTGCATTCGATTATCGTGCTCGATGCGGCGGTTTGCGTTGGATACGCTAGTCCATACTGGGGATTTGCCATCCTCTCACTGCTAATTCCAACTATACTGTTAACATTTTGGCTGAACGCCACGTAGACGAGTGCCATCGCATAGTGGAAAGCGCGGACTACAAACTGGCATCTGATATTCTTTAAGCATTGATAGGGCGGTATGACAGACACTCTTCTCGATCAACTCGTTGCCCACACCTCGGAACATTTCCGAAGCCGCTACGACAGTGAGCCGCAATGGATCGTCGCCGCGCCGGGTCGCGTCAACATTATTGGCGAGCATATCGACTACAATGACGGCTTCGTGCTACCAATGGCGATCGACCGCTATTGCGTGATCGCGGCCGGAAAGGACGAAGCTTCGTCGAACGCCCGTTTTTATAGTGCCTCGGCTGAAGATGAAGCCACAATTGATCTAGGCGGCGCGGTGCAGCATGCTGCTTCGGGGCACTGGTCGAATTATGTGGCGGGCGTGGTCGTGGGCTGTGCCGCGCTCAACATGCGATCGAGTGGTTTCCAGGCGGTCATCGAATCCGATGTGCCGGTCGGTGGTGGACTGTCGAGTAGTGCCTCGATCGAGATCGCTACCGCCACGCTATTCGAAGCCATAACCGGTCAAGCGCTCGATCCGGTCGAGAAAGCGCTGCTCTGCCAAAAAGCGGAGCATGGGTATGCTGGTGTGCCGTGCGGAATTATGGATCAATTTGCATCGGTCATGTGCCGCGCCGATCATCTGATGTTGCTCGATTGCTGTTCGCGGCAAATCGAACATATCCCGTTTTTGAATCCGAATACCACGGTGCTCATTGTCAACACCAACGTCAAACATGAGCTTTCGGGTGGAGAGTATGCCGAACGGCGCGCCCAATGCGAATCGGCCGCCCGCAAGTTGGGTGTCGCTTCGCTACGAGAAGCGACTTTACAACAATTGGACTCTGCTCGAGGCAAGCTGGGCGACGCCGAATATCGCCGCGGCCGTCACGCGATCAGTGAAATCGAGCGGACGCAGCAGGCGGCGGCTGCAATGAAGGCGGGCGATTGGTCGCGAGTCGGCAGCTTGATGTACGCGAGCCACGCGTCACTACGCGACGACTATGAGGTTAGCTGTAGCGAGCTTGATCTGCTCGTCGAGTTGGCTAGTAAGATCGGGGCTAGCGGCGGCATCATCGGTTCTCGCATGACGGGTGGAGGCTTCGGCGGCTGTACAGTATCGCTCGTCGAAACGGCGAAGGTCGACCAAGTTGCGAAGCAGCTTGTCGAATCCTATCAAACCGCGTGTGGGATCGAGCCTAGTGTACTTACCAGTCGGCCGGCGCGCGGGGCGCATGTCATTCGAGCGAACTAACGGCGCTTCCTAATGGCCGTGCCCGCGCGGGCGTTTGTCTTTTTTTCGCGTTTCTGTCTTTGTGTCGCCTGCAGACGCCAGGGAATCAGCTCGATGGCCGAAGTAGTACATGCCAGCGCCAAATGCGAGCAAGATCAATCCCCACCAGATGTTAATATTGATCCCCAGCGAGCGCTCGTAGATCGCGCGGTCGAATAAAATGCCAAACTGAGTCAAAACACCAAAGATCGCAAGCATGATGCCGATCACGGCAAACATGAGTCCGATCGGAATTCGTATATCGCCTCGCATAGCAGTACCCCTTGCGTTTGAGCTCGAGCCTACCAGAAGAAGAAGTTAAGCACGACAACCGCGGCCAACACCACGACGCCGAGTACGCCCGGGCGACCATACCATGCTGCGGCATCATCTTTCGGCTTCTCAGTAAGAGAATAGACCAGGCCGACCAACTCGCGCTCGTCGCGCGGAGTCGTAAATAAACTGACGACAATCGTTGCGACGAAGCAGACTGACCAGGCCCAAATCGCTGTCCAGAAATTTGCCGCCATCTCGCTGTGATAAGTATGGGCAATCCAATTGCCACCCGTCAGCCAACCACCTTTGATGCCGACTTCCGCGCCTGCTGGTAATGTCAACCCGTGGTGAATCGCAGCGGCAAGCGTACCTGCAATTAATCCCCAAAATGCTCCGTCCGCGGTTGTTCGCTTCCAAAACATGCCTAAGAGAAAGGTGGCAAGAAGCGGCGCGTTCACAAATCCAAACACCAATTGGAGCATATTCATAATGTTTTCCGACCGCATGGTCGCATATGCTGCGGCGATGGAAAGAGCAATTCCGGCCACGGTGGCGATGCGTCCGACCCATAGATAATGACGATCACTTGCACCAGGATGGACATAGCTCTGGTAAATATCGTACGTAAAGACGGTGTTAAATGCCGTGACGTTCCCTGCCATGCCGGACATGAAACTAGCCAACAATGCGGTGAGCCCCAGACCAAGAATGCCGGTCGGGAAGTAGAACATCAGCATATTGGGAATCGCCAACGTGTAATCGAACACTGGCTTGCCATCGGTATCGAATACTGGCTTTCCGGTTTTGTCGTCGACTTTCTGCGGAATAATTCCCTTCCGAGCAAGGCTAGCGTCGGTCCCATCTTGCGTAGCCGCATTCGGCATCGGAACAGTGGAAGGTAAAGAGACAGCAATGATGCCCGGCAGAATTACTAAGAATGGGAAAAACATCTTAGGAACAGCCGCGATGAGAGGCGTGCGTCTGGCCGCGATCATGGATTCGGCCGCCATCGCCCGCTGGACGACGAGGAAATCGGTGCACCAATAGCCAAACGACAGCACAAAGCCGAGCCCCATTGCTAGCCCGAACCATTCAATGCCCATTGGATTGTCCGCGGCGTTAGCCATTCCTTTCCAGGAATGCATGAACCCGGCCGGGGCTTTTTCGGCGAGCCCTTGCATGTGTCCGACGTTTTTCAGTCCAAGCCATACCAGAGGCAAGAAACCGGCCACGATTAAAAAGAACTGAAGAACCTCGTTGTAGATTGCGCTCGTGAGGCCGCCAAGAAAGATATAAATGAGAACGATCAGCGAGGAAATGAGAACCGACGCGTCAAAAATCCGCTCTGGGCCGACACCCACCCAGGCGAAAGCCGCGTCGAATAAATGCAACGACTTGATAATCTTCGCCATGGCGTACATCGAAATGCCGGAAGAGAAAATTGTCATGACAGCAAAAGTAATGGCGTTGAAGCCACGAGTCTTCTCGTCGAATCGCAATTTCAAGTATTCGGGTACCGATCGCGCTCGTGAGCCATAATAAAATGGCATCATGAAAATACCGACGAAAACCATCGCGGGAATCGCGCCGATCCAATAAAAATGGCTCGTTGCGATGCCATATTGAGCGCCCGAAGCTCCCATGCCGATGACTTCTTGAGCGCCGAGATTAGCCGAAATGAATGCCAGACCGCAGACCCACGCGGGGATCGAACGTCCAGAAAGAAAGAAATCGCTACTGGTTTGAATTGAGCGCCGGAGCCAAAACCCGATGCCCAGCACGAACACCAGGTACACCGCCATGATGAGCCAGTCGATGGCCGTCAGATGCATGATTCCGCCTCGTAGATTAGTCGCCGGGAAGAGTCCAACCCCACTCTTGCAATCGCCGCGAGCAGCGAATGGCCCCATTCAATCCCAAAACGGCCTGAATGCCTAGCCCGTTTGAGCGAATTTCGCATAGAGTTGTAGGGGAACACGCTTATTCCAGTGACGACGTTCCCGTCTCCATAAAACGCTTCCTTCTGGTCTGCTACTGTGGAAATCGCCGATTTCATTGAGCCTCTGATTCGTTTGCATGACACAATCCGTGGATTAGTCGTGGTTGCATGCGAGACTCGTTCCCAAAAGGAACTCACCACCGTCTCGCACGACGGTGCCGGCGACGTTACTTATGCGATCGACCGGATCAGTGAAGATGCACTTGTCGACTGGTTCATTCGGGAGATGGCCGATGCTCTGCCAATCATTCTTATCGGCGAAGGGCTGCCCAATGGCCGCATGGTGTTGCCCGTTGATGCAGACGAGAAGGATGCCCGCTGGCAGGTTATCGTAGACCCGATCGACGGCACTCGGGGGCTGATGTACCAAAAGCGACCGGGGTGGATTCTCACTGGCATTGCGCCCAATCGTGGCGAGGATACGACGATTGCCAATATTGAGTTGGCCATTCAAACCGAGATTCCCCTCGTTAAGCAACACCTTTGCGATCAGTTGTGGGCCATTCGCGGCGGAGGAGTGCAGGGTGTTCGCAAGAATCGGCTTACTAATGAATCGCGTCCATTGGCCGTTCAACCATCCCGGGCGACTGAACTGCGGCATGGTTTTGCCACGATCTGCAGGTTCTTTCCCGGTGGCCGCGATGTGCTGGCGGCGCTCGATGAAGAATTGTGCGATCGCGTCGTCACACGTCGCAACGGTGAAGCAGGCGTCTTCGAGGATCAATACGCTTCGACTGGTGGACAGCTTTACGGGCTTGCGATCGGCCAGGATCGCTTCGTGGCCGACCTTCGGCCGCTCGTCGAGCGATTCACCATTCAGCGAGGGCTCGCAGCAGGTCACTGTTGCCATCCGTATGATATTTGTGCAAAACTCATTGCCGAGGAAGCGGGCGTGGTTATCACAACGCCGAGCGGAGAACCGCTCAGCTATCCTCTCGATACAGAATCCAACGTCGCCTGGGTCGGCTACGCGAACCACGATCTGCAATTGCAGATCGAACCCGTGCTACAGGAACTACTGAACAAGTTCGACTTGAGCGGCTGAAGTTGACGCGGGGAGTACCATCCTACGCCGTTAACCTTTTCCGGTTCAAGCAAGTCGCATGGTGGTCGACCGGAGCAAAAAGAATCTCACGCAGAGGCGCAGAGGGCGCGGAGAATTAGAAGGGACGCCGATCTTCGCTAATGATCACTAATCCAATCTTGCATTAGCGAAGATTAGTGTTCCAAAGTTGTTTTTATACTCCGCGTCCACTGCGCCTCTGCGTGGGCTGTTCGAAGAAGAGAATAACTGTACGCATACCAAATTGAGTAGCCACGAAAAACACAAAAAGCCACCAAAAGTTTCGTGTCTTTTCGTGCTTCTTGTGGCGAGTGCATTCAAAAAGAGTTAACGGCGTAAAGTACCATCTACCGCTGAATCTACGCTATTTGCCGCTGATCGTGCGCTTTTCTATCATGGTCAGCCGATGTGTATGGCATACAAGCCAAACAAATCGTAATCTAGGGCCACAGACAAACTCAACGCAGACCGGCGGCTACGCGTCGCCCGATTCTCAATCCAAGGATTTACATTCTATGCGCGTCCTCGTCACCGGCGGAGCTGGCTATGTTGGTTCCCATGCCGCTAAACAACTTGTCGCATCCGGCCACGACGTAGTCATCGTGGATAACCTCTCGGAAGGGCATCACCCGGCTGTTGGTAAGTTGCCATTTGTTTCAGCCAGCCTGCTCGATTCAGGGCAGCTGATCGAGACGATGCAACAGCACAAGACCGAGGCCGTGATGCATTTCGCGGCGTTTGCGTACGTCGGCGTCTCGGTAAAAGATCCGGCCATCTACTACAAGAACAACATCGTTGGTTCACTCTCGCTGCTTGACGCCATGCGCACGGCGGGCGTGGACCGCATTGTGTTCTCTAGCTCTTGCGCCACGTATGGCAATCCGCAGCGCATTCCGCTGACCGAAGATCACCCGCAGAACCCGATCAGCCCGTACGGCTACACGAAGCTCGTCATCGAGCATGCGCTGGCCGACTATTCACATGCGTATGGCTTGGGTTACGCGGCCTTGCGTTACTTCAATGCCTCCGGCGCCGCGGCCGACGGCACGCTCGGTGAAGATCATGATCCTGAAACGCACCTGATTCCACTTATCCTGCAAGTCGCGCTAGGACAGCGCGAATATGTGGAAGTATTCGGCACAGACTACCCCACGCCGGACGGAACTTGCATTCGCGACTATATCCATGTCGACGATCTGGCGACCGCTCATGTGGCGGCCTTGGAAAAGCTCCAGCCGGGCAGGCAACTCAAGCTAAATCTCGGCACGGGACACGGAGCGAGCGTGCAAGAGGTCATCAACATCTGCCAGGAAGTGACCGGCCGCCCGATCACGGTTCGACGAGTAGGTCGCCGCGAAGGAGACCCACCGCAACTTGTCGCCGACGCCTCGGCCGCCAAACGCGAGCTTGGTTGGCAAGCCAAGTACTCGATACACGAGATTATCCAAAGCGCTTGGAAATGGCACAGTCAGCATCCGAATGGGTATGGCAAATAGCACTGGCCCGCTACTCGTGTTGCCATTTGATGATCCACGGGTCGTTTGTCCGCTTTTGGAACTGTCGTAGCTTTTCTTGTAACTCGGCCAACTTATCGCGATGGGTCGCATCGTCGGCGAGATTGTGCTGCTCGGTCGGATCTTTGGCGAGATCGTACAGTTCAAACGGTGGCCGATGGATGTAGTTTCGAACTGATCGCTTGCCGTACATAAAATCATCGCCTCGCGTGAGCGTATCCTGCCAAGTGATCGAGTTCCACAGGTCCGACGCGAACGGAAAGGGGAGGGGAGAGGCGATGTTCCAAATTAGCTTGTAATTACCGCTGCGAACAACGCGCATCGGGTAGTACATCGTTACCTCGTGCAGCGTGTGGGAGGCAAATAGCTCGTCCCAACCGGTCGGCTTCTTTTCCTCCAGAATGGACAAGAACGATCGACCATGCATCTTTTTCCGTTGGGCCGGTTTTACACCGGCGAAATCTAGAATCGTTGGCGCAAGGTCGACCCAGCTAATGAACGCTTCGTTCACTATGCCGCGCTTCTTTGCGCTCGGGTTGCGTACGATGCACGGCAAATTCAGCCCCGGTTGGTACACGGTCGTTTTGGCGCCCGGGAAGGGCTCGCCGTTGTCCGAGATGTAGATGATGAGCGTGTCGTCGAACTTGCCAGCGGTCTTGAGGAGTTCCACCAGTCGTCCGATGCCCGAGTCTACACGCGAGATCGATTCGTAGTACTGGGCGAGTTCCGCGCGGCAGGCTGGCGTATCGGGGAGGTAGGACGGGACTAATACCTCTTCGGGTTTGTAGTGAACCGACACGACACCCTCGGGTTCGCTACCCGGCGGAGTGTTGCCGAAGCTGTTGGGAGTGAGAGGAGCCCACGTGGCCGGGCCAGTTCGATGTGGATCGCCTGTTGCGAAATACAGGAAGAACGGCTTTTCGGACTTGGCTTCGATCAATTCCCGGCTTTGCTCGGCCATATCGACCGGATTGCGCGACTTATCGCCGAGTGATTGATCGAATCGATACACGCTTTCTGGGCTGACGTGGTACTTGCCGATGCGGGCCGTTCGGTATCCGGCCTCGCTAAGAATTACCGGTAGGCTCTTGAGCTTTTCGAAGCTGCGAAAGTGGTTGTACCCGTGCTCCAGGCCATACATGCCGTTCGCATGATTGAACATGCCGGTGAGGATAACCGACCTGCTGGGGCTGCAGCTTGATGTGGTGCAATGCGCATTGGTGAACCGCGTGCCATCGGACGCGAGAGCGTCGATGTTTGGCGTCTTGATGACCGGGTTGCCATAACAGCCGGCTACCAGTCCTTGATCATCGGTAACGATCAATACAATATTTCGCGGCGCGGCCAACGTCGCGGTGCCTGCAAGGAATACGAAAATGGCCAGGAAGAGTAATCGCATTTATTTGTCTCACGCAAAGGCGCTGAGGCGCAAAGGGTTCTTGAAAAAAGAAAAAATGATGGAGAGAACACTAATCTACGCTAAGCATCACTAAGAGCCATCGAAATAGATGACTCTTTGTTAGCGTTAATTAGCGAAAATTAGTGTTCCCAACTTTTCCGATCTTTGCGTTTCCGCGCCTCTGCGCGAGATCTGCTCAAATGATCGGGCAGCAACCGTCAAATAGACACATGCCGGCTATCGGAATCGCCCAATCGCTCGACGCCATGCACACCAAAATGTTCAAGCATTTCCAGGTACATGTTCGACATTGGCATCGAAGCGACCTTGTGGAAGCGGCCGGTTTGCAATTTGCCGCCGGCGCTGCCGGCAACCAAGACCGGAAGATTAGTATGTGAATGAGCATTCCCATCGGCATTGCCGCTGGTGTAGACAATCATCGAATTGTGCAAGATCGAGGTGCCATCAGCATCGCGCAGTTCATTCAGCTTTGCCAAGAACCGCCCGAAATAGGTCACATGATGCCTGTCGATCTGAGCGATCATCTCCAAGTTTTCTTTCTTTCCGCCATGGTGTGACAAATCGTGATGGCCACGTGCAACGCCGATTTGCGGATAGGACCGATTGCTGCCTTCGCGACCAATCATCATGGTGGCAATTCGCGTGGAATCGGTCTGAAACGCAAGTGTGAGCAAGTCGTACATGACCTGCATGCGCTCATCGAACTCCTTGGGAGCTTTCGCAGGCACGTCCAACTCGGCCTCGGGAAGCTTGCCTGATTGGCCAAATTTCGCGAGCCGTCGCTCGATCTCACGGACGCTTGCGAGGTACTCGTCTAACTTCGCTGCATCATGCTTGGACAGGTCCTGGCCAAGCGCTCGGGCATCCTCGCGAACGAAGTCCAGAATCGAGCGGCTTGTTTGCAGCCGTAGTTGCATATTCTTGCGACGTTCCTCCGGCGTGCCGCGTCCGAAGAGCCGTTCAAACACCAAGCGAGGATTCGACTCCGGCGGCATGGGCGACGTGGCGGTCCTCCAGGAAACGTTGTATTCATACGCGCAGGCGTAGTCGCTGTCGCAACTGCCAGACTTTCGTTCTAGTTCACAAGTAAGTTCGAGCGAGCGAAAGCGAGTCAAATGCCCTACATGCTGCGCCGCGATTTGATCTACTGAGGTACCGACATGAACATCAACGCCAGAGGTTTTCTTCGCCCGGCAGCCCGTGAGAAGCGTGGCGTTGGCGCGAGCATGATCGCCGGCGCCGTCCGATCCCGCCGTGGCATTGATATGGTCTAGACCCGAGATGACTTGAATCTGGTCCTTAATCGGCTGAAGCGGCTTCATCGTCGAGGCGAATTGGAATTTCTTCCCTTCGCCCTGGGGCCACCACTCGGCAAGATTAACACCGTTGGGAATCGCGACAAACGCCATTCGTAGCGGCGCACCCGATGCTGACACCGCGCCCGATGAAGCTCCAGCGCCTGGTGCGATAGCATCAGCCGCCTTGGCCCAGCGCGGCAAAAGAGAAGGCAGGGCCGGTAGGGCCACACAAGCCCCAACCCCACGCAGAAATCCACGTCGACTGAGATTCTTATCCACAACAAACCTCACAACGTTCCCGAGGCACTCCGCGCGACAGCCGCTTATCGAGCTTCAGCCACCACCTTGGCACGACGTTCTTTTTGAAAGGGCGCCGACTCCACGATTCCCATCAACAGGGCCGAGAACCTGCCGTGCTCCCGGTCGAGCTGCTCGACGATCCGGTCGACCGTGTGTTCATCATAATACTCTAAACCCCGGCCTAGAGCGTAGGTAAGCAACTTTTCCGTCAGGCAGCGATAGAAATCGAGCTTGTGCCGCTTCTTGATAATCGCCTTAAGCTCACGAATTCCGTTAAATTTCTCGCCAGTCATCAACTCGCCAGAAGCATCGATGGGTACATCTTGCTCCGTGTCTCGCCACATCCCCATGGCGTTAAAGTTTTCCATGGCCAACCCGAGCGGATCCATTCGAGCATGGCAGGATTGGCACAAAGGATCGCGTCGATGCAGCTCCTGCGACTCGCGAATGGTCAACTGGCGGCCCTTGGTCGAGTCTTGCGATGCCTCCAAAGTCGGCACATTCGGTGGCGGCGGAGGCGGCGCGGGATAACCCAGAATATTGTTCAAAACGAATAAGCCTCGCTTCACTGGCGATGTACGAGTCGGGTTCGACGTCACCGCCAACACTGCCCCTTGAGTAAGAATGCCGCCTCGTGGGCTGTCCGATGGTAATTCAACACGGCGAATCGTGTCGCCTTTCACACCATCGATGCCGTAGTGCCTTGCGAGAGCCTGATTCACAAAGGCATAGTTACTGTCAATCAATTCGGTCACATCGCGATCCTCACGTACAACGTAATCGAAATAGGCGATCGTTTCGTCATGCATGACTCGGCGTAGATCAACGTTGAACATGCCGGCCAGACCGGAGATCCGCCGATGCTCGGCCCGAATCTTTTCACGTTCTTGCCAACGCGGCTCTTGCTTTGCCTCCTTCGCTTTTTCGTCCATGGTTTTTGGCATTTTCTTGCTTTTCGCATCTTTCCCATCGGAAGCTTGCTTCTCGCGCATCCTGCGCAGCTCGCGTTGCAATCGATCCAGCTCACGCCCGAGCCCTAAAGCGCTGATCGACTCGATCTCCGTCGTTTCAATATCCCGAGCCCGCAACCATTGCCCTGCAAAGTTTTCTGATAGAGCCTTCGACTTCGGGTCCTTCATCATTCGGTCAACCTGCGTTGCCAAATTGCTGCAGAGTTCCCCTCGCTCGGCCAACCGAGTCAACTCCTGATCCGGCATCGTCGACCACAGGAAGTAAGAGAGGCGAGACGCCAACGCGTACTCGTCGATCAGTGGAAATCGCTGGCCATCTGTTCCCGGAGCGACACCTTCTACACGAAACAGGAACCGAGGCGAAGACAAGACTGCAACCATCGCCCGGCCGATACTCGCCTCGAATGTTTGACCAGGAGTTGTGTAACCCGTCATGGCCAAAGCGACCAATCGATTGACGGTGTTACCATCCACCGGCCGCCGGTATGCTTTTCGAACAAACGCGCTCAACACTTCGCGAGCATACGCATCTCGTTTTTCTGGCTCAATGGGTACCGGACCACGCGGAAAGAATCGACGATATTGTTTATATTGCTTGACGAGTCGAGCATTCACTTCTTCCGCTGGCACTGCTTCGGCGACGATCACCTCGGCCGCATTGAAGTATTTTTCCATCAACAGCGGCGACAAACTTAGAGCGTCGCCGATATTATCAAATCCATACCCCGAGTCGTCTGCAGGAAACTCATCCGTCGTGTCGTAGTCGATTCCCATCAAGTCGCGGATCGTGTTGCGATACTCGACTCGATTGAGACGCCGCAGTGTCACGCGACCTGGGTCCGGGTCAGTCATATCGATCCCAAATGCCTCGAACTTAATCCAATCCAGCAATTGTTTTTGCTCGTCGGCGGTCGGCCGATCTTCATCCCGGGGTGGCATCAAACCGGCCCGGACATTTTTCGACACAGCCAGCCAAAGCTTTTTGTCGGTAATGATTGCGGCATCCGACTTTAACTCGTCAAACGCGTGTCCGCCCTTACGCTCACCATAGCCGTGGCAGGAATAGCAGTACTTCTCCAGAATCGGCTCAATGACACTGTGAAAATGCTTTGCCGCGAGCGCATCATCCGCGATGGAGCGGCTATTAATCGCGAACAGGCAGAAGACGTAAAAAACGACGCCAACTTTTCGGCGGAAGCTTCGACGAGTTTGCAGGCGATCGTCGGCGACAGGCATCATGTGCCTCGCAGGAATGTGCAGGTAGGCGGATGCTCGAATTATACCCGCAATCAGCACCATTCGGCAGTTGCGAAGAATCTCACGTTTTGGCCGCACTACGGCTGCGGCACTTGAGCCGCGCTAAGCCGCAAGCGGCGGCGAATTTAGGTGCGAAGACGCTGCGCCGTTAAGATGCAAAAACAGTCCATAGTAAAACGGCAAGCATGGCTCCGATTACCGGGCCGAAAACGGGCACGAGCGCGTAACGCCAGTCACTATCGCGTTTGCCGGCGATCGGCAAAAGGGCGTGGACAATGCGTGGCCCCAGGTCGCGGGCCGGATTGATGGCGTAGCCTGTTGTTCCACCAAGCGACAAGCCGATTGACAACACCAGCAGGCCGACGGGAAGAGCGCCGAGCGTACCCAAACCGATCTTTAGTCCTGGCTGGGCGGGATCAGCCGCCTCACTTTGGACAATGATCGGCTCGGCGGCCAACAACACGGCGAAGATAAGCACGAACGTACCCACGACCTCACTCAATAAGTTGCTGGGAAGATTGCGAATCGCGGGCGATGTAGCAAATGTCGCCAGTTTTGCGTCTCCATCATCGGACGCAAGGTAATGGTCTCGGTAGACCAGATACACGAATACGGCGCCAAGGATCGCGCCGCAAAGCTGAGCAATAACAAACCCCGGTACGAGGGACCACGAGAAGGGGCCGGTCAGAGCGAGCGCGAATGTCACGGCCGGGTTGAGATGTGCTCCGCTCACGGCCTTCACGCACCATACGGCCACGAACACCGCCATTCCCCAACCGAACGCAATTACGATCCACCCCGACGCATGTCCCTTCGTCTTCGGCAGCACGACGTTCGCGACGACGCCGTTACCGAGTAGCACCAGAATTGCCGTGCCGATAAATTCCGCCAGATACTGCTTGGTATTGATATCCACGTACAACTCACCCTTCTTTTGCCCAACCTTTGGATCGCTCAACTGCATCGTGCCACCGTGCTCGAATCGATTGCGCTTCATCGCGTAACATTTTCGGCTCGAAGCGGCGGTCGACCTGCCAGTACCCGGCGATTTCATCGCGAGCTTTCCACACTCCCGCCGCCAGGCCTGCGAGATAGGCCGCGCCTAGCGCGGTTGTCTCCGTCACCTTCGGCCGAACAACAGGAAGTTGCATAATGTCGGCCTGATATTGCAGCAGACCGTCGTTCACGGCCGCTCCGCCGTCCACGCGTAACTCAGCCAGTGAATCGTCGGCATCGCTCCGCATGGAATCCGCCAGATCCGCAACTTGGAGCGCAATGCTTTCGATGGCCGCGCGTGCGATGTGCCCGGCTGTCGTTCCGCGAGTGATGCCGACAATCGCCCCGCGAGCGTACGGGTCCCAATGCGGCGCACCAAGGCCTGCGAACGCCGGCACAACATAAATGCCGCCGTTATCCGATACCGAGCGGGCAAGTTCCTCGACCTGAGCCGACGACTTAATGATTCCCAGTCCGTCGCGAAGCCACGAGACCACCGCGCCGCCTACGAATACGCCACCCTCCAACGCATATTCAGCACGTCCGTTGATGTTCCAGGCAACCGTCGTAAGCAGCCGATTGCTGGAGTCGACCGGCTTGTCGCCTGTGTTCATGAGCATGAAGCAACCAGTGCCATACGTGTTCTTAGCAAGCCCCGGCTGAAAGCACGCTTGGCCAAACAACGCTGACTGCTGGTCGCCGGCCGCTCCGGCGATAGGTACTCCGGCCAACTCAGGCACCGAGGCAATTTCTCCATACACTTCGCTCGACGACCGAATCTCCGGCAACATTGAGCGAGGCACGCCGAAGCACTGGAGCAGTTCATCGTCCCACTGCCCGGTGTGGATATTCATTAGCAATGTGCGTGACGCATTCGATGCGTCGGTAACATGAACCTTGCCTTCGGTCAATCGATAGATCAACCAGGAATCGACCGTACCACACGCGAGTTGCCCCGCTTCGGCCGCGACACGAGCGCCCGGCACATGCTCCAGAATCCAAGCGACTTTCGTCGCACTGAAATAAGGATCGAGCAACAGCCCGGTCTTCTCGTGGACCATCGCCTCTCGACCATCCGATCGCAGTCGATCGCAAACATCGGCCGTGCGTCGATCCTGCCAGACGATCGCCTGTTGGATCGGCTTGCCGGTCGATCGATCCCATACGATGACCGTCTCGCGCTGATTCGTAATCCCGATTGCAGCCAGATCAGATGATTGGACGCCAGCCCTTGCGACGGCTTCGCAGGCCACCTCGCGCTGGCTCGCCCAAATCTCCTCGGCGTCGTGTTCTACCCAGCCGGGCTTAGGATAATGTTGCTTGAATTCTCGTTGAGCCAATGCGACAATTTCGCCGCTGCTGTCAAAGATGATCGCTCGCGACGAGGTCGTACCCTGATCCAGAGCAAGCAGATATTTCGTAGATGGCATACGCGACAACCGAAACGCGTGAGACGAAGTCAATCGCCAATCGAAAAGTGGACGCCTGCTGCTTACTTCATCATTATCGAATCATGTACACTTAAGGAGCATTCGCCGCCACAGGCTACCTTTTGAAGCATTCTCTAATGCCGATGTCACCAACGTCAACCCAGATACATAGCACTCGCATCGCACAGCCAGCCGAAACGGTGCGACATGACTCGTTGCTGCATGCGCTCAAAACCTATTGGGGCTTTGACGACTACCTGCCGCTTCAGCACGAAGCCATGCAGTGTGTGATGGAAAGTCGCGATTCGCTGGTCGTGATGCCGACCGGTGGCGGCAAGTCGCTGTGTTTCCAAGCTCCCGCTTTGTGTCGTGAAGGGCTCGCGGTCGTCATTTCGCCTCTCTTGGCGCTGATGAAGGACCAGGTGGACGCGCTCCAGACATGCGGCATCGCCGCCGCCGCCGTGAACAGCACACTCTCGCTCGACGAAAAGCGGCAGATTGCCCAGCAAGTGGAAACCGGGCAGTTGCGACTGCTCTATATGTCGCCTGAACGGCTGGTCGCGCCTCGAACGATCGAGTTTCTTCAAAACCAGCACATCTCCTTTTTCGCGATCGACGAAGCCCATTGCATTAGCGCCTGGGGGCACGACTTCCGCCCCGAGTATCGTGGCCTCCGCCGACTTCGCGACAGTTTTCCTGACGCGTCGATCCATGCTTTTACGGCCACCGCCACCGAGGAGGTTCGCCAGGATATTGCCCTGCAATTAGGATTACGCGAGCCTTCCGTGCTCGTCGGCGATTTTCGTCGCCCCAATCTGCAATACCATGTGGCTCCCCGTCAGCGCGGGCTTGGTCAGGTTTGTAGCATTATCGATCGTTTTCGGGGCCAATCTGGCATTGTTTATTGCATTACGCGGGCCGAGGTCGATCGGACGAGTGCCGCGCTCGGCGAAATGGGTTACTCCGCACTGCCGTATCATGCTGGGCTGAGCGACGAAGAACGCATCCGCAACCAAGAGGCCTTTCTGACCGAGCAGGTCGATACGATCGTGGCCACGATCGCGTTCGGTATGGGAATCGATAAGTCGAATGTCCGCTATGTTATCCATTGCGGCATGCCCAAGTCGCTAGAGAATTACCAGCAGGAAAGCGGCCGGGCAGGGCGGGACGGCGTCGAGGCCGAGTGCTGGTTGCTCTTCTCAGGCCGCGATACCATGACCTGGAAGCGACTCAACGAACGTACGCCCGGCGAAGCACGCAGCACGGCCGAGGCCGCGCTCGAAAAAATCGATCTCTATGCCAAATCGGTCCGTTGCCGACACGCCAGCCTTATCGAGCATTTTGGCCAACCTTGGACCTACGGGCCTTGTAACGCCTGCGATGTCTGTCTTGGCAAACTGGAAGTGATGGATGATCCGCTCGTTCTTGGCCAGAAGATTTTGTCCTGTGTGGCGCGCGTGCGAGAAAACTACGGTGCCGACTACGTCGCGTTGGTGCTTACCGGCTCGCGCGAGCAACGAATCGTCGCAGCTCAACACGATCAATTGAGCACCTGGGGGCTATTGAAGGAGTACCCCAAACAACAGGTTCGCCAGTGGATCGAACAACTCGTCGGCCAAGGATTTCTTTTGAAAGAAGGCGAGTACAATCTGGTCAAGTTGACCAATGCGGGAAGGCAACTGCTTGCCGGCGAGGTAACGCCGACGTTGCTTCGTCCTGCGAAGGAAGCCCAGGCATCGGCTACGGCAGCAGCCGACTCCTGGGACGGCGTCGATCGCGGCCTGTTCGATACACTGCGTCAACTGCGACGCGACGAGGCTCATAAACGAAGCGTGCCCTCCTACATCGTGTTCAGCGACGCCACACTCCGCGACATGGCCCGCCGCCGCCCTTCCACTCTCGAACGATTCCCGGAGGTGGTCGGCGTGGGCGAGAAGAAGGCCGCTGATTTCGGTCAGCAGTTTGTCGCGTGTATCACCACTTATTGTCAGGAAAATGATATCTCGCTGGATGTTCAGCCCGAGCCCATTAAAGTAAAAGCAGCTAGCCAAGCGCCGCTCGATTTATCCGCGAGCGCGCTCAAAGCATTTCCGCTATTCGACGAAGGCCTTGGCATCGAAGAGGTGGTCGAGCGACTTGGCCGGGCGATCTCGACCACGTATGGCTATCTCGATGCTTACATTCGCCAGCGACGCGTCACAGATGCCAGTCGTTGGATTGCCTCAGACGAGGTAGTTGAAATCGAAGCGGCCCTCCGTCAAACCGGCGGCGAGCGGTTGAAGCCTGTTTATGAGGCCCTGCAAGGCCGCATTGGTTATGAACGTATCCGCATCGTTGCCGCTTGCTTGGCCAACAGGTTGGAGGATAGTTAGCACGAAAACTGCCTCAAATAAGCCACTCCCGCAATGTGGAACGCTCACTAATTCTCCCCCAATACTGGTCCGTCGCCGACGAATACAAGGTTAGGGACGGCTGTGCGCTCATGTTGCGCGCCGTTATTCTGGATTTAGATTCAACCCGAGTAGAAGAGGCGATCATGAACGACTTGCATGGTCCTGACCACAACGATGTGCGGAATTATTTACGAACGTTGGGGCCGGCGCTCGCAATGCTAGGCCTGGTTTTCACGGCGGTCGGAATGGTCAGCTTCTTTTCCGCATTTGGTTCCTTTCAACCGCCTCGCTATTTCTGGTGCGCGTTTGTCGGGCTACCACTCCTCGCAACCGGCATCGGGATCTCGAAGTTCGCGTACTTAGGTTCCATTGCTCGCTACATCGCTGGCGAAACCGCGCCCGTTGCCAAAGACACTACCAACTATATGGTCGACGGAACGAAAGGTTCGATCCGCGAAGTTGCCTCCGCCATCGGCGAAGGCCTCCGCGATGTTCGATCGATGGAATCGCTTCATTGTCAGAAATGTGGAACCAAGAACGAATCCTCTGCCAATTTCTGCCGTCAGTGTGGCATGCCGTTTGCCAAAACAAAACGCTGCTCCCATTGCGGCGACTCCAATCTGCGCGACGCTCGCTTCTGCGATCACTGCGGAGCGGAAGTCGTGTGACCAGGAAAAACATAATGAGATCACGCTCCCTTTCGTTCGTCTGCGCGCTGCTCCTACTTTGCGTCGCAACTCCAGGCTTATTGGCCATTGATAAAGCCACGGGCAAGCACAAAGTCTTGTTCCTCACAGGAAAACCGAGCCACGGCTACGGCGCGCATGATCACCTGGCCGGCTGCATGTTGCTGTCGAAATCGCTAAACGAGAGCGGCTTGTCGATCGAGAGCCAAGTTTATCACTACGATTGGCCGACCGATCTCAAAATCTTCGACGACGTCGATTGCATTGTCATGTACGGCGACGGGGGCCCTGGCCACATGGTCAATGCCCACCTGGACGAACTCGACGCACTCGCTAAGAAAGGAGTGGGCATCGTTTGCCTGCACTACGCGGTTGAAGTGCCTAAGGGACCGGCCGGCAATAAGTTCCTGGATTGGATCGGCGGTTACTTTGAAACCGATTGGTCTGTCAATCCACATTGGGTTGCCAACTATACCAAGTTGCCTGAGCACCCAATCACTCGCGGCGTAAAGCCGTTCGAGATTGAAGACGAATGGTACTATCACATGCGATTCCGCGACGGCATGAAAGGCGTTACACCGATCCTGACCGCCCTGCCGCCCAAGGAGTCGCTTTCCCGACCCGATGACCCGCATGCCGGCAATCCGGCCGTTCGCGCCGCAATCGCGCGCGGTGAAGAGCAACACATGGCCTGGGCTACAGAGCGGCCAGATGGCGGCCGCGGTTTTGGCTTCACGGGGGCCCACTTTCATTGGAACTGGTCTGACCCCAACTTCCGCAAGCTTGTGCTTAACGCAATTGCATGGGCCGCAAAAGTCAACGTGCCGTCCGGCGGCGTTGGCGATCGGCCGAAAACCATGGCCGACATGGAGGCCAACCACGATGAGCAGCCGCCGAAGAACTTCGACCGCGACGCAGTTCTCAAGAAGTTTCACTTGCAAGAGAAGTGAAGCCGTCCGGGAATTCCCGGGTGGCACGCCCTGAGTCTTCGAAGGGCGTGGCGCGAACGGCGGCGGCTTACTTGGCGGGACGAATGCCACGAATAATGTGGTAGCCCTTGCGCTCGGTTGCGGTCACTTGGTTGTACCAATGCGGCATATATTCATCGTACCAGACTGGATGCTTGGTCACGACGAGAATCGTGCCTCCGGGTCGCAATGCCTCTCTGCCCGCGAGCAAAAAATGCTCAGCGATGCGGAAACTCGCATAGTACGGCGGATTCGCCAATGCCAGGTCGTAGGAACTAGAGCCCTGGTAGCTGCCGGTGGCGTTCAACTCGGTCGTCACAGTACTAAGGCCGTTTAATTCAGCGCCGTGCGCAGCACATTGAACGGCCCGAGCATTGGAGTCGATGGCGTGGACCGTCACCCCCTCGGCACGACAGGCAGCCGCGAGCGCGACAGTGGCCGAACCACAGCCAATATCGAGCACCCGCGCACCGGCATCGACCTGCATCTCGTTCATCAAGTGCCGCGCACCAACATCGACGGCTCGATGAGAAAAAACGCCAGGCCGACTGTACGCGCGAATCAAACGTTCCTGATCGCGAAAGACAAATTCGCAGGAGAAGTTCCGGGGCCGTTTGAGCGGCTCTGTTTTCGTTCCAACATACAGAACTCCTTTCGACGACGGCCGATGCTCCAACTTGCGGAACACGTCACCTAGCTGGTCTCGCAGCCACGTATCTTTGCGATTGTCTGTTGACACAAACATCTTGCCGCCTATGCGCAACCTTTGGTGACCAGTCTGGATTAACTCGCGCGAAAGCTCGGCTTCTCCTGCAGCAGCCAAGGGCAGGGCAACGATGTCGACTTCCCCTTCAGGCAGGTCGGTGCCACAAACAATACGCAGATTGGGCAGTGCTTCTTGCCAATGCTCTTGTGCTAAATTCGCCCGGTACAAGTCAAGATAGACACACGAAACCACGGCACGGGGCAGAGCCTGCGCCGCCGCCCCCGCAAACTGGGCGACGCCGGGGGAAGTGCATAGCACGCGCTCGCCCGTAATCTCAGGAAGGGCGCCAATGAGCAAGGTTTCTTGCGGATAGGGACGAATCGCGGCACTCCTAGCGGCCTGCGGAATGGCCGCCAAGGCGACGCGAACACGCAGAAAGTTCAAAACGACTCGGCCCAGTTTAACCAGGACCGCCGCCGACCGCTACGAAGCAAGTGCCACTTTCGCTCACAACGCAGTTCTAGGCTGTGTGCTGCGCTTTGCTATAAGCTTTGTCCGCCAACGTCCCGTCGCGGGTAAAGTTTTTCCATTTGATGCGGACGTCGTTGGTGGTGAATTGCCAGACAATCTTGGCTTTCGCGTTATTGGGTGATTGTTTTCAAGCCTTGATCTCCCAGCAGAGCGAGCGGACGTCGGGAATTGGGCGTGTAAAAATGAGTCTTGAATTTCTCGACGAGCCGCCACGCTTCGACCAGCTCGAACGCCTCGTACAGGGAGGCGATCTCGTGCGTGTTCAGATTGTCCATCGGCACGACGAAAAAGTTTTACGTTGGCCGGAACGCCCAGGCGACGGCCGAAGCGTTGTGGGCGGCAGTGGGTAACACTTTGGGTAACACTCCGCCGGCTGGTGAAACCAATGATTCCAAAAACGCCTTAAAAACAGGTGGGGATGACAGGAGTTGAACCTGCACTCCGGTGAAGGAACTGGATCCTAAGTCCAGCGCGTCTGCCAATTCCGCCACATCCCCAGGCTTAAATTTACGTTGTTTTTTGACTTTTGGCAAACATACTTAATCCTAACGACACCCGCGCCGACACCCGGAGCTAGGATTGAGTATGCAGAAGCCAGATAAACCATACCACGAGTTCCCCCTGTTTGCCCATAACAACGGGCAATGGTGCTGCAAGATACGGGGGAAATTGAAATACTTCGGCCCGTGGGCAGACTCCGGCGAAGCCTTATCGGCATTCCTCCGGCAGCGTGACTACCTCTATGCTGGCCTACGTCCCCCCACGGACGAGCCGAAGGTTGCCGATCTACTCGACACCTTCCTCGGGCCAAAGGATCGCGCCCTGAGACTGGGGGAAATCTCTCAGGTCACCTATGACGAGTACGAGACCGTGTGCGATGTCATGGCCGCTTGGGGCAAGCACCGCCGACTAGACTCGTTGACACCGGCCGACTTCGGACAACTGCGCGAAGCATTAGGGCAGGGTAAGACAAAGCAACTGGGGGCGGTCACGATCAAGCGACGGCTGACAGTCGCCCGCATGATACTAAAGATGGCCCGTAAGTTTCGGGTCACGCTAGACTTTGAAGACGAGCTACGCGCACCGGCCGCACGTATCCTACGGCAAATCAAAAACAGCAAGGTGCGGCTGTTCACGTCGAAGCAGCTACGCGAGATTGTGAAGACTTCCAAGGGCGAGATACGCGGTATGATCTTGCTGGGGATCAACTGCGGGTTCGGGCCAAAGGATTGCTGCGACCTGCCCACGGAGCGGGTAGACCTAAAGAACGGCTGGCATAACTTCCACCGTGAGAAGACTGGTATCGAACGGCGTAGCCCACTCTGGCCCGAAACTGCCAAGGCACTCCGCACCGCCACGAACAACGGCAAGGTATTCGCGGGCAAGTGGAACAGGCGCAACATAGCTTACCACTTTCGCAAACTGGTCGACGACTTCTATGTCAAAGACGTGACAGAGTTCTATTCGTTACGGCGAACATTCGAGACAATCGCAGGCACAAGCGGCGTAACTCAAGCTGTGGTTGATCTTGTCATGGGCCATGTACCGGCGAGCGACGATATGTCAGCAACGTACCGCCAACTGATCTACGATGAGCAGCTACTTCAATGCACGAACCACGTACGCCAGTGGTATCTTGGCAAGCTGCCTAGTCTCGATATTTTCTAAAGCCCCCGACTGGCTTACTTCTCTTACGTGCCGGCTGCGATTGCGGCCGTCGTGATTGTAGGAATGTATCCAGGTCGGGCCGCTGTACGACCCACCTCGGACGCGGGCCAGTCGCCACGTTCGCAGCGGGTAACTGCTTCGTACGAATCCAACTGAGCACAGTGTCGGGGCTCACTCTCAGGGCCTTGGCAACCTGGGGCGGACTAAGTGTAACGGGCGACTCTGAACCGCTGCGCTGCTTCGATCTTTTCGGACGTAGCAACTTAAGCAGAGTTCGAGTGCAATCCTCAATCTGCCCAAGGGCAGCAGCTAGCCGATGCCTTGTCGGCTTGCTCGCCTGTTCAACATCGCCAAGCATGGCGGCGGTGGTGACTTCCGCGACATACACAGTCACAGCGTCACGGCATCGCGTTAGCCGATGGCGTATATCGGCTGGCCCACGATCGGCTAGAAGTAGGTCGACAGAGAAAAGCAACTGCGCCAGCTTAGTTAAATCGGCCAGCACGACAGGGGCGGAGAGCGACGAAACCCCGTTCGTGCGGAAACTATCGAGAACGTAGGCGATAGTCTTAAGCTGATTGGCTAAGTGGCGCAGTCGCATGATTACCTCTGTGGGAATGAGTGGGACTAAACCGCAACCGATCGTTTTTGTGGTTTCACAATCCCGGCAATGCGGTTGAAGTTATTGCGATGGAATGTCATCGCTCGCATTGACCCGTCATCGCAGCTAATCCGACGGCCCTCCCACGCCAGCGCGTGTCGCATGGCCTTGCAGTCGGCGTTGTCGTCGCGATTCGATATGGTCAGTTCGAGTTGCCCGCCGTTTGAGGGCTCGAATTGACCGTCGACAACGCGGCCCGGTTGATAAATCTTGCCGAACTCAAAGGGGATGTATGGCCCGTTTTTGGGGTCGTCAATGACTTCGTAGTCGTGGTATTTCTCTGCGAATGTTGCTGGCTTGCTCATAGCTATTTGTTCCTTTCAGAAAAGTTAGATATTGTCCGCGCCAACATCGGTGCCATAACCGGGGCAAACCGTAACTCTTGAAAACTACCGTAGCTCCCAATCGCGAAGGAGTAGCCCATTAGCCGTGACCGCAGCAAAGACAACTCCGCGTCGGCGTCATCGTGGCCTTGGATGTAAACGCGAGCCTCGCCGGGATAGTCGCGGGGAAACCAAACCTCCCCATACTTGAAAGTCATCGTATTGCCTTGCACGAATGAGAACTCTTTTGGCACGTACCAATCAGGCATAGTTGTTCACCTCTCAGAAAAGTTAGATACTGTCCGCGCCAACGTCGGCGCGCTTGTTCGCTTTCACAATCTCGGCAACGCGGTCAAAATGTTTTCGATGGAACTCGAATACCTGTTCCGGCCGCCCGACAGTATCGGTAACCCACCGCCCGACCTGATTCGACTCAAGCAACGCGCGTATGCTATTGCAATCCGGGCTATCCCGGCGCGTCGATAATACCAAGTTGAGGAAGTTGCTATCCGATGGCTCGAAACGATCGCCAGTAATGCGGCCGGGTTGATAAATCTTGCCGTATCGAAAAGGGATGTGCGGGCTACGCGATACGTCGCCAACAAATTCGTACTCAGGGTACGTCTCTACAAAATTGAAGGGCTTGCCCATGGCTGTTTGTTCCTTTCAGAAAAGTTAAATGTTGTAGTTGCCGACGTAATCCGCCTTGAACGGCTGCACTATTTCGGCAATTAAGTGGAAATCATCGGCAGCGAAGGTTAAGCGGTAATCGCCGCCGCCATCGTCTTCCGTCCATCGGCCGATGTTGGCCAGCAACGAACGCAACCGGCGCGATTCAGGGTCATGGCGACTGGGCATGACGAGCATGTACCGGCCCGATGGCACAGTTCGGCCGTCGACAATGCGGCCGGACTGCATAATCTTGCCGCCTTTGAACCGAATAGCTGGCCCTAGTGGCGTGTCGTGAATCAGGTAACCGTCAAAATGTTCAGGGGTCATTGTTTTCGCTCTCTATGAAAAGATGGGCCTCCGTGCCCCTCGGGGAACAGACGTTTTAGAAGGGGTTGTTCTGGTACAGTTCGTGAATGTTTCGGAACTGATTAGCCGTGCTGATCTTCTCCGGCTTGTGGTCGCGGTGAGAAGGCTTGTAGTCGGCATCACGTACCAACCGCGCCCGGCGCAATGCTTGCTCAACGACCGGGGCCGGTCGACCTTGCCGAACGAGGGCTTTTGTCAGGCGAATCATATCGCCGATAATCTGATTGACGTGATATTGTTGGTCTTCGGTGCGCTCCTCAGTCGATCGCCCGAACCGTGGGGACCGCCAAGAGTTTATTTCCGTGTGCAACCGCTGCCGCAACTCGGGCTCGCCCATTAAAGCGGCGTAGTCTTCCAAAATGCCATCATCGCCGACACTCTCGGTCATGTTGTGAAGCATCTTCGATACGGACGAGTGTGCATCGTCGTAAGACTCGAAACCAAGTTGCTTGAATTGGTCCGCCTGAAATCCGAGTTCATTGGCGAACCGGGCTTCATCGAAATCCTTGTTGCTGACTTCGCCGACTTCGGCCGCTTCGGCGCGCAAGGCCTCGTGGATGTTGCTCGTGCCGTTTGTTGCCGCGTTGTAGGATTCGATGGCAGTGGAGAAAACATCCCGCTCCACCGCCGCCTTGGCTTCCCGGTGGTCAAGTGTCGCGTCAGCCATGGCGTGAATGTAGGCACGCCCCTGATCGGTGTACGGCTTTGGCTCTTTCTTCGCGCCAAGCGATGCCGCTATGCCACCGGCAAGCGAACCGCCGTATATCTGCTGCGAAGTGTCTGGGGTGTCATTCTGCTGCGGTGATTCTGGCTCTGTACTCATTGCGTTTACTCTCCGAAAGAAAAGGGGGGACTAGTGGTTCTTAGTGGTTGTCAAACAGACCTGATAAACTCTTGCGATGGCGTTTCGGCGTTTCCCGAAATGGCTCCGGCTTGGGCTCGGCTTCGGTGAGACCGGGGAAGGGCGTGCCTGCTTTAATGCGCTTGCCGAGGTCGATGAAACCGGGCGTTGGGATTGCGAGAAGTGGGCCAGCGGAGTAGCCTATATCAATCCACGCCTTGTACATGTCTTGCGGTTTCAGAGAACGATCGGCGTCGGCCAACAACTGCGTAGCAAGCGACGTTATGCCGCGCGTTGCGCCTATTCCAAGATCAAGCAACATGATGGGGTTGCCGCCGCTGCGGGACATGCCGAACGCGGGGGCGATAACTTGCTTGGCAAGTTCTTGACCGCCTGCCGGGAACAAACTGGCTATTCCGCCGACGAACCGGGCGAGCGTGCGATATGGCAAGGAATGTTTCTTTTCCTGGTCGCCCGTCGCCAGTGCCGTGCTCAAAATGGCGTCGGCCAACACGACACCTAAGCCGGTGGCCGCAATCTGACCGGCCCGCTTGTGGTTGCCCTTCTGATACTCCTGCTGAGCCATCGGGAACAGCGAATAGATTTTACCGGCTTGGTTGTAGAAGTTAGCCACCAGACTGTAGAGCGGGTTTTTCTTGGCGAACCGCAGCGCGCCGCTCAATTCCATGCCATCCGATGAATTAGAACCGCGCACTGTTTTGCGTTCCCAGCCGTCGACAACGTGCTCTATCCATTCCGGCGTGTCGAGATAAACCTTGTGGTCGCCCGCTTGCAACCGGAAATGTTCACGGGCAGCTTGCTTGGCTGCCAAGTAGTTCGGCATGGCGGCGGTTAGCATTTCCGCCTTTTGCAAAGAGTCCGCGCCATGCTCGATCAAGGTTGACGGGCGGAAGTGGCTACGCTGGCGGATAAACCCACTCGTCACCTCGCCCGAGTAGTTGCCTGCCTCGTAACGACCCTGCCATTCGCCGGAGTGCTGACCTAGTACCGACTTCATTTCCGTGAGCACGGCGGCAGGACCACGAGCCGCTAACTCGTCGAGACCCTTGCCCAAGTGGCTTATGCCACCTTCATCCATTGCGGCAGCGACCAACATATCGAGCGGCTGCTTGGCCATAACGGGTATCTTGGCGACGATCAACGCACCGGCTGCGGCGTGATTCAAGGCGGCTATATTCTTCGTGGCACCGTCCACGGGCGGATAGCCCGCCACCTCAGAGCGCACGGCGTCGACAATCTGGTCATAACCTTTGTGACCGTTCTTTTCCTTGATCGACTGCTTGAGATCGGCGTCGTTCAATAACAGTTCAGCATTGCGAGCGGGCACGCTGTACTCGGCAAAACGGTGCATGCGGTCGGCATGGCTCATAACCATATCAATCGCGTCCATGTTGTCGGGAATACGCAAAGCCCGGCCGCCGCCCTCGCGGTGTTTGAGGTGACCGTAACTATCGGCCAAGGCTTCTACTTCGCCCGCTCGCCCCTTGCTGACCAACTTGGCGTAATCGTCATCGGCCAGCACAAGCGGAACAACATTGCGCTTCTCAGTAAGCGGTCGGCCGGTCATCTTTTCATTAGCCGTGTTCACACCGTCAATGACATAAGTATTAAGGTGCTCGAACGCGCCATTAACCCACGTTTCGCCCTCGGGACCGATGAAATCAAACAGGTGGGCAAGTGTATGCGGGTCGACGGGTGCCAGCTTGCGGCCTTGGCTCAACTCCGCGCCATGTTCCATCAGGTTTTTAATGCCGTCAGGGTCTTTTGACGACAGAGCCAGCCACAATGCTTCGCCGCGTGTCAATCGAGTGCCGTTTATCTCTCGCAAGTGACTCCGCCAACCTTCCAGCTTCGTACTCGGAAGCCCGGTTCGATAGGCCACGCTCTTGGCAAGTGAATTCTCATGTTCCAATCCGACACTGTTAAACAGGTCGGACATAAATTGGCGCGTATTGGCCATGCGCAACTTGAACCGGCTGCGCGCCTTGCGGATTGGTTCGTATATCTGGTTGCTCAACTCGGAACTGAGCGAGCGTAGCGTTACCTCGGGGCGTTCGGCCACCTCGTGCAGCGCCAAGCTGCCGATCGTGCGCGTTGTGTTATCATCCGACGTACTTAGCAGACTGTCCGACTTCATTTCCTTACGGGGGGCCGTCGCAATCTCGCGAACTATGTTGTCGGCGGTATCGCGCACGCTTGCCGCTTCCGCGTTACCGATCAGCGTATCTTTCAGCTTGCTTTGGTAAGCAAGGCTTTCGACGTGTGACGCCAGCGCCCGTACATCGTCTGCCGTCATGCTATGGATGTTTTGTTGCGCCAGCCGGTCGATAAGCCCTTGCTCTTTGGGCGAGATAATGGCTTGCGGGTTGTCCTGCTGCCATTGCCGTAGCGTCTCGGCTACTTCCCGATGCCGAAAGCGTTTCAGGTCGATGGAATTGAGCGACTTTTGCACCTGCTGAGCGAATTCAGGGCGTAAATTAGTAGCCTTGCGGATAGATTCCTTGAGGTTCTGCACGGCTAAACTGTGGTCACGTTGGCCAATGTAGGTATCTACGCGGTCCAGCAGTTTGTTAATGGCGCTCGGGCGAGTGCTTTCGATGACGCCTTGAAAATACTTGTGACGATCTTCGGCAGGGATGTTTTCCCGCACCAGTTCAAGCGCTGCTTGTTGTTGCTCGCGCGTTAGTCGCTTGTTGGCGACCGCTTCGGAGCGCAATGTCTTAATAGTCGCCTTGTGTGTCTCGACTTGCTCGGATAACCGACGTACGCGCCGCTGGCCGCGTGTTTCCGATTCCCACGGGGCGCGGAGATACGGGTTTACCTTGGGTTGGGGTTGCGTCAGAGCCTCACCAATCTTCGGCTCTACGACCAATGCCTCAAAGTCACGCAGGTTAAACGTAGCCCGTTGGTCGGCAGTAAGTGACGGTTGCTCGTGCGCTTCCACCGGCTCTACTTTTACTTGCGACTCGCCTACCACGCCGTTTTGCTTTTGTGCGGCTGCCTTATCCTTGCTCGCTTGAATGCGCGCAGTGCGTTGACGTTCTTCCTCGTGAATGGCAAGCGCATCCCGCTCTAATCGTTCGAGAGAGCCCGTCTCGCCGTTGGCTCGGGCTTCCGACATGTAATGATTGAGAGCATCGCGGTAAGACAGACGGAATTCGGGGGTCGTGCCCTCGCGGCCCGTCTGCCGATCGAACTCGGCACCGTCCAGGTCTTTCACAAGGAACGGGTTGACACCACGTTCCAAGTCAACCATAGCGGCGTTCGTGCCCTCGGCTACGTGGGGCAACTTGTTCTTGACGAAATCATTCAGCACGCCATGCAGATCACGAACATGACTAATGCCGCGCATCGTCACGCCTGACAAACCGGCGTCGAGCAGTTCATTGAAATCGAAACCGTCACGCACGCCGAAAGACAGGTCGTTAGCCTGGATAGCGCCGTTCGTTAGGAGTTCCTCGACACCTTCGGCAGCCATGCCACCAAGACTCTTAGAGGCCGCGACTAGTTTGCTCTTAACGTCGGGCGCGTCGAGAAACTTACGAATGGCGTTGCCAGCGGCGGGGTTAACACTTTCCGCCAGCGTATATGCGCCAGCTTTCTTTGCTAACTTGCCCATTAGCAGAGACATGGTGCCTTCAATAGCGGCACGACGGCCAGCATAAGAAACAAGGTCACTGCCTTCTAAGCCGTGCTGTTCGCCATCGTCCATCGCTCGCTCGAATTCAGAGCCGACGACATAGGAATACACTGCGAGCGGTGCCTTACTGATGCCGACCAACCCAACTTCGGTGGCTGACTGCACACTGTTGTTAAAGATGCGCGCGCCACGTTGACCGAGCGTTCGTTCAATGTCGCCGCCCTTCTCAACCATTGACAAGAATTCTTCGCGCTTGCGACGGTTCGCCGCGACGTTACGAGCTACATCGGGGTAGCCAGCCGCCCGTGCCACACCGCCAACTACTGTGTCAGCAACACCTTGGAAACCTTCGGTCACTCGCAAAGCGACGTTGCCGAGTGGTCGCTTAGCTAACCAATCTTCGGTCTTGCCTTGCCACGTATCGAGACGCATGATCGCATCGGGCGAGACGCCGCGTTGTTCGGCTGCTTTCAAGATCGCCGACTTGGAAACTTGACGGCCGCCCCAATATACGGAAGCGTCATCTTCGGGCAGGTCGAGTGCGCTGAAGTCCATGCTCGTTGCTGGCGCGGCGTCAGCCGCGTCCAAGGCGCTGAAATCGAATTTGCTAATGTCCATCGTGTCTGCCTCAGAGAGTGGTATTTTCGGGAACTCGCCAGTCGTTATCGGCGATGGCTCGGATTAGTCGGGACGCTTCAAACTTCGCGGCCGGTAGGGAACGGGTAGCATGTTCGCGGAATGCCAGAGTTATCCCAATGGTTTGCCAAGGTGCCGTCGTGGTGAACCAAAGGTAGCCAGTGGTTTGCCTAGGTGCGACCCATGGTGACCAGTGGTGCCGAGTGGTTTGCCAAGTGTATATAACCCGCCCGTCTCGACCGCCTGCCAGACTTCCCGGCGCACAAAAAAAACCGTCCACTCGACGAATCGAGTGGACGGCTAGCAAGTGTAGGCAATGGAGCCTACATATCTGTTAGCATGCCGACAAGGGCGCGGGCTTCTGGCTCAGTGCAGCCTAAGAGCCCGGCTAGAGTGCTGGTTTCATCCGGCCAGTGCGGTTCGCCAAAGACGCTAATCTCGTGGTAGTCCAACATGACTCGCCCGTCGCGCATAGTCACGGCGACCATCCCCTCTGGCGAATCGACCATGATGGTGTGAACACAGAGTTTGCTTGTGGTGTCATTCATAGATGAGGCTCCAATAGGTGAAAAGGTGAAACTGAAAAGTATGTTTGCTGGGCGCGCTAGCCGTCCAGCACCTTGTAAACCGTAGGGCGTGACAGTTGAAGCGTCTTGGCTATCTTTGTAATCGACGCGCCCGACTTGTGCAGACGCTTAACGGCGTCTTCCTTTTCCTCAGTCAAGCGCACTCGCCTGCCTGCTTTGCCACCGCCAATGACTTTGCCCTTGGATTTTGCAGCAGCCTGACCAGCGCGCACACGCTCCGCGCGCAGTTCCGTTTCAAACTGAGCCACCGACGCCAGCACGTTCGCCATCATGCGCCCGGCCGCTGTCGATAGGTCGATGCCATCCTTCAACGACACTAGCCCTACCTTGCGTTCCTGTAGGTCTGCGAATAGCGCCGTTAGTCCCTTGGCGGTTCGCCCTAGTCGGTCGAGTCGCCATACAACCACTTTGCTTACTTCGCCCCGATCAATCGCGGCCTGTAGCTTCTGCCATCCCGGCCGCTCCAGTGTCTTGCCGGTAAACTTGTCTTTGTACCATTGCACGGGCTCGCCTTGTGCTGCTGCCCAGTGTTCCAGGTCAGGCATCTGGCTAGCTAGGTCTTGGCGCTTAGTCGAAACACGCGGATATACCGCGACGTATTTGTTCATGGTTAGCTTTCCCCGCCTGTTTGCTTTCTCAGCTCATTCACGACGCTGTACGCCTCTGTCGCGATGTCGGCAAGGTTTTTTCTGGCAGCCGGTTCGACGACTGTCATCCCGCGATTTATACAAGCGTCTGCAATCGCTTCCGTAATCGGGATTAGCCGCGCGTTTAGACGGCCTAGCCGCAACGCGTTCTCCGCTAGTAAACGGGTTTCCGGCGTCGATTTCAAATCTTCGGCTACCAGCCAATCGGCTACTTCCTGTTCGCGCAACGCCGCTAAGCGGAAAGCGTCATCGGGGTTGAACTCCCGAATCGGTTCGCCTTGGGCGTCACACGCCGATACGCTCCCGTCATCGTCAATTTCATAGTAGGTCTTGCCGTCGCTCACACGCTTCATCTTCGTTGTCCCCTCATTAGTTGTGATCGAACGCCGATTGTTGGCGTCTATCTCAAGACTAATCCGAGAAACCCGATTGTCAAGCGTAGGCTAAAGCCTAAGATATGCGCGCTAACTGAAACATCGCCGACGGTATTTCCCGCGTTTCACGTCGACCGATCGGCCGACACCCAAGATTTACACAACGCGCCCGGCGTGACAGATTACTTGAAGGGCATGGTTTATAATGAAGGTTATGAAAACTCTTCGCACGATTAGAGAGATTGTTGCCTTAACTGGTGTTCGCAATGGTGAGAACGTCCATATCTGGGCGCAAGAGAACGGCCTTAAGCCGGAGAGCCATTGCATGCACGGCACTATGTTCTCTGTCGATCAGACCGACCTGGACGCAATCGTAGCCCGGTTCAGTTAGCGCTGATCGTCTACGTTCTCTCCCTGCTGCTACCGCGCGTTAGTCGCGGCTAGAGCGTTGCGTACCTTGCGTGAATCAGGGCAGAGCAGATACATGCACGGGGCAGACCCCCGCCTCTACTGGCATGGTTCGATAGCCAAGCTAGAACCGATCGAATAATTCTGTATCGGTTTATGTTTGAGTTTGGAAAATTTTACCGGACCCCCGGGCCTCGTGGCGGCTAGGGGGGTGAGATATAACCCCTACCTAGCAACTGCATGTTTCCAGCGAACCCGATCTAGCAACTCCTGATAGTTTGCCCGGACCGCCGCCCTACTTGGAAATCGAGACTCCGAAAAAAAAATTCAAAAATCAGACAAGCTGGATACCTCGCCCCCGGTGATTAGCATGGAAGACAGACTCAGCCCGGCAGTCGTTGTGCGCTTCCCCCTATGCACGGCGATTGTCGGGCTCGTTACCTGACTAAGTGTCCTGTCAGTGCAGGGCGGGTGTCGTGTTTTTTCGAGCCGACACCACGACACCCAATGAGTTCGATTCAGCGGGTTCTAGCGGGTGTCGTATCGCGAAAAGATACGGGAATTCTCGTGTTTCCCGTGGATTAGTGGACCAATCGCCTTTTCCTAAGTCCAGCGCGTCTGCCAATTCCGCCACATCCCCAAAGCTCTTATTTACAATTTACGCTGAATCGCGACTTTGGCCAACCGTGTCTGCGATTTACGAAGTCCGCCAGATGCCAGATAAGTGGAATAAGAGACCGGATTCGGCCAGCAATATGACCGATCTCCGCCCTTTTTCTGCCCCAAATTGCCGTGTGCTTGCTAGATACACCAAGCTAAATGCACAGAGGTTGAGAAAGAAAACCCAACGCTGCCAATCGACTCACGCATTTATTAATTGGCAGGCGGTTGCATTTTGATCGATACCATTCGGACATGCCCTCGGCGTTCGGTGAGCATCTCGAAGTTCTGCCGGGGCGACTCCAATAGATGCTTGACATCGCTTTGAAACTTGGCTGCATCGGTAAACGGTTGGCCATCGAGTTCGTAAATTCGATCTCCGATTTCTAGTCCGGCGGCGGCCGCCGGCGATCCATCGACCACACGGACTAGGAACACCGAACCAGGTTCGCCTTCATCCTCGCGCCATGACATCCCCAGCCGTGGCCGCGGTTCACCCTCTGGCCAATCTTTCAGTGATGCCTGCGGCAATGGCTTCTCCATCGCGCGCCGCAGGCTTTCCGTTTCGCGCCGCACGGCATACCGAAACTTGGGTAGACGATCTTCGTTGGCAACTCGCACAATGGTCGCCAGCAGGTAGCGACCTACTTCCTGCATCCCTTGCCGGTTGATTTTTTCCACATCATCTGTTGGCCGATGATAGTCGGAGTGCAAACCGGTGTGTAGTAGAACGATCGGGATTCGTTGCTCGATGAACGGCCAGTGATCGCTATTGGCTTTGATGTCCCACGAGAAGTTAAGCGAGAGGTTCTCATCGCGGGAGCCGCCGAATAGTCGCCGAAGTCCATAGCCACTGCGGCTGCCCAGCACATACAAGGTCTGATCATGTAGTCGTCCCACCATATCGAGCGTGATGTTGAGCTTCACGTGATCGACAGGCAACGTAGAATGCGTGAGCCAATACCGCGAGCCAACCATGCCCCGTTCCTCGCCATCCCAAAACGCAAATAGAATCGTTCGCCGTGTTTTCAATCCCGAGCGAGAGAAAGCCTCCATCGTCTCAAGTAGCACGGAGGTGCCGCTGGCGTTGTCGTCGGCGCCGTTGTGGATTTTGCCGGTAGGACCAAAACTGTTGTTGCTGTTGCCATATCCTACGTGGTCGTAATGCGCTCCGATTACGATCACCTCGTCCCGCAGTTGTGGATCATCTCCGGGCTGTAGAGCAAGAATATTGCGGCAATCGTCGCTAAAGGTCTGCACAAAGCTGCCACCCGAGCCGGCCGGTTTCAGTTGAAGTGACTCGATCTGTTTGAGCAACCATTGAGCTGCCGCGTGCCCTCCACGGCTTCCCGCCGCCCGCCCCTCATATACGTCGTCAGAAAGAACCTCGACGTGGTCATAAAGCTCATCGGCCTTGATCGATTCGATGGCCGCCGAGTAACTCGCGTTGTGTTCAGCAATCGCGGATTGTCCCCGCGAGGTTACGTCCAAAGCGACCATAAGGACTATGGACCAGGGATGGAAGCGTCGCGACATTCAGCTTGCCTTTGCGTTACAGGCCTTGGTTGTTCATCGACAAACCGCATCGGCTTCCGGCATCGTTCGACTATTTGCCGATACAGAATGTTCCAAAAACTCGGTCCAGCAAATCATCCGTATAGACCGCTCCGACGACGGCGCCAATCTGATCCAGCGCTCCTCGCAGCTCAACGGCAACCAGCTCGTTTCCTTCGCGATGGCGCACCAATGCGATTGCGTTTTGGATTGAACGTGATGCCGAGTGAATACTATCGCGGCAACGAGTGGCCGTAGCCCCCACAATATGACATCGCACTCCAAGCTCCTCCGACCGAAGCAGCTTACCAACCGTCACGCATAATTGGTCGAGCCCATAGCCATTGTGACTGCTCGTGAGGAGCGTTGGCACCCCATTTATGCTTTTCACAGCAGGAGAATCGACCGGCAACAGGTCTACTTTGGTTAGTACGACGACATCGGCCACTTTTCCCGCGAGATTGAATGGCGTGCTTGCCTCTTCGCCGCCCTCTAAAATGCCGCAAACGTCCAAGCAACAGATGCGAATAGACGAGCTCGCTCCCCGTTCCACGGAAATCATTTGCGCGGCCGTGTCGATGGTCGAGTCAAGTGGCTGCAAAGAGCTGGGCGTAACATCAACGTTGGTGCGGTCACCCAAGTCGACTCCAGCCGTATCAACCAACTCACATTCCCTGCCATCGATCGAAATCGCTGTCGTCAGATAGTCCCGCGTAGTGCCTCGTTGTGGAGAAACCAGAGCAAGCGTCTGTCGCTCATGCTTGTTCTGAGAACTACAGCCATAGCGCTCCGAAAGGGCGTTAAAGAGGCTGCTCTTACCGGCGTTCGGAGGTCCAACCAAGGCAATTTGGGGCACGTCACGCGAGATGTGCCGCGTGGCCATCTGCCGTGACACTTCGTCTAGTATCTGGCCAACTCGCTCAAGCCGATGTTGCAACACATCAGGCGAAATGAACTCGATATCTTCTTCCACGAAGTCGAGACCGGCTTCCACCTCGGCAAGTAGCTGCAACAACTCTTCTCGTAATTGATGGAGCGGTCGCGCCAGGCCACCTGCTAACTGGACAAGCGCTGCGTCTAGATCCTCGCTACCGCAAGCATCGATGACCCCCAGCACGGCCTCGGCCTGCGTGAGGTCGATTCGCCCGGCCAGAAACGCACGCAACGTAAACTCGCCCGGTTCGGCGGCTCGTACTTCCAATTCGCAAAGCGTACTCATCAGCGCATTTAACAAGGGGGGCGAACCAATAGTATGCAACTCAACCAGCGGCTCGCGCGTGTAGCTACGATGCGTTGGCCAAAGGTATAAATCGCAGGCCAAGTCTCGGTCGACGGCGTCAACCGTGATGCGCACCAAGCCGGTTAGGGCCGTCGCACGTTGAATCGACCGAATGAGTACGTTGTCTTTCGACTGAAAGCAGCGAACCGCAACCTCAGCAGCTTGTGGCCCACTAATCCGAACGATGCCGCGGCCCGCGCCACCAGACGCGGATGCAATAGCGCAAATCGTGTCGTCGGTGTGGAATGCCATGACACGCGGAATCGTCTAATCGTGGGACGATAGCCCTCAACTACTTTTTCTTACGCTTGGCTTTTGGCGTCCGCTTCGCACTGCTACTTCCATTGGAGCCGTCGCCGCGCGGTGAGTTCGAGGGAAAGCTCGGCGAAGATCCATTCGCCTCGCCGCCTGGCAACTCGTTCTTCGGCATAAGCTTGCGCTCCGCGATGCCCCATAGGCTTGAGACAATCAAGTATAGGCAGAGCCCGGCCGCGACTTTGTAAAACATGAAGCCGAAGAAGATCATCATGTACTTCATCATCTTCTGCTGCATCGCGGCCTGCTCGTTAGTCGGCGGCGGCATCGACATTTTCTGCGTCACAAGCATGATCCCAACCGTGATGATTGGAAAGACGTTTAGGTAAGGCCCGAGCGGCCCAAGCGTTAAAAACGCCGGCATGAACGACGACCAGTTGTAAAGCATGTCTGGCGCCGCGAGGTTTGAGCACCAGCGGATTGCTGATCCAAACAGCGGCGACTGCCGCAGTTCAACGTCGACCATCAACGAGCGATACAACCCGATGAAAATCGGCATCTGCAAGAACAGAGGCAGGCAGCCGCCCAGCGGATTGATGTTGTGCTTGCGATACAACTCCTGAGTAGCGGCCGACTTCTTCTGCATGTCGGACTTGTATTTTTCATTGATGCGATCCATTTCCGGCTTCAGTGCCTGGATCCGCGCCATGTTCTTGGTTTGCTTGTAGCTGATCGGGAACATGGCCCCGCGCACGAGCACCGTCAGAAGAACAATCGCGATGCCGTAGTTCCGCACGATGCCATACAAGAAGTGCAGGATCGCAAGCATGATCCGCGCAACGGAGCCGAACCAGCCGAAGTAAATCAGGTCCTTGAGAGAATAATTCGGATCGCCGGGCCACTTCTCGCTTCGCGGATAATACTGGCTCAGCAGCCCGGGCCGCTTCGGCCCGATAAACACCTGGTAAGAATCGCCATGCGATTGGCCGGGTGGCAGGTCGATCGACTTGCGAGTAAGCCGACAGGTGGGGTTCGCAAAGAGCGCGTTCTTAATATCGACCGCGGCATCGACGACCACCGCTTCGGTCTTCAGAAACCAGTTGTCGTTGATCGCCGTCAGTTGCGGCACAAGGACCGCCGAAAAGTATTGGCTATCAACGCCGGCATAGGCTAGTGCGGCCCCTTCCATCGGCTCCGCCTTGCCTTTGATGATGTCCGAATTCTCGATCTCATTGGTCGGGCTGCCATCGAATCGCACCACCACATCCCGCAAGCTGCCACCGCCCCAATGCCTGCTAATCTTGCGCGAGTACCACCAACCCTCCAGCGACATGCCGGTCGCGCCATCCAGTCGGTAAGCAACCTGCTGCCCTTTCTCATCGGTATTGCGCAGCTCGATATCAAGCTGCAAGTGATACGCGGGGTAGTCTGCCTCGGCCAGTTGATCGGCCGGCACTTGTGGAAGGGTATATTTCTTGACGACCTCCAACTTCAATTCACCCAACGTACGACGAAACGTAGCCGACTTCTCATCGTGGGCCACTAACTCCCAGTTACCAGTCTCGAGCACGGCTGCCAGGCGCTCGGCATCGTCGTCGCTTAACTGCTTCCCATTGATCTCGGCCAGCGTCAGCAAGAACGAAGGACGCTCGACGAAGTCCTTAGGCGGCACGATATCGCGTATTCGATAATTATCCACCTCCGGACGCACGACCGCGAACGGACGCCTCATCAGCCGCAGGGTTACCGGTTGCGGGCCGCCATCACCACGGCGAACCTGCAAGGTAATCTCCTGCCCAGGCCTCGTGCCGACGAGCGCGGCCGTCAGGTCGGCGGCTTTCTTGATCGCTTTGGTTTGCGGATTTCCGACGCCCACTATCACGTCGCCGACTTGCATCTTCGCGTTTGCCGCGGGTGTGCCAGGACCAATGACCTGGATCTGCGCCCCCTCCGGCACATCCTTCAATTCCAGGCCACCCGGATAGCCGTTCCAATCATCCTGATCGCGAAACCTAGGGCTCGACATTTCCGCGCGAACAACGGCCGCGCCGGCATTGGTCAGCGTAACCAACATCCGGTAGCCACTGCCGGGATCGGCCGAGCCTAGTGTGACGAATTGGGGCGGTACAGGAGCAGCGGCCACTGCCGGCAACGCTACCGGCGCTGCCACAGGCGCCTCGGCCAGCTCAGCCTTCTTGGCATCGGAAGCCGCTGCATCCGGTGCAGCCTTGTTGTCCTGGGCCTCCTTCGCATCCTTGCCTGCCGCGGCAGCATCTTTCGGCTTTGCTTTTTCCGCCGGTGGTGGAAAAAGCCGGCCGGCCAGCAAGAACACCGCCAGCGAAATCAGCACAAAACTTATAAATCGTCGTTGGTCCAACGCAGCAAACCTTTTTTGGCGGTAATTTGGTCCGTTTCGCCAGTTCGTTATTCGTTGGCAATCGCGTTTTGTTACCTAGCTCGCGATCAACCTTGTCGGGCCAACTTTGTTAGCCCGACCACCAACCTGGCGAACCGAAAAAGATGGCGGCAACTGAGAGCACCAGCGCCGCTACCTTCCTTGTTTAATCCGGTCGCCCAAGAAATCGTCGAGTTCCGGAATGTTGTAGATCTTTTCCGCAGTGACGGTCGGATCGTACTCCACACGGCGAAACGTTAATTGAGTCGGTTCCTGGATGACATAACAGGAGCGTGGATCGCCATCTCGCGGTTGCCCGACCGACCCCACATTGCACATGAACTTCTGTTGCTCGTACTTGTACGTATAACCGGTCTCGTCCGGTGTCATGAAGTTGCGACTCTCAGTGAATACGCCCGGCACATGTGTGTGTCCCTGAAAACACCCGAACTCCACCAGGCTGAACAACTTCTCTATCTTCTTCTGGTTGTAAATGTCTTCTGGAAAGACATATTCATTGACCGGGTTACGTGGTGAGCCATGCACAAACAACCATTTGCCGTCGCGATGCGTGCGGGGCAGGGCCCCCAGAAAATCCCAGCGGCGATCGATCGACACCCGATCGCCCTTTGATTTTTCCAGTTGATCGCGAGTCCAAAAAATGGCGCGTTCGGCCCCAGTGTTAAAACCTTCTGGATCAAACAAGGCACCCTGATCGTGGTTTCCTAACAGGCAAACACGGGTCTTCTCGATGACCATGTCGAGACATTCGCAAGGGTTCGGCCCATAGCCGATGATGTCGCCCAGACAGAAAATCTCTTCCACGCCTTGGCTGCGCGCGTCGGCAAGCACCGCTTGCAGCGCTTCCATATTGCCGTGAATGTCGCTGATGATGGCCCGTTTCAATTCACGGCTCGCTTCGGCATATCGAGTAATCGGATAGACAGGGCAAAACTGGATTACTCCAATTTCCACCACGCAATTGGTAATCCACCAGTCTAAAAGGCTGTTTTCAGAGGGTCAAGCGGCCCAGGTAGGGCCAGCCGGCCAGTAAAATCGGAAGAGGCAGCACACTTTGCCAGCATCTGCTCGCTCCTTATCCACTTGCCGTACGCAAATGCTTCGACGACTTTGGTAAACATGACCACTAGCAAACGCATCCTCGCAATCGAATCCTCGGGCCGTCGTGGCTCGGTCGCCACGCTCTGGGGTGAGCCTGAGCACACGCGCGTAGTCAAGCAAATTCTCATGCGCAGCGACGAGCGAACAGCCCAAGTGCTTGCTCCATCGATTCAGGAAGCCCTCGCTTTGGCCAACTGGCCACCCAAGTCGGTCGAGCTGGTTGCCGTTACGGTTGGGCCTGGATCGTTTACCGGCCTGCGGATCGGCGTCACGACCGCCAAAGCGTTTGCTTACGCCATCGGCGCCGAAGTGATCGGTGTGAATACGCTGGAAGTGCTCGCACTCGGCGCGAAGCCATCAGCAGCCCCGCTGTGGACTATTCTCAATGCACAACGGCAGGAATTGTTCGCGGCAAAGTTTACGGTCAGCGAACTTCTCGACATCCGCACGATTCAGGAAACCTCGATCATTCCCCAAGAGGCCTGGCTTTCCAACCTGCAGCCAGGCGACCGCGTTACCGGCCCCGCACTCAAGCAGCTAACCTCCCGGCTGCCAAGCGGTCTCGAAGTGTTGCCGGAAGAACAATGGCAGCCGACCGCCACACAGGTCGGCCAACTAGCATGGCAAAACTATCAAGCTGGACAACGCGACGACGTTTGGAAGCTATCACCCAATTACTATCGGCTCAGTGCCGCTGAAGAGAAGCATACGGCATAGTATCAAACTGCGGATAGCGCCTCTCGTGCCGCGGCAATCGTCGCATCGATGTCTTCCTGCCTATGAGCCGCCGAGACAAACAGCGCTTCGAACTGGCTGCATGGCAGGTAAACGCCTCGATTCAACATTTCCCAAAAGTACCGGCCGAACTTCTCGGTATCACAGCGACTAGCGGTCGGCCAATCGCGAACCGGCTCTTGCGTAAAGAAAAGCGTCAACATGCTCCCCACACGAGTCGTTTGATGCGCTACTCCCGCCGCCGTTGCTGCTTCGCACAAGCCGGCTTCCAACCTGGCTGTCAGTTGATCTAACCGCTCATAGGGCGGATCATCTCTCAAAGAACGAAGCATCGCACAACCGGCCGCGGTCGCCAGCGGATTTCCGCTCAGTGTACCAGCCTGAAACACTTTGCCGGCCGGCAGAATGTGATCCATGATCTCTGCCTTACCACCATAGGCCCCCACTGGCAGGCCACCGCCCACGATCTTGCCAAGCGTCGTCAAATCAGGTTCGATCCCTAACAACTCCTGCGCGCCGCCATAGGCCACGCGGAAGCCGGTCATCACTTCATCACATATCAGTAACGCGCCATGCTGCCGTGTCTGCTCACGCAACGCTACGAGGAAGTCGCGACTCGGCACGACCACGCCCATGTTTCCGACCACCGGCTCGAAGATTACCCCGGCAATTCGATTGCCATGCTCCACAAACGCCGCACACAAACCCGCAACATCGTTGTATTGCAACACCAGCGTATCTTTCGACGTCCCCTCGGTAACCCCAGGCGAGTTCGGCACCGCGAGCGTTGCCGCCGAACTACCCGCCGCGACGAGCAAGCTATCCACATGGCCATGGTAGTTGCCCGCGAACTTCACGATTACGTCGCGCCCGGTGAAACCGCGTGCCAAACGAATCGCGCTCATCGTGGCTTCGGTGCCAGAGCTGACAAGCCGCACTTTTTCGATACTCGGCACGGCCTCAATGATCAGTTCCGCTAATTCATTCTCGGCTTCCGTCGGCGCGCCGAAACTTGTCCCACGGCCGGCGGCTTCTCGAACTGCCGCAACAACCGCCGGGAAAGCATGCCCAAGAATAAGCGGCCCCCACGAACCGATGTAATCGATATATCGATTGCCATCCACGTCCCACAGATACGGTCCTTCGCCACGTGCGACGACGATCGGCTCGCCCCCCACTCCGCCAAACGCCCGCGCCGGGCTGTTTACGCCACCGGGCATGAGCTGGCGTGCTCGCTCAAACAATTCGTGACTACGTGTGCGTTTCATTTTTTCAATTCTGCAATGCGGCTGCGTGCCTTGTCGACGACTTCCGCGGCCCAACCATCCTCGCCGTACAAATCGATAATCGCCTGATAAATGTTTGCCGCCTCTTTGACGTCTGAACCAGCCAGCTTCTCGGCCGTCGCCAGCCGCTCTTCCAAATCAGCCAAACTTCGCTCATGCTGCCGGCCGAGATCAGCTCGCAGTGCTTCGATTCGACGCCGTGCCAGTTGCACTACGTCGGCCGTGCGGGCAGCATCTTCTGGCTGTGCATCCTTCTTTTGTAGTGTTCCTTGTGTATCCTGCCGGTGTGAACCAACACCTGATCCATACAAATTCACCAATGACTCAAACATCGCGAGCGACTTCTCGGGCATCGAGTCCGCCATACCCGCCGCCCGCAAGTAGAGTTGCTCCGACGGCAACAGCGTCGGATCGGTCCCAGCGCTGCCACGCGTTTTTCGTTGCAGTTTGCGTTCTAGCTTGTCCAACTCGATTCGTTCTTTATAGCGATCGAATTGGTTTCGTCGCGGATCAGCGGGAAAGCGTGCGAGGAAATCGTTGATGTCGCTCTCGAAGCGAAGCAGCGATCCCCCTTCGTCCGCTTCGATCTTCGACATTACCGACGCGAACAACTTATCCGCCGACGGCGGCCGCGATAGTTGCCAGTAAACAGCCCCGATCGTTGCCAATACGGCAATCGTAGCTGCCGATTGTCCAACCAATACCAACCACGACCGCTGTTGTTGCTGCCGCCGTCGTTCCTCTTCTTCCTCGACGGTAGTAAAACGTGTGGGACGGCTCAAAGCCGCTTGCCTGGCTGCTAGGTTCGCCGCGACAGTTGAACCAGAAGCCTGCGAAACTTGCCCGGCAGCGACCTCCTCGGCCCCCATGGTTGGCGCACTCTGAGATGCCATCGCGGTTACGTTCTTGCCTGTATTGTCATGAGTTTTCCAGCCCACTTGCAGCTTGGGATCGACTTCGGCTTGCGTAACGTCGTTCGTAATCGAGTGATGTGCAGCATCTGCAAGCAGATCATTCTCCGGATGATCTCCAGCGAGCGCAAAATCGTCGGCCGCGGGCCGTGACAGCGCATTCGTCATCGCCTGAAGATGGCGCGCCAGCACTTGGGTATTCGGGAAGCGCGCGGCCGGATCCTTGGACAACAGTTGCATCACAACCTGTTCAAGTTGCTCGGGCGTTTCTGGCGCGTAGCGTCGCACCGACTCCGGCTCGGCAAACCGCTGAAGCTGCAGCATCTGCGGCAAGTTCTTCGCTCGAAACGGCGGTCGCCCCGCCAACAGTGCGTACATCACGCCACCCAAGCTGTACTGATCGCAACGCGCCGTCACAGGTCGGCCGTCTGCCTGCTCGGGAGACATATAGTCTGCCGTCCCTAGCACGCCCCCGGCCGTCGTCAGCGACGTCGTGCCAAACAGCCGGGCAATTCCGAAATCGGCCAGCTTCACATGCTCATCATCGTGCAGCAGGATATTCGCCGGCTTGATATCGCGGTGAATGATTCCATGATCATGAGCATGCTTGAGCGCGAGCGACAATTGAATCGCAATGCTCGTCACCTCGCGCCAATTGAACCGCCGCCCCGCCTTCAGCTCATCTTCCAGGCTGATCCCTTCGACAAGCTCCATCGAGTAAAACAGCACGCCGTCCTGCTCGCCGTATCCATACAATCGCACGATGCCGTCATGTTTCAACGTTTTGAGCGATTCGATCTCCGACTCGAACCGCTCGCGGAAGCCTTCCGCCATCGCTAGCTGCGGAGCCAGCGCCTTAATAGCCACCCGCTGACCGGTTTGCGTGTCGGTCGCCGCGTAGACCGACCCCATGCCGCCTCGGCCGAGTGGCTTGTTTATTTCATAGGGTCCGAGACGAGTTAATTGCATCTGAGTGCAACCTTACATTTAGCCCCCGGTCACTGCCGGGGGCTAAAACTGATACCTTCCAAGCAATTCGCTAGCACGATTATTCATCCTAACCGCCACTAGCAAGCCAAACCAGCAAGCACTGCATCTGTCGAATGGCCTTGAGCGACCTTTGGGAATCTTCTAGAAGCTGGCAAATTTTCGATAACTGTGCGCCCAGTTGCGCCAAGAGGTTCGTACGGATTCAGCCCGATGCACCATCGCCACTCTGCCACAGCCTATTTTCTTCGGATCGCATTTTTGTGCGCGTTATTGGTAGCCTGGCACGCCCAGCGAGCCGTAGCCGACTCCATGCCCTATCAGGCCCGAGTCATCGCAGCCGGTGCGCCGGTCCACAGCGGACCGGGCGATGACTTCTATCCCACCGACACGCTCTCTCAAGGGGAAACCGTCGAGGTCTATCGAGAGAAACCTGGCGGCTGGCTGGCGATTCGCCCTCCGATGGGCAGCTTCAGTTGGGTTCCCGCACGCGACTTAGTTCTTAAAGACGGCGACTTGGCCGAAATTGCCAACGAAGAAGTAGCATCGCGAATTGGCAGTCGACTGAGCAATCGGCACAACGCTGCCCAAGTTCGCCTCAAGCAGGGCGAAACAGTTGAAGTCTTAGGTGAAGAAAATATCGCCGGCGAAAAGTGGTACAAGATATCGCCCCCCGCTGGTGAGTTCCGCTGGATCCAAGCCGCCGTCGTCGAAAGGGCAGTGCCCATCAAAGATGCTGGTACATCGCCATCCACAACTCCCGTCTCTGAAAACGGCAACCTGATTCAACTCGCGTCTAATACCGAAGTCGAGCCCGCCACGCCCGCTTCCTCAAGCGGAGACTCCGTCCCTCCACCATTGCTTCCTGTTTCGAAGCCTGCCGACCCCGCTACTCCACCTGCACAAGCCGCGCCGCCTGCGGCATCGGCGGCAACTTCCGCGCCCCCTTCACAAACCGCCCCGCAAACTACGCCCACGGCGGCCTCGGCTGCCGACCCACCGGCTGCTCAAGCATCTGGCGACCTGTCACATGAATTAGCCGCCATCGAGTTGCGGCTCTCACGGATGGTCGCCGCGCCGGTCAATCTCTGGAATACCGAGAAGCTCGAGCGAGACACAGCTCAGCTAATGTCTCGGGCTCGAACGCAGCCCGAACGGGACGCAATCCGAGCCACTCAAGAGAAGATCAGCCGTTTCGCCGATATCGGCCGTCGAGCCAATCCGGCCACATCGAACATAGCACAAGCCACGAGGCTGCCAAGCACCGCAGCAGGCACGCCTACAAGTGCAGCGGCAGTACCGCCCGGCGGCCCGTACGATGCCGAGGGCATCCTCCGCCCCGTCGTCTCACGCCGTCCCGGAGCCCCTCAGTTCGCCCTCGTTGACGACCGTGGCCAAGTGATCTCCTTTGTCACCTCGACGCCCGACTTGAACCTTCAGCCTTATCTTGGCCACCGCATTGGCGTCGTCGGAGTTCGCGGCTACATCGCCGAGTTCCAACGGGCGAACGTCACCGCCGCCCGCGTGACACCACTGAATGACCGGTTAGTCCGCTGAGCCACAAGGCTTCACTTTACCCCTGAACCGTCCGCTGCTGCTGCTCGCCCAACCCTTCCACCGACAGTCGAACCGTCTGCCCAGGACGTAGGAACTCCGGCGGTTTGCAGCCCGCGCCGACGCCCGATGGCGTGCCGGTCGAGATAACATCGCCAGGGTGTAACGTCATGAATTGGCTGAGGTAACTCACGAGCTTTTTGACGCTGAAGATCATTGTCCGAGTCGAGCCGTCCTGGCGACGCTTTCCATCCACTTCCAACCATAACGAAAGATTCTGCGGATTAGGCACCTCGTCCTTCGTCACTAGCCAAGGGCCAAGTGGACCGAACGTGTCGCAGCTTTTGCCCTTGGTCCACTGGCCGCCTCGCTCCTTTTGGAACGATCGCTCCGACACGTCGTGCGATATGCAGTAGCCCGCCACGTACTCGATGGCATCCGCCTCGCTCACGTACTTAGCCCGCTCGCCAATGACGACCCCCAACTCGACTTCCCAGTCCGTCTGGGTCGAACCGCGAGGGATTTGAATATCGTCGTTCGGCCCGGAAATGGCACTCGTCGCCTTCATAAATAGGACAGGCTCATCGGGAAGCTTGGCTCCCGTCTCGGCCGCATGCTCCGCGTAATTCAGGCCGATGCACATCACCTTTCCTACCCGCCCGACGCATGGCCCAATGCGAAGAAGCGTGGAGGCGGAAGTCTTTCTCCCTGCTCCCTGCTCCCCGCTCCCAGCTTCAAGTTCGCCTCGGCTCGGCGAACCTACTAGGGGCAGCGACTCAGGATCGATCTTGCGCAGCCGGTCGAGCGAGGCCGCTGATAGCGTCTCGCCAGCGATGTCGTCGACAACACCCGCAAGACTGCGAATTTGGCCAGTCGAGTCCAGCAAACCTGGTTGCTCATTGCCGGCAGGTCCGAAGCGGAGAAGTTTCATCGTCGCAGAGCCTCACACATACAACATAGGGTGGTGTTTTTGCGCGCCAGCGGCGCTACTCGTCGCCAATTAGAGCATCCAGCATCCTTCATCCGACATCAAGCTTCCACCAGCCGGAAAAATTTCTTCCGATTAATTCTTGATGACAGCAAAAATGGTATTTACTCACTGGCGAGCCATTGTAGAATTTGCCAGCGCGAAGTATTCTCGAAGTTATCGAGGCCGACGCGCCGATTGAGAACAATTACGTGGCAGGTTATGATGCCTGCCGTTTCATCCAGGCGATTGTGCCGGGTCCTTCGGGGCCTGAACAACAAAGGCAAACGGAAGTGAATTTCGCTCTCACGATTGGAATGTTGAAGCTCCGGCGCCGCTTGCGGTCGAGCCGGCCCTGCCGGCGTCCGCTGCTGGCCTGGGAAACGCTCCACATTCCTGTCGCGCCTTGCCTCTCCGGCTGGCGCGACCATATCCGCCGTTGAGTCGCTCTCCACAGAGCCTGTCATTTTGTAGGTGACGGTTCTATCTGACCTCGTGGCCGCCCGGCGGTCGTCTTGTTCGCTCTTTGGTCAACGCTGACTTCGCACAACTGCATGCCTAGGAAAGGCATGCGACCAAACAGCCGATTTCCAGCAGAGACGCTCCAGAACCGTTGATCGCGCCGCGATCCGGTCCACCATCAAGGAAAAATTTAGATAGGAGCTCCCCAATAGGATGAAGGTTTCTTCCCAACAAATCACCGTTAACAAGCTGTTCAATGGCCGCTCGCCGATCGCAACCCTCAAGGATGCCGCAGACCTGACGTTTGGCTCCGAGGCGACCCCGATCCGTGTCGCCGTTACGAGCAAGACCCGCGCCGGTCACCTCTGCGAAATCGAAGCGGTCGAGCCAAAGGTCTACGGCTCCGACGACACCGAAGCGAACGTGTTCGACTACCGGCAACGACGCTTGGCTCGGACCAACGCGTTCAATGCCGTGATGTTGATCCCGACCGGCGTCGACTGCGCGATCGGTGGACACGCCGGCGATGCCACTCCGGCCGCCCGGCTCTTGGCCAATGTGTGCGACAACCTCGTGCTCCACCCGAACGTGGTCAACGCCTCGGATGTCAACGAGCAGACCGAGAACAGCCTGTACGTGGAAGGCAGCATCATCTGCCGTCTGCTGATGGGCACGGTCGGCCTCCGCAAGGTTCGCCAGAACCGCGTGCTGCTCGTGACCGAAGACCGTCGCGATGCTCCGAACGTGGTTGATCAAACGATCAACTGCGCCGAAGGCGCCCGGGCTACCCTTGGCATGGACATCAGCGACGTGCTCGTCCTCGAAAAGGAACTGTTCATGCAGACCGGCGTCTCCGACTCCGGCCGCGTGACCGGCCGCGTCGAGCGCTTGGGTCAGTTGCTCGACGTTCTCCGCGCCAAGCGGGGTTCGTACGATGCCGTGGCCCTCGCCACCCGGATCACGCCGCACATCGACACGGTCGAGCTTCACCGCTCGTACTTTGGCGAAGGCGGTCCGAATCCGTGGGGCGGCGTCGAAGCCGTTCTCACCCACCTCATTTCGTCCGTGCTTGATGTTCCCGCGGCCCACGCGCCGACCATGAGCAGCGAAGCCCTCCGGACCGAGAGTTGGGGTGTGGTCGAGCCGCGCAAAGCCGCCGAGGTCATCTCGACGACCTACCTGTTCTGCGTCCTCAAAGGCCTTAACCGAGCCCCGCAAGTGATGGTAGGCCCCACCGGCGTCTACGATCCGTCGATCCTGACCGCCGAAGACATCTCCGCCCTCGTCATCCCCGACGGCTGTGTCGGTTTACCGACACTGGCCGCCGTAGAGCAGGGCATCCCCGTTGTCGCCGTCCGTGCCAACACCAACCTGATGCGCAACGACCTCAAGTCGCTGCCGTTCCGAGCTGGCCAACTGCACTACGCGTCGAACTACTACGAAGCCGCCGGTATCCTATCGGCCATGAAGGCAGGCGTCGCCCCGGCGACCATTGCCCGGCCGATGCAGCCGATCCGCATCGAGCGGATTGCTGCCGAGGTCGAGGTCGCGGTCAACGGCAAGACCAATGGTCATACCAACGGTCACACGAATGGCCACACCAATGGCACGAACGGCAAGACGCGCCGCACGAAGGCTCCGGTCATCGTCAATGGCAGCGATTCGGAACTGCTCGTTGAGGTAAACGGTAAGTGACCCGCCGCGTTGATCAAGAGCGGGCTCCGATCTACGAGACGCTCACGAACTACGCCGCGTCCGGCATTTACGGCTTCCACACGCCTGGCCACAAAGCCGGGCGCTTCGCAGCACCAGAGCTAACCGAGCTAGTCGGCAAGTCGGGCCTCGCGCTCGACTTGCCGGCCATGACGGCCACCGACAACACGTTCCACCCCACCGGCTGCGTGCGCGATGCGCAAGCGCTGGCCGCCGAGCTATTCGGGGCAGGGGACACGTTTTACCTCACGGCCGGCTCAACTCTCGGCGTAGCGACGTCGCTCCTGGCTGCTGTTCCGCCCGGTGGAACCGTAGCCATGCCGCGCAATGTCCACCGCTCGGTCGTTGCCGGGTTGGTGCTGTCTGGTGCGCTGCCGCGATTCATGCCGCACGGCGTGCTGCCCGAATGTGGTGCGCTCGGTGTCTCGCCAGAGTCCGTTGCCGCTGCGCTCGATGCTTCGCCTAAGCCCTCGGCCGTTCTCGTGACTCGGCCGAGCTACTACGGCTTGGCCCGCGAGTTGTCGCGAGTGGTCAAAGTCTGCCATGCGCGCGGCGTGCCGCTGATTGTCGACGAAGCCCACGGCGGCCACATGCGGTTCTTACCCGATGGTGCGCCGAAGTCGGCGATGGCCTCGGGGGCCGACCTCACTATCCAAAGCTGCCACAAGACGCTTGGCTCGCTCGTCGGCTCGGCGCAGCTTCACGTGGGTCGCGACTCGCTGGTGTCCACTGAACGGGTCCAACACGCGTTGAACTTTCTCCAAACTACTAGCGGCAGCTACCTGCTGCTCGCATCGCTCGACGTCATGCGTCGTTGGCTGTGGCGTGAAGGCGAATCATTGTTCGCTCAAGCGGTCGACGAAGCCCGGCAACTCGAATCCGCCATTGACACCATGCCCGGGTTGCGAGTGTTCCGAGCGGCGGGGGACTTACGCCTCGCCGATCACGGCCAGGATCCGCTACGCCTCGTTGTCAACGTGTCTGACAGTGGCTGGAGCGGCTACGAAGTCGAGCGACACCTTCGCACAAAGTTCCAAGTCGAAGACGAAATGGCCGATTGGTTCAACGTCGTCTACGTTCTCAGCCCGCATGACGACCCCGCTGCGAAGAAACGGCTTATCGCTGGATTACAAGCGGTCAGCAGCAACGTTCGAGAACTACCTTCTGAACCCTTAACCCTAAACTCTCAACACTCGACCTTCCTGCTCCAGCCGCCAATCCCACCGCTCGCGATGGCCCCGCGCGATGCTGCCCTTGCTGAACAGACTGTCGTGCCACTCTCGCAGGCCACTGGTCGAACCTGTGCCGAAATGGTTATGTTTTATCCTCCCGGCATACCACTCCTCATGCCCGGAGAGACAATTTCCAAGGAAACGTTGGAAGTTTGCCGGCAACTGCTGGAAGCAGGCGCGAACCCTTACGCAAGCGATCCCACTTTCGAAACGATTCGAGTCGTGGCGTAATTGAAGGAGGCAGCAATGTCTCAGACTCTCTCAAGCCAACAACTGCAAATAACCGACTCGGTTGGTCTGCCCCTTTCGTGGTATTTCGATCCAGAGATACTCGAAATCGAGCGGCAAGCCCTGTTCGGCGCAGGCCCCAAGTACTCGGGCCACGTTTCGATGGTCAAAAAAGATGGCGACTACTTCACCCTGGGCGGACAGCAAGCCGGCAAGCTGCTCGTGAAGAACAATGGCCGCCCGCACTTGGTCTCCAATGTCTGTCGCCATCGTCAGGCCGAAATGCTTACCGGCTCGGGCCACGCCAAGAACATCGTCTGCCCCATCCACAACTGGGCCTATGACCTCGACGGCCGCCAACTGGCGGCTCCGTTCTTCGACAAAAACCCTTGCCTCGGCCTCGAACGCACGGAGCTCGCCGAGTGGAACGGCATGCTTTTCACCGGCCCCCGCGACGTTCGTCACGAACTGGCCCCACTCAACAGCCGGACCGAACTTGATACCTCCGACTATGTTTTGGAACGCATCGACGAAGAAGAGCACGACCTCAACTGGAAGGTGTTCCTCGAAGTTTATCTGGAGGACTATCACATCGGCGCGGTTCACCCAGGCTTCCGCGTATTTGTCGACGCAGCCGACATTCGCAACGCCTTTCAGGCTACCGGTGGCGATCGTTTCTTCTTCGAGCAAGTCCACGTCCGCTGGCCGCTGCCGCCCGCCGCGACGCCGAAGTTCGCCTCGTATCAAAAGGTGCTGATGGATGTCCTCGCCGGCCAGCGTCCGCCGTACGCCGCGATCTGGATGTGCCTGTTCTCCGGACAACTCATCGAGTGGTACCCATTCGCAGTGGTCGCCACTACTTACACGCCTCTCTCGCCGACGCGCACGCGGCTCCGGAGCGAGTATTTCTTCGACCGTAAGATCGCCGAAACACGCCGCGACTACGTCGAAACCGGCCTTGCGGTCCTCGACGAAGTCACTGGCGAAGACCACATGGCCGCGCAAACACTCCAAAACGGCCGCCAAGCCCTGCTTGCCGCAGGCGAAAACCTGCAAGGCCCCTACCAAATGCCGATGGAGCAGGGCCTCCGCCGCTTCCACGATTGCCTCCGTTCCATCGTCGCCAACGTCTAGTTGGGCCACCTCACATACTGCATAGTTTGTGTGCTCTGCGATGCTTTGTCGGTGTCGAAATTCTTTTCATTTTTATTGTCCCCAAAAACTTTTCTTTGCATAAGAAATGCGCAAACTGGACCGCTGATCTCTTACGGATTAAGTTGAGGCTCCTCCCATGGTTCACCGGAAGAATTCTTCTTAGAGGAGCGAGCGCAAATGTGGTCGAGAAAAACTTTTCTGAGTTTGGCATGCTTGTGCGTGCTATTACTAAGCCGCCCCATCTCCGCTGCCGAGCCTCTCGCGCAAAAGGTCAAGATCACGCAGCCTGTTGAGTTCAATACTCCGGAAGCGGACGCGATCATGGAAACGGTCAAAATGTTCCCGCCGGACAATCCGTGGAACACCAAGATCAGCGATTGGCCTCTCCATAAGAACTCACAGGCAATCATCGATTCGATCGGCGGGGACAAGCCGATGCGCTACAACCCCGACATGGCGTTCATTATCGTGCCGCCGAATCAACCAAAAGTCGCGGTCGAGCTTTTGGAGATTGCCGAAGAGTCGGACAAAGGCCCCTATCCCGTACCTAATAATCTGCCGATCGAAGGCTGGCCTGCCTACTTCGAGCGCGAACAACCTGACATGAAACTGAAAAAATTGCAACAACGCGATACCGAGGTCGACAGCGATCGCCACGCCATCATTCTTGATCCCGTCAATAATAGGCTCTACGAGTTCTTCAAAATGGGAAAGTCAGGCGGCAAGTGGCAGGCAGATCAGGCCTCGATTTTCGATTTGTCGAGCAACAAGCTCCGGCCGGCCGGTTGGACATCGGCCGACGCCGCTGGCCTCCCAATCTTGCCGGCGGTCGTACGATACGACGAACTCCAACGCGGCAAGATCGAGCACCCACTTCGTGTCACTGTCGAAAAAACGCGCAAGGCTCACGTCTATCCCGCCACGCATGATGCCAGTCAACATGAGGATGAGTCATTCCCACGCATGGGCGAGCGGCTTCGACTGCGCAAGGACCTCGACACAAGCAACTTCTCACCTGATGTCGAAACAATTTTGGTCGCTCTCCAGGAGTACGGAATGTTCGTCGCCGACAACGGAATCGACTGGGCCATCTCGGTCGCCCCCGACCCGCGCATCGCGAATCTGCACGACGAACTGCGTAAGATCAAAGGCGAAAACTTCGAGGTCGTCGTTCCACCGCCAGGCTATCGGAAGCCGCGCTAGCGAGTCAGCGGTCGAATGGTATCCTTTTGTGCGTTGCTGAACTCGACAAAACTGACGCCCAGTCACTATTGAAACCTATTGTGTTTTCAATAGTTGCCCGCCAGGCAGTGTTACCCGCGGCGCATCCGCGCCATCAATGACCTTCAGCTTTTCAAGCGGCTTTTCCTGTAAACGCAAGAACTTGAAGCCCACCAACCGTGGCTTTCCAGCCGCATCCTTTTCTTTCAAGTCCTTGGTTGCTCGGGCAATGTAAGAATCGAGCGTTTCTTCCCGGACTTTCGGCTCCGTCGAGTGGATCAGGTGAACCTGGCCATCCTCGCCGTGGGCTATCAACCCGACGTGCCCGACAAACGCGCTGCCGCCAAAAATTTCATTCTGCGGTGAGCTATCCTTTCTCGATGTCGCTCGCACGATGTTCACGAAATCACCATCTCGCAACTGGTCCTTCGCGCGGCCTATCTCTTCATACGGCAAATAAATATCGTCATGCTGCTCGACCGGTACTTTGACATCGAGCTTGTACCGATTCTTGAAAAACTTCGATCGATCAATCGCCTCGTGAAACTTCACGGCCTTGTCGCCGGCAAGTTGCTTCGTGATGTCGTCCACGAGCCAGCGGTTCGAAATATTCCAATCCGCTTCCGTGTAATGATTTCGCGTGACGACGCCCAATTGCCCGTCACGATAGCGAATGCGTTGCAACAAACGCATGAACCCCGGCCAGTCGTGCGACAACGCCATCGCGTACGTATGCTCGCTAAACACCAGGCAGTCGCTCTTCTCCAGGCAATAGATCGGCTGCGGATCATACGGCTCGAACGGCAGCTCGCCAAGCAAATATAGCTCGTACGGTTGGCCGATGTTCTTCCGCGCCAAATGCACGATTCGCTTCCGCAAGTCCGGCTCCGAAGCGCTCAAGAACTTCAAGTATTGGTCGACTTCGCTCTCGTTGAATTGATACAACGGCTTGTCAATTAGCTTGACGATCTGGCCCGCATCAACGCCAACTTTTTTGCAGGTTGCGATTTGCTGCGGAGTCAGTTCTTTAGCGACTCCCGCCTGCTGAACCATTGAAGCAACTAGGAAAAACAAGCAGCGGCAGAAAGCCTTACTCATGGATAAACTCAGCAAGTTCAACATCCAGGGATTGATCGTAACCGAATTCACTTTTAGCGATATTATACAAGAATCGTGGCTGTCACTGTCCTCAACGGCTATTCAATGGCGATCTTAGCTAAATATACGCTCGTCTTGCCTTCATGGCTCGAATAGTAGCTCATCCACAGCACGCCGTCGTGCCATACGAGCCCCGGGTAGCTGGTATCGCCACCGCTCGGAAGTGTCAGAATGGGTTCGACCGTGCCTTTCTCGACATCCAGCGACGCCAGCTTGGTGCTTGGTTTCTTGTCATCGAAAAACCTGCCGGCCGCGAACCATTGGCCGGATGGCAAACGGATAAAATTCGGCCCCCCCACGAACTTTCCCAAGTCGCGCCATTTCCATTCGGTGTAGGGAGGAGCACTCGATCCCAAAAAAGCCGAGGGAGGCGTCGGCCGCCCATCTCGTCGCTGCAGGCAATACATTGTTCCCTTGTCATCGAATCGCAAGGTCGCTTCGGTCGGCCAACCCTCATTAAACAAATGCGGAACCAATTCGCGGAACGCAACACCATCGTCGCTTACCATCAGCCTGGTAGCAGCGAGAGAGGGATCCGACGAAGCCCGCGAGCTCGAATAAGAAATGCCATACGCCTTTCGGTCGTGCCAAGTAACGCGCCACAACCAGTGCCCGGGTTCCGAGACCCTTTGCGGCTTTGTCCATGTTTTGCCGTCATCGGAAAAAGAAACAAAAGATCCGGTCGCCGCGTGTTCGCCATCTTTGTTGCGCGAGGCAATCCCGCCGACAAGCATCAGCCGATTGTCCGGCGTTATCGACAGCCCTGCATCGCGCAAGTCTTGCCCTTCGAGCGACAACAAAGCGGCAGAATGCCAAGTCTCGCCGTCCACAGACGACATAACCCGAATTTTCCCATCGGTCGAGGCATGCGATCGTCCTTCGCGAAACGCGCAAAAGAACTGGCCCCGGTCGAACAATAAGTCCGTAAAAGCCGAGTGAGGCGCCTGATCTCCGATTTTCTTCACGGAAATCAACTCGGCCTTCGGCGGAGCCGCAAACACGGAAACACTCCAAATCGCCCCAACCATCGCCGGAAAAAGGTATTTCATATCCCAGACCTTACTCAAAACTCGACAACATTCAACCCCGCCGAGATTTACACCGCCTGATGTCCCCCACAGCCTTTTCCGCCGACTTGCGGCCATCCATTCACGGCCGCTATCCTAACAATAGAGGCATTTTCGGCGGTGGATAGGGAACGGAGGAGGCTTTCTGCGATGACAATCAACGACCTCGCCGCACAACTTGGATGGGCTTGCTACGGCTTTCTCGCCCTCAACTTCCTTTGGGGGCTTTACAACGTCATCATGGCCTTCCGTCGAGTGAAGGAACTCGGCTTCAGCGACCACGATGAACAGGCCGAGTTTGTCGACGATGTCATGCAAAAAATGCAAGCCGGCCGCTTCGACTTGATCGAAGAGACGACCGGCGACGATCCCCGCGCTTTGCCACAGCTTATTCAGCTCGCCGTCGGTAACCGGCAACTGGGATACGACCAACTCCGTCAGGTCGTCATGGAAATCCTCCAACGCGATGTAATGGCGGATCTTGAATATCGAACAAATTGGATCGCCACGACGATCAAATGCGGCCCGCTTCTCGGCCTGTTTGGCACGGTCCTTGGCATGATGGCTGCGTTCGGTCGCATCGGCACGGGTGAGAAAGTCGAGCAATACATGATCGCAAAAGAGATCAGTATTGCCCTCATCTGCACCGCAATGGACCTCGGTACGGCGATTCCGTTCAATTTCATGCTCGCCAGCCTCACGACTCGTATTCGCGTCCTGCAAGACGCCCTCGGCGCCGGCCTGATGCGCGTGCTCGACTTCTTCAAGACGCAAACCTGAGCGAGTCCATGCCATGAGTTCGTCGAGCTTCAGTTTGGGTTCAATCGGCTCCGACGACCTTTTCGCCAGACGCCACGATCCCGAGCCGCCCGAGTTCGATATCACGGCCATGGTCGATCTGGTGTTCATGATGAACATTTATTTCCTCATCACGTTCGTCACCGTCGCCGCGAGCGAGATCAGTCTGCCAACCGCTAAACACGTCTCGGCGCTCGATGCAGATACCGCCGTAATCATGACAATTACGCGTACATTGGATGGAAAATCCGTAAATGTCCATCTCGGCGAGGGGGACAAAGGCGAAACAATCACAGATACCGCCAAGCAAGAGAAGCGAGTTCAAGAAGCGGTTGAGCAAGGCAAGGTCGCTGGTAAAACCGAAGTGTTGCTGAAAGCCGAAAAAAAAGTCCGCCTTTCAGATCTGTTTCGAATCGCCACGGCAACCAGCGTCGAAGGCATGAAGCTGCACGTCGCCGTCATCGAGAAAGACAAGTAAATGACCATCGCATTTGCCTGTCCCTATTGCGGAAAAAAACTAGGCGCTGCCGATACCTCGGTCGGCAAACAAAAGACTTGCCCCAATTGCCGCGGTCGCTTCACGGTGCCAACTGCCGAAGCTGCCGCGGCTCGTGCGGCGGCCGCCAACGAAGCCCAGCCGCGAACTATCAACGACCATCCCCTCCTGTACGTATCCCGTCGTGTCGAGCACAAAGACCTGATCGACATGACCGCCATGGTCGACATCGTCTTTTTCTTGCTCATCTTCTTCTTAGTCACTTCGATGCAGTCAATCGAAGCGGTCATCAACCTGCCGGTTCCTCAAGCACCCTCCAGCGCCGCCGATAGCCTGCATGCTGTTCCCGATCTGGCCAACGACAACAGCTCGATCCTGGTCACGATCGATGCCGACGATGCAATTTGGGTCGAAGATGAGGAAGCTCTCAGCGAACAAGATTTACGATCCAAGCTCCGCGCCGCCAAGCGAAAAGACGACCGAACGAGCATGCTCATCAAATGCTCGCCCGAGTCGACCCACGGCACCTTCGTTTCCGTTCTCGATGCCGGTGCCGACGCCGGCATGACAGAAATTCAATTCTCGGTTCCCCATTCGGAGGATACTACAAGCTCCGGCTAATAAAATTGCCCCCACGAGCCTGGAAACGAGAAAAATTGCATATATCACGGACAAATTCGCCAAAATAAAGTGATTGCATTTTCTCTCGCAATAGATAAGATATCGAGTCCACTGTCTTATCCATCTTGATTTGCATCCGGTTGGGGGGAATACATCGTGACGCGTCATTCCTGGTTCGAGCGCTTTCACGCGAGTCGCCGTCTCAAGTTCGAAAAGCTTGAAGACCGCCGCGTACTGGCAACTTTTACCGTTACCAACTTGAACGACGCGAGCGTAAGCGGTCCGGGCCAAGCCCCCGGTACGCTTCGCCAAGCCATCTACGATGCCAATGCATCGAGCGATTCAGACATCATCGACTTTGCGCCCGAGTTATCGGGGGACCTGCGGCTATCCATTGCCGCCGACTCGGCGGTCGGCCTGTCGGCGTTCCTCGTCACGACACCGATCACGATCCGCGGCAACGCCGCCGGCATCACTATCCGTCGCGACGTCACCGCGCCGGAAATGCGTTTCTTCCGAGTAGCTGCCACCGGCAACCTTACTCTTGAATCGCTGAACCTGACCGATGGAATCACACGCGGAGCAGCCGGCGCATCCGGTCAAAACGGCGGCGCCGCTTTTGCCGGCGCAATCTATAACCAGGGCACTCTCCAAATCGTCCGTAGTACGCTTTACGACAATACCTCGATCGGCGGCAACGCCGGTAGCGGAGGCAACTCCGGAGCCGCCCAAGGCGGCGTCATCTACAACGACGGCGGCAATGTCTCCATTCTCAATTCGACTCTTTCCGGAAACTCAGTTGCAAATGGCTTCGGCCCACTCGTCGCTCGCAGCTACGGCGGCGGCGTCTACTCCAAAAACGGTATCGTGAATATCGACAACAGCACGATCACCAACAATTCCGCCACCTCCGGCCGCCACCTGTACGTCATCGGCCTGGGCCCCGGGCAAGTTGCCATCGCCAATATCCGCAACTCGATCATAGCCCAAGCCGACGTGAACGTAGGCGCATTTGACATCAACGCCACCGAAGACCTCGGAGGGCAAATAATCGTCACTGGATCAAACAACATTATTCGATCCCATAACATGTTCCCGTCGATCTCAGTATCGTCCGACGATCCCCAACTGGCTCCGCTGGCCCTCAACGGCGGACCAACATTCACGCATGCCCTCTTGATCGACAGCCCTGCAATCGACCACGGCTCTAATCCGCTAAACCTCGCCACCGATCAGCGCGGTGACATCTACTCCCGTGTCATCGGCGGCGCGAATGACATCGGCGCTTTCGAAGCGCAAACCGTGGTTGTTCCCGCTTTGTTAGGAGATTACAACAAGAACAACTTCGTCGATGCGGGCGACTACGTCGTGTGGCGAAAGACCAAAGGCGCCAACACCCCACAATACACAGGAGCCGATGGCAACGGAAACAGCATAATCGACGACGCCGACTACGGTGTTTGGCGCGGAAACTTCGGAGCGTCGCCGCCTGCTGCGGGAACGGCCGAGATCGCGCAAATAAGCAGCGATTTCGTTGAACTACTGTCTATACAGTCCCTGAGCCGATCGCCCCAATTCGTACTCTTCGACACGCTTACCGACAGCAGCTCACAGAACACGCCGAGGCTTGGCCCGGCCAATCTTGAGAAGTTTCTTCGCCGTGATAAAACAGAGAGAATCAGTCATCGACTCCGTGATCAGGCGATCTTGGCAATCACGGGCACTTCCTTCCGGCAAACGACGGCAACCAGGCCAGAGCCCCTGGCAGCTTGGGCGACGGAAACGGACGAGGCGTTCGAAACGTTCGATGCCTCATCGAGTCGCGGGCCTGTCTCGCTATCGTCTTCTATTCTTACTCCACCGCGTCGGCAAATTCACTCGTCTGCCGCGGCATCCATTTACACAACATGATGCCAAAAAAGTACAAGCCAATGAGCGGCATCATCATCAAGAGCATGCTGTATGGATCGCTGGGGGTAAACAGCATCGCCAGGAACGCAATCGCGAGCACGGAAATCCGCCAGCTCGACAAATAAGACGCAACCGTAAAAATGCCGATCCGCTCCAAAAACAACATCACGAGCGGCAATTGGAAGGCGATGCCGAAACCAAGCGGCAAAATCAGCACGAATGAAAACCATTCTGTGATTCGTGGCTCGATGTCGATCCCCATCCAGCCGCTAAAGCCGAAGAAAAACTTCAGCACAAACTGGAAGACACCAAAAAACGCCAGCGCCGCTCCCGCCAGAAACAACCCAATGCTAAATGGCAGAAAGATGTGAACGTAACGCTGTTCGTGCGGATAGAGCCCCGCCGCCACGAACTGCCAGATGAAATAGAATACAAATGGACTCGCCAAAACGGCGCCCAGCACGACGGCTGTTTTCATATAAATGAAAAAGCCCTCTCCCACATCCAATGCGATCACCCGCACGCGCCGGTCTGCTTCCACCCGATGATACATTCGGATCTTGACGAGATCCCCGGTTGCCAAAAGTGTCTCGGGAGCCGGCAACTTCGCCACAGACTTTCCTGCGTCTTTCGACTCGATCGCCTTTAAGATCTCCAGCCACTCCTGGCGACTAATGTACCGATCCTCTGGTATGAGTCGCTCTTGCGACAGGCGGTTCGCCGCCGCGTCCAACTCTTCCGCTTTAGCATCAGGACGTTCCCGACGCAGCTCTTGAAGATATTCCTTGTGAGCGAGCGTGGTGTAATAGTCAGTCAGCGCATCGATCAACGGCTTCTGCATGTACTGCGAGACATTCCGCGCAAAGAGCAACGCCACAAGAAACCCGATCACCAGCGCCAGGATCGATTTGATGAGCGTGGCGCGAAGCTCGTCCAGATGCTCCCCAAACGTCATCTTCGAGCTTTCGAACAGATCTTCGTTGTACTGGCGATGCACGGCGTGCTGGGGGATGGGGATTGGAGGAGCAGGGAAGGGGGGTGATATAACCGATCAGATATAATCGATCATAACTCAAGCAGATAAACCTGGGGACCGGGCATATGCTAAAACAACCTTTTTGAGCCCCAAGCCCCCAGTCTCCGCCCCCCAGTTCCTAACCACTCATGCCACTACTTCCACCACTACAATTCCATCCCATTTTGCGAGAATACCTCTGGGGCGGCCGTCGGCTTGGAACCGACCTCGCTAAGCCGATTGGCAGCAGTCTGCATTATGCCGAAAGTTGGGAAGTGGTCGATCACGGCAACGACCAGAGCGTGGTTGCCAAAGGCCCGCTTGCCGGCAAAACGCTCCACGAACTAGTCGCGTACGACGGCAGCGCGCTCCTCGGCCGCAATCATCCGCGCAATCGATTTCCACTGCTTCTGAAATTTCTCGACTGCCACCAAACGCTCTCGGTCCAGGTCCACCCCAACGATGAACAAGCAGCCAGGCTCGATCCGCCGGACCTCGGCAAAACAGAAGCCTGGGTCGTGCTCGCCGCCGAACCGGGCAGCAAGATTTACGCCGGACTGAAGCCCGGAATGGATCGGCAAACATTCGAGCGCGAAACATTGATTGGCAACTGCCAGACCTGTCTTCATGAATTTGAGCCGCGCGCGGGCGACTGCGTTTTGATTACGGCCGGCACCGTCCACGCTCTCGGCGCCGGTTTGCTGATCGCCGAAATCCAACAAGCCAGCGATACGACCTACCGGCTGTTCGACTGGAACCGCGTTGATCAGGACGGCAAGCCGCGCCAACTCCACATCGAACAAGCGCTGAACGTAATCGATTACGCCCGTGGCCCAGTGAATCCCGTCACCCCCGAGATGACAAACGATTCCAACATCGAGCGCCTCGTCCATTGCGACAAGTTCGTCCTCGACCGCCTTCGTCTCAGCTCGCTTCACACGCTGCGGAACGACAACCGCTTCCGAATCCTCGCGGTGGTCGAAGGTCGCGCCTCGCTCATCGCCGACAACCAAACTTGGAACTTGCAACGCGGCGGCACGATCCTCATCCCAGCCTCGACGAGCGAAGTCAAAATCGCGCCCGATGAATGGGCCGTCCTCCTCGACATGTATTTGCCCTGAAATCCAAGCCTCGATCCCGCTTGGTCGTTTCTGCCAGCATCCGCTATACTCCGCCGCGATTTCTCCACGCAAGAGAGACATTCGTCGATGGAAAACATCCATTCCAGGCGGATAGGAACCTTAGCGTCGGCGGCCACGCCGACCATCACCAGTAAACTCAGTTCTCACTGAAAACGAAAATCCCCGCTACGCACATGCCATCCGTCGCAAACCACCGCGCTCCGATTCTGATCGCCCTCGCGGCCATCTGTCTCTCCGGTTGCGCTCCCGAGATGGCACAGCTTCGCCAAAACTTTTCCCATCCCGGCACCGCCGCGTACCAGCGCTCACGTGCCATCAAACACGATCCGTACGTGCTGAACGATGTCGGCCCCGAAGTCGTCGGCGGCCGCCCACGCGAATACATGATTCCTGTGAACGAGGTCGAACGCGCCCGACAAGATACCATTCCGCCACTTAGCCTGAGGCCTGCTGCACCTGCTCCCGCCCCTGTCTTTATCGGTCCAGCACCCGGCGCACCGTCTCCCTACACCGTTCAGCCTGCTCCCGGCCCACCTACCACCTACTCAGTTCAACCCGCGCCAGGCCTGTCCACTCTCCCGCCCACCCCGCCTCCCATCGTGACCACTCCGATGCCTCCCTCGTTCGCACCTCAACAGCGGCCACCCTATTAGCCCCCGTGGGGCAGACATTCCTGTCTGCCGCATTTAGCGAGTTCCCGACCCAATCAGCCGGCACGCGCTAGCGTCCGGTTCCTGACAGTTTTCGAAACCGCTTCTAGCGACCCCCACTCAACCATGCAGCCACTGTGAATCCCTTCCCGTGGCCCGTATCATGGAGGACCCGCCTTTCAGCTCGTTTTCGATCGAAAAAGATTTGGTGCCACCATGCCCCCGCGCCGCCAGCCACAACGCCGTCCTCCCGCAAAGAACGGCCCCCCGAAGCGACCGCGCAGGGCCAAACCCGTTCGAGCAACTACCAGTGCCGGGCCAGAAGTAACTCAAGCTGGCGACCGCCTGCAAAAGGTTCTCGCTCTAGCCGGTATTGCCAGCCGTCGTGAGTGTGAAGAATTGATTCGCGAAGGCCGCGTCGAAGTCGATCGCAAAGTCATCACCGAGTTGGGAACCCGCGTCGATCCACTCCAACAGGAAATCCGTGTCGACGGCGAAGCCTTGCTCCGCCCCCGCTTGGCCTACTTCGCGGTCAACAAGCCGGACGGTTATGTTTGCACCGCTCGCGATCCAGCGGGCCGCCCGCGAGTGACCGATCTGCTGCCCCCTAACACGCCACGTGTCTTCTGCGTCGGTCGTCTCGACATGGCCTCCGAGGGCCTGATCCTCGTGACCAACGACGGCGAACTAGCCAACGGCCTCACGCATCCTCGACACGGCGTCGAAAAGATCTATCACGTTCAAGTTGCCGGCCAGGTCGAAAACGAAGTTCTCGCAAAGCTGCAACGCGGAGTCCACCTCGCCGAGGGTTTCGCCCGCGTCAAACATGTCCGCATCAAAGGCCGCAAGAAGCAGTCCACCATTCTCGAAATGGTGCTCGACGAAGGCCGCAATCGCGAAGTACGCCGCCTATTGGCCCGCGTCGGCCACAAGGTGCAGCAACTCAAACGCGTTGCCGTCGGGCCCGTAAGACTCGGCGACTTGCCGACCGGCGCAGTCCGTCCGCTGACGAAGAAAGAAGTAGAGTCGCTGCAACAAGCCGTCGCGCGCGGTCCTGCGGAGCCAACTCAGCGCGACGACAACCGCAAACGCGGCCACAAACCGAAAGAATCTCCCCACAAGCCCAAGCCCCGTGGCAAAGGCCCCCCAGGCGAACGAACCATCATCGGCTGAGGATAATTTGAACAGCCCTGTCTCAACCGACTGCAACCCGCTGCACGCAGATTTCTACGCCGATTCGGCAACGCAAGTACGCGTGGCTGTGATCGAAAACGTGCAACTGGCCCGCGACACGTTTCGCGTCCGCTTCGAGTGCCCGCAGATCGCCCGCCGTATTGTCCCCGGCCAATTTCTGATGCTGCGACTCGCCGACCTCAATGACCCTTTACTCGGCCGCCCGCTGGCCCTCTACGATACGATCATCGACCCCGCAGGCCGACCATCAGCAATCGATGCGGTCTATCTCCGGCTAGGAAAAATGACCCATCGCCTGGCCGAGTATCGTGCCGGCGACGAACTCGAAATCTGGGGCCCGCTTGGCAATGGCTTCCCATTCATTGAAACCGACCACCTCATCATGGTCGCAGGCGGCATCGGCCAGACTCCTTTCATGGCCCTCGGTCAGGAGTATTTAGGCCGACGCCAATATGGCGATCCACCGCGAACCACACAACCGGCCCGGCGAGTCACAATATGCTACGGAGTCCGCTCCGCTGACTTAGCCGCAGGCGTTGCGGACTTTCAACGAGCCGGAATCGATGTTCATCTCAGCAGCGACGATGGCACCGTCGGCCATCACGGACTCGTGACCGATCTATTACTTCGCGAACTCGATGCAAGCCCGAACCAAAATCAGCTAGTCACTTGCTGCGGTCCCGAGCCCATGATGCACGCCGTGGCCAAAATCTGCCAAGCTCGCGGTGTACGCTGCTTCGCCTCGCTCGAAACGCCCATGGCCTGCGGCATCGGCATCTGCTTCAGTTGCGTCACCAAGGTGCGCCAACCCGATGGCGATTGGGACTGGAAACGCACCTGCGTCGAAGGCCCCATCTTCGACGCCACGAAAATCGAATGGTGAACACCAGCACTTAACCATCAACACCTAGAGCAACTTTCCAAATTGCGTTCCGCGGAAGGCCAAAGAACAAACGCAATTTAGCGTCGGCCGCCAGGCCGAATCTCCCACCAATACGGCCTCCTGCGAAAACGAATAAAGGTAATTTGCTCTAGGTCAATGCGCGCCGAATCAAGAAAAGCCGCGCAGCAACAACGCCTCAAACGTCGTCGCCGCGCGGCTCGTGTTTCAACACAGGCGCGCCCGTAGAAAAAACTAACTAGTTCTTTAGCGCCTTGATCGCAGCCGACAGCCGCGACTTCAGGCGAGCCGCTGAGTTGGCGTGAATCACCTTGCGCGTGGCCGCTCGGTCGAGCTTCGACACCAGCGTCTTGAATTCCTTCACGCTCTCTTCAGCGTTCTTTTCCGAAATCGCCTTGCGCACTTTTCGCAATTGCGATCTCAGGTTGGCTTTGGTCGCACGATTCCGCATGCGGCGAACCACATCTTGCCGCATCCGTTTCTTGGCACTGCTTGTATTGGGCATTTTCTATTTGTCCGTTGTCAGTTGTTCGTTGTCAGTTGTTTGAATAAACGGCCGACTGTCGGGACTATCCGGACTCCTGGCGCGGCATCACGAAGACAGCACCACGGACTACGGACCACTGACAACGAACCAATCACGAATCACACACTATCGCGTAACGCGGCCAGTTTGTCCAGCCGTTCGGCCACGTCGCGGTAGCCAAAATCGATGGCCGCTAGTTGGGTTAAGTATTTTTCGGCCTTTTCACGGTCGTTTAGCTCCAGCGCTAATACGCCGGTTCGATAAAGAGCCAGTTTTTTCGTGTCCATTTGAGACGTATCCGCCGCCTGCACGGCCGCCTCGTAGCTCGACAAGGCGAGTTTAAACTGCTTGATGTATTGGAACGATTCGCCCAAATGAAGCTGTACCTGGGCCTTGTTTCGCGACTCATCGCGGGCCGCCTGAAATGCCTGAATGGCCTCCTTGAACTTGCCTGCCCGCTTACAACGCAGTCCTAGTTCATACTGCAACAACGCATTCCCTGGATTGCGAGCAGCGCGCGCCGCGAAGACTTCCAGCTCTGCCTGGTTAGCCTGCGCCGCCATCCGTCGCGCCAAGTCAACCGCCTCTTCCGTCTTATCCTGCTCCGCCCGCCGTTGAGCTACGGAAACCTGATGCTGCGCGCGCCGCAAACTCGCGTCTTCGAGTCTTTCACGAACTCTCAGGTCGCCGCCGCCCGAGGCAGCCAGCGCTCGTCCCAGAATATCAACCGCTTCACGCAGCCTGTTCTGCGCACTGAACACCTCGGCCAGTTCGAGGTACTTCTCTACATCCGCCGGGTTCGCCGCAATCGCAGCCAACAATTCTTTCTCTTGCGAACTTTCGATCTTGGACTTGTTCGCCGCCGCGGCTGCTTCTGGCCGACCTTGAGCCATTCGCTGTTCCAGCTCGGTCGAATCCGTTGATCCCTTTAGTAGCTCCTCGTTGTAGCCACCTTTTTGGATCGTTCGTTCGACGCTTAGCTTGGAAATCGCCTTGGAAGATTCTTCGTCGCCCGGCTTGGCCTGCTCGACACGCCGCCAGCAACTTATCGCCTGATCGAACTGCCCCAGTCGCGTCAACGCTTCGGCCGCCTTCCGATTGACCGTGATATCCTTCGGCGCCGCATCGAGCGCCCATCGCAACACGAATAACTGGCATTCGTCGCTGCTGATTGCCTTGTATGCCTCGGCCACGTCGAGCAGCGTCGAAATCTCCCATGGGTTCGATTTGAGCGCCTCGCAGGCAGCGGTGAACGCTTCTTTCCACTGGCCTTTGCTGACCGCCTTGTTGAGCGTGATCCGCGATCCCTTCGACATCAGCCCCGAAAAACGCCCACCCTTCTTGCTGTTGCCATACTTCTGAGCCAGGTTGCCGAGAAAATGTTGCAGATAAATCAGGTTGCTCGGATCTTCCACCAGACACTGCGAGAACAGATCATGTGCATAGTCGTAGTCGGCCTTCTCGCCACTCTTCTTCGCATGCTCAAACACTGCCTGTAGTCGTTGCCGCACCGCCGCGGTAATAGGCGGCAGAAACGCGCGACCGCCCCGGTTTGGCAACTGTGAAGACATGTGTAGATGGCCCTGAGTTGGCAGCGAACCAACCGCCGCCTGTATCTATTCGCTCCAACGGAGCAAGATACTTTCATTCTACCAAGCGGCTTACATCGCACAATCTTATCTATTACCGTAAGTTATGGAGAGCAAAATAGTTCGGGCGATATAACATGTCTAATCCACACGGCCGAGTTTATCTCGTCGGCGCCGGTCCCGGCGATCCCGGCCTGTTGACGCTCCGCGGCGCCGAGTGCCTCCGCGCTGCCGATGTTGTTCTCTACGACTATCTCGCCAGTCCGGAGTTGCTCTCGCATTGTCGCGGAGATGCCCAGCGCATCTGCCTCGGTCGCCATGGTCACGGCCGGCTCATGTCCCAGGCCGAAATCAACGAGATAATGGTACGCCACGCCAAGGCTGGCCGCACGGTCGTCCGGCTCAAGGGGGGCGACCCGGCCATCTTCGCACGTCTTGCCGAGGAGCTCGCCGCGCTCAATGCCGCCGGAGTGCCGTACGAAATCGTTCCCGGCGTCACGGCCGCCCAGGCCGCCAGCAGCCATGCCAGCCTCCCTCTCACCGATCGAGACGAAGCATCTTGTGTAGCCTTCGTCACTGGTCAGGAAAGGCATGACAAGTCAGCGGATGAACTCGACTACGCCGCGCTCGCCAGCTTTCCCGGCACGCTTGTGTTCTACATGGGCATCACCACGGCCACCACATGGAGCCGCTCTCTGATTGAACAAGGAAAGTCACCGACCACGCCGGTCGCAATTGTGCGTCGCTGCTCGCTGCCCGATCAACAGACTTATTTCACAACTCTCGGCAAACTAGGCGAGTTTGTCAGCAAGAACAAACTCCGCCCGCCGGCAGTCGTCGTTGTCGGCGAAGTCGCCAAGCCGCGCGACATCGCCAACTGGTTCACCACCCGGCCACTATTCGGACGAACGGTGCTTATCACCCGCCCCAAACATCAATCCGACGACGTAGCCATCCGCCTTCGCAACCTGGGTGCGAACGTTTTGCGCCAGCCAGCCATCGAAATCGGCCCGCCGGCCGATTGGGCCGCGATTGACGCAGCCATTAAACGTCTGCCCGAATTCGACTGGCTCGTCTTCTCCAGCAGCAACGGCGTCGAGTTCTTTCTCGGCCGCATCCTGTCATTGGGCCACGACATGCGCCGCCTCGCCAACCTGCGCCTCGCTGCAATTGGCCCTGGGACCGCCGCTACTCTAGCAGAATTTCACATCCATGCCGACTTGCAGCCAGACTCCCACCGCGCCGAGTCATTAGCCGAATCGCTCGAACCACAAGTGCGAGGCAAAAAAGTTCTGCTCGTCCGTGCAAGCCGCGGCCGCGAGGTTCTTGCTGAAATGCTCATTGCCGCTGGCGCAACTGTCGAACAGGCTGTGGCTTACGAAAGCAACGACGTAAAAACAGCCCGCGAAGACATTGCCCACGAACTAGCCGCTGGCCGTATCGACATTACAATCGTCACCAGTTCCGCCATTGCTCGCAGCCTCGTTCGGCTTTTCGGTGACGATCTGGCAAAAACCCGTCTCGCCGTGATTAGCCCACTGACAGCCTCAGCCCTCACCGAACTTGGTTTCTCGCCGGCAATTGTAGCCGAAACCTACACAACCGAGGGCCTCGTCCACGCCATCCTCGCCGCCGAGTTAGTCGCAACCTAACGCAAGTCCAGTGGAGAGGGGCATTACTTCACTTCTTAACGCGCATCGACTTCGGCCCCCTCTTTTCGTTGCCTCGCACCTTGCTGCGCAAAATTCCCCTTCAGGAATTTATGCACTTTCGCCTCATTGAGCGGCGGCTCAACATTGCGTTTTCAAATGCAGGCCTTTCCGTAAGCCCACGACGAGCTGGATAAAATAAGGCACACAGAGTGCGCCTGCTACTTTGCAGTTTTTCTGCCCTATAACGCGCTCAGTTCGGCGCTAATTCGACGTGATGCTAGCACCAACTGGAGGTATTTAACGATTGGGTGGAATTGCGCAACGGAATAATCGGACTTTTCCGTACAACAATGCTGCGCGTGGTGGCCTATTCCGATTATGCCTGATGTACATGCCGTGGGGGGAATAGCGGCATTTCCGCAAATGCCGACAAATTCATGCACATGAACCACCCGAACCGCTTGTCTTAAAGGGGTGTAGTCGTGACCGGTCGTCTACCTCTAATGACGCGTCAGTTGCTTTTGGTCGGAGCATTCTTCGGTTTGTTGCAGATCGGGAGCACGGGCGCCATCGCGCAACCACCGTATTCTCTGGTATCCCTCACAAAAGCACCGCAGCCGCTACTCCAAGAGCGCGGCGTTGAAGATGCCTGGGTCGAGCGCCCCGTAACCGATCTGATGTCCGACAGCCACTTTCGGCTGCTGTCATTCGATACGGGCGAGACCGCGGATCAGTCCGCACTAGAAGACGGCGATAACATCGGACTGGAGGGATGCACCGAGGGAAGCGGCGCGACGTACTCTTGCTGCAGGTGCTATCCATGCCAATGCCCGCTCACTCCCGCCCCGTGCGTGGAGTGCCCACACGCTACGACGCTGAATCCCTACTACAACATTTATTTCTTTGGTGCTTTGAAGCTCGACATGCTGTTTAACCAAGCGCGTCCCGTGTCGCCCGGCGTCCCCTTTTTCCTTGCGCCAGACTCACTGACGGGCCTCGACCAGAACACCGTTGATATTCATGCTCGACAAACGACGCTGGGCATGGCGCTCGTCGGACCGCAAATTGGCGACTTTCAGTCCGGTGGAACGGTTGTTGGAATGCTCTTCAATGATAACGTGGTTGCCGACAAATACGGGTTTCTGCCGCTCCAGGCATATGGTGAGCTGAAGAATGAAGACTGGCGTATGGCCGCCGGCTTGCAATTCGATGTCTTCGCACCAGGCATGCCGACGGTACTCCCGTTTTCGGCTTTGGCCGCATCCGGCAACGCTGGCAACTCATTCCGCGGTCAGTTACGCCTTGAGCGATTTGTCCACGTATCGAACGATGCGCAATGGACCCTGCAGGGCGCGTTGAGTGAGCCGATCACGACGACAATTGACCCGACACTCGGCATCAGTGAGGACAACGGTTGGCCAAATGTCGAAGGGCGGATCGCATTGGGGTTGGGAGAAGTTCAGGGTACTGGCGCGGCGGCACTGCGCCCGCTTGAAGTCGGCTTCTCCGGAGTTGTCGGACAAGTTCGCACAACGCCGGCGCCACCCGCAGATCGTGTCGTTGCAGATGTATGGGGCCTTGCAGTCGATGCCCGCTGGAAAATGACTCGGTATTTCGGCCTCGCGGGCGAAGTCTATACCGGCGAGACCCTCGGCACCTACAACGGTGCTATTCTCCAAGAAGTCAACACCGATACTCTGGAGGGAATTCGCACGACAGGTGGCTGGCTAGAAGCTTTCCTTTATTGGACGCCTTGCCTGCACAGTCACACGGGCTATGCAGTCGACAACCCGCTCGACAGCGATGTGGCGGATTCCGCAGCGGCGTTGGGGCGAACCTTCAATAGCACGATTTATTCCAACCTGCTCTGGGACTTCAACCAGTCGTTCCGTGTCGGATTCGAATTCACATGGCGTGAGACGGATTATAAGGCCCTCGTAAATCCCGATAATGAAGGGGCCGGGTTCCACACCCAGTTCCAATGGGCATTTTGATTTGGCCAAAGAACTACCTGGTCGCTCCTGCGGTGGATGTGACTCTAGCGGCACAATCCCGGCAAGCTGTAACGCGCACAAAAACTTCTCTCAACTCGCCGTTTAATCCCACTGCGGCGACCTTAACCCGAAACGTCTGACGTTTGATGATTCATCACCGAACGTCCGATCTCTTCCTGTAGGTCAGGCTTCCGCCTGACAGCTTGTTGACGCTGGCGAGCGTCAGGCTGAAGCCTGACCTACCCCGCACTGTAGTCGGCCGAGAACTGCGAGCCCGACCGCTGCGGTGCGAAACCGTACCAGGCCATGATGGCCTGGCCCACCTTTTGGCACGGACGTTCGTTCCCGCCACCTGCCTGCCATTCGATCCCAAACCGCTCGCTGCTATTGGGAGCCCATTATGTCCGGTCATTTTCCCCCGGCATCGCCGAAGGTTCGTGCAACCCTCTACCTGCCGCAGGACTTACTGGAAGAAGCCCGCAACGCGACCGTCCATTTGGGCGGCTACCCCTTGCGACTTACGCTCACAAAGCTGGTCGAGCGCGCCTTTCGCGCCGAATTGCAACGGCTTAAAGACACTTACAACGCCGGCTGTGATTTTCCGCCAAGGGACGAAGATTTGAAGGGCGGGCGACCAATCGCTGCTTAGCGAAAAGGAGACTCGCAATGCTCCACAAACAGAAACCTGCAAACCCGATCGTCAAGTTGTTCCCGCGTCTCGCGCCGGTTGTTGCCTCGGCCGGTAAAGGTCGTGTCGACAAGCCCCGGCCACGCGTGGGACAAGTAACCATTTCCAGAACAAAACCGCGTCAGGATAAGGGCACGCAAGTTCGCGCCCACCTGCTGCGGATGATCCTCGACAACGAGCGCTCGCGTCGTCACGACCAGCGACCGAACGCGAGTTGAGTGTCGAAGCTAAAAATAAAACTCGCTCCCAAGCCGGCGTAATGTCGTCGGCTTGGGATTTTCACAACCTCATAGGACAGAGCTTCCTGTCTGCCATAACAGAGTAGGTTACTCTTTTCGCGCAGATGGGATGCGTGCTGGTTGGAGATTCGGCCTGGCGGCCGACGCTAAATCTCAAATCTCTTGTGTTGTTTGATGTCTACTACGGCACGTAATTTGGCAGTTTGCTGTAGGCGCCGCCATTGCGTCGGCGTGTTCCGTCGCGCGCTATTTGCTGTCGTTAGCTTGCTGCTGATTGCTCCGGCCACGCTTGCCAAGGGGCCAGTCGAAAGTGGTCCGCGGATTGCCTGGTCGCTCTTTGGGCCACGCTCAAGACCGATCTACGATTCGGCTCCGGGCAACGTAACACCTCATCCGGCCGTGGCCCGCATTATTGTGCCCGAAGAGGGCGCGACTGCTTTCGGCAGCGGAACACTTGTCGGCGTCAATCAAGACCGTGGGCTAGTAATCACGAACTGGCACGTGGTTCGCGATGGCACCGGCCTGGTCGAAGTTGTCTTTCCCAATGGCTACCGCTCTCAGGCCAAGCCGCTGAAGGTTGACTCCGATTGGGACCTAGCTGCGCTTGTGATTTGGCGGCCGCCCAATGTTGAACCGGTGAAGATTGCGACGCAGCCACCCAGGCAAGGAGACTTCCTGACCATCCATGGCTACGGCCAAGGGCAATACCGTATTGCGACCGGTCGCTGCACGAACTATTTCTCTCCGCGCATCGACTATCCACACGAGATGGTCGAGTTGGATGTCGAAGCCCGTCAGGGCGACTCCGGCGGGCCGATCTTCAACCAATCGGGTGAGCTGGCTGGCGTCCTGTTCGGGGCAGGGCAGGGGAGCACGCTCGGCAGTTTTGCACCGCGAGTGCGGCACTTTCTCGCGACCGCCGTTCCCGATTTTGAGAAGTCCACGACCGCGACTCTCGCCGTGGCAAATCGCGCGATGCCTGCCGCGACCACGACAGACGACACAAACATTTCGGCAATGCTGTCGAGCTATCCGAGCTCGCCTTGGTCGCCACCGCAGGCAGCGAATGTTACAAAAACGAATGGTCAGTCGGCAGCCGCTAAGCCACAAGTGGAGCTTGCCGGCGTTGCCCTGTCTGCCGCGGGCCAGCCGGGCGACTCGCCTCATGCGGAAGCAGGCGATTGGCACAATCTCACAGAGAACGGGTGGCATGATCCGCTCAAGACATTGCTGGCAGCCGTCGGGCTCACGAGTATTGCCTTGAGGCTAGTGAAGATGATTCGCTGACGGACACAAATCAGCAGGGGTGCCATGCCCACGGCTTTGCGTGGGCATGCTGAAGTCTGCACATGGCCACTCCAAGCAGTGGCCATGCCACCCAACTGAGCACCCTGCGGCTGATCAAAATCAGCCGGAACGCGCTAGCGTCCGGTTTCCTCTAAGCACCTTGCAGCTTTCTCCGCAAGTCGGCAACGATCACGGACGGCACAAAGCGGGCCAGCTCCTCATCACTTGCCAGCGGCGTGATTTGCTTGATCAACGAGCTGGAAACGTGCGAGAACTCTTCGTCCGCCATCAGGAAGACGGTCTCGATGCCCGAGTCCAGCTTTCGGTTGGCCAGCGTCATGGTGAACTCGGCGTCCATATCCGAGAGCGAGCGCACGCCGCGCACGATGACCCGGGCCCCGCACTCGCGCACAAACTGCACGGCCAGGCCAGCAAACTGCTGCACGCTCACGTTTCCGAGGGACTTCGTCACGCGCGCGACTTGTTCCACGCGTTCCTCGACGGTGAACAGGGGCTGCTTTTCGATATTCGTGCCGATGCCGACGATCAATTCGTCCACAAGCCGACTGCCGCGCTCGATGACGTTGAGGTGCCCGAGCGTGATCGGGTCGAGCGAACCGGTATAAACAGCACGATGAGGCATGGAGGGGGCACTCGGCTATTAGCTTCGGCTATCGGCAAGAATGCCGCTGATGATTCTGGCCGACAGCCGATAGCCGATAGCCGCCAGCCAAAACGCTACGATGCGAAAGAAGTTAGCGTTTCCACCAACCGATCTACATCACTTTCATTGTTATACGCATGGAGATGATCCGCAATCGCTCGGCGCGGCAACCGAAGATTGCATTCTGGCTCCTAGAGCAACTTACCAAATTGCGTTCCGCAGCAGATCAAAGAACAAACGCAGTTTAGCGTCGGCCGCCAGGCCGAATCTCCCGCAACACGGCCCCCTGCAAAAAACGAATAAAGATAATTTGCCCTGGTCTGTCGCTTAATCGCCAACGGATCGCCGCACACGAGACAAAAAGAGCAACGCCAACAGGGTTGCCAGCCAAGCAGGTTCGGGCACAAGTTCCGAAGACATTCCGGCCCCCGGCGCCGTCGCGCCAAAATTCAACCGCCAGGCATCGAAGTCGGCCGTCTGGTAGATGCTTCCCAAGCCCTTTCGCCACACGACGTAGTCCCTTGTGTCCACAACCCCATTGTGATCGAAGTCGCCATGCGGCAGACGATCGAAGTAATAGATCGGCTGGTTTGTGCCTTCGCTCGTGGTGTAGTAGCCCCAACCACGTGGATCAAAGCCGATTGCCTCGCCTTGCGTTTCCGATCGCAAGGGGATTGTGAATGGCGTGGAATTGAATGCGTCGGCGATCGATCCATCGGTAGGCCGCACAAATAGCCGCCCAGAACTGCTTTCCGTGCCGCGCACGATGATCTCGTTGCCACTCACGTTGATATCGCCGGCCGTGAGCCAGTTGGGATGATTGAATTGCGTCACATATTCGAGCGTGGTCGTACCGCTTGTCGCCTGCGGATAGGCAGCCCGGTAGACGCGATGCGGGTTCTCGCGCTTCGAGATGAAGTAGATGTCGCGTGTCTGCGGATCGACGAACATCGACTCGGTGTCTCGCGGCCCATCTGGGTAAACGAAGGTCATCTTCTCTGTGCCAGAGAGGCTCGTCATCACAGGCGATTGAGTATCGCTCACCACGGGCTCAGCGACTCGGTAGACCGAGATGCCGCCTATTCGGATTGCGAAGTTGTCGCCGATGTCGCCCAAGTACAAGTACTGCGTCCCGAGCACTGGCCCTGGCCCAACCGCAATGTCCTCCCAATCCAACGCGCTCGCACCGGTGATGGAGTAAGTGCCGAGCGTGGCGCCAGCCGTCGTCATCGCGAACACACGCGCTGAATCGCCGGAGTCGTTGTGCGCCCACAGCACGTTCGCATTTCTACGACTCGCCGCGATTCCCGATATCTCGTTCATGGCCGCATTCTGAATCGTGCCTGTCGCCACGCCGGCCGCAAAGCTCGTTGCGGCTTCACAGGGACGTGCCGCCAGCAGCGACACGATCAGCAAAAAGAACGTCGGGTTGCGTAAAGAAAAGTTCACGAACAACATTGAAAAGGAGCAGATCGCACTTCCTCTATTGAAGACTGCGCAACGATTGAGCTTATTGTTTTTCTGGCCGATAGCCGACAGCCGATAGCTTTCTCGGGTCCAATTACCGCACAGCTTTCAGGATATTCACCGATTGTAAGTCAAGATTTCAACATCGGCAAAATCCGCATAAGTTTGTCATAATGCGACCTGTGGGTCGATCAAACCGTAAGACATATGCCAGACTGCCACGCCGCCTGCGACTAGCCCGACGTACAATTCCAGAAGACAGAAGCCCCGGACCCAAAACCGCCAGCGCTGCCGCAGGCACACATCCTATAATGCGTACTCGTATTCGCTACAAGCTGCTTCTCCTGCCGATCGCCCTTTGGTCCGCAACGGCCCAGGCCGCCGCTCCGTTGCGAGATTGGCGGCAGACGGCCAGCGCCATGGTCGACAGGGAAATCGTTGCCGCTGGCGTCAAAAACGAGCGTGTCATCAAAGCCATGCGCGATACGCCGCGTCACGAGTTCGTGCCGATCGCCGATCGCGATCGTGCTTACTACGACATGGCTCTTCCCATCGGCAATAGCCAAACGATCTCGCCGCCGTTCGTCGTTGCCTCGATGACCGAGGCGATCGATCCGCAGCCCGAAGACAAGGATCTCGAAATCGGCACCGGCAGCGGCTACCAGGCCGCGGTGCTCAGCCCGCTTGCGAAAGATGTCTATTCGATCGAGATTGTCGAACAACTAAGCACCCGCGCCACGCGCACTCTCAAGCGGCTTGGTTACAAGAACGTCCACACCCGCGCGGGCGACGGCTACAAGGGCTGGCCCGAGGTCGCTCCGTTCGACAAGATCATCGTCACCTGCTCGCCGGAGGAGGTTCCCAAGCCACTTGTCGAGCAACTCAAGGAAGGAGGCTTGATGGTCATCCCCGTCGGCGAACGCTATCGGCAAACGCTTTACCTGATGCGCAAGAAAGACGGCAAGCTCGAAAAGGAAACTCTGCGGGCTACGCTCTTCGTGCCGATGACCGGCGAGGCCGAGTCTCAGCGTAAGATCAAACCTGATCCGGCCAATCCCCAGATTTTCAACGGCAGCTTCGAAGAGATCAAAGTCAATGCCGAGGATGAAGGCGAGCCAACCGCGTGGCATTACCTCAGGCAACTCGAAGTCCAAACAGACGCCAACGCGCCGGATGGCAAGAAATTTGCCACATTCAGAAACGAGGAGCCCGGCCGAAGCTGCCATGCCCTGCAAGGCTTCGCAGTTAATGGCCGCGCGGTCCCCGCGCTCGATTTGCACTATTGGGTCCAAGGCAAGGACATTCGCCCAGGCGCGAGGCCGGAAAATGCGCCCCGCATCATCATCACGTTCTACGATGATCGCCGCTCCACAGTGGGCGAGGAATCCGTCGGCTTGTTTGACGGTACATTTCCCTGGCGACAAGAAACCGCCCGCGTTCCCGTCCCGCTTAAAGCGCGCGAGGCCATCATTCGCATCGGCTTGCTCGGCGCAACAGGCGAACTTTCATTCGATGGCTTAAGAATTTCCCCTGCCAAGCCTGCTGATTCCAAGAGCGGAGCAGGGGGAGCTTCCAAACGATTTTCTCGTTAGATCCCGCAGCCCTACAATTCACGCAAACAGGCCAAGTTGCCTGTAGGACGGACAATCCTGTCCGTCCTTCGGAAATCGACGGACAGGATTGTCCGTCCTACGATCAAACGGTATCACCGCTCAAGACGTCGTACCGGGACAAAACGTCTTAATTATCCTTCCCCTGCAATTATCGCCGAGTATTGCCATCCCCCCCGGGCTTGGCTTTCAACTCCGCTATACTACCAAATAAAGCCTTTCTACCTTCTCCTAAAGTACGAAACACGTACGTTTTACGCCTTTTCTTTGCACCGACACGGTCTACGAAATCGGATAATTTCTCCCAGCTTACTTGAATTGTGTATTCCTGCTGGTATTCTAAAACGCGGGTGCTCGGCTTGGCGAGCATGCCTCGTTGGGGAGAGTCCATACCTTTTACATCTCCGGATACATGGGAGGAATACAAGACATGACATTGAAGAAGAATCTGTTTGTGGCACTCGTTGTTGGCTGCACTTTGGCGCTCTCGGCCGATTCGGCATCGGCTCACCTTTTCGGCCGTGGCAGCCATGGCTCGTGGGGTGGTAGCTGGGGTTCGCGCGGCTCGTGGGGATCGCATGGCGGTTCGTATGGTTCCTACGGCGGCGGCTACGTCGTGAGCTACGGCAGCGGCGGTAGCTGGGGTGGTGGTAGCGGTGGTAGCTGGGGTGGTGGTAGCTGGGGCGGTGGAAGCTGCGGCAGCTATAGTGTTGGAAGCTGTGGTTCGTGTGGCGGTAGCTACTCGTCCTACGATGGCGACTATGCCAGCAGTCGCGTTGTCTACAGCAGCGTTGCCTCGACCACGTCGACTCCTGCCGTGAAGACTAGCCTGACGATCCGCGTTCCGGCCGATGCCAAGATCACCTTGGCCGGTGTCGAAACGAAGCAAACTGGCGAAACTCGCCAATTCGCCACCACCCGCCTGGCCGCTGGCCAAAACTGGGATGGTTACAAGGTCGTCGTTGAACTCAACAAGGACGGCCAGGTCCTGCACGAAGAGCGCACCCTGAACCTCGTCGGTGGCGAAGCTCAGGAGCTGTCGATCAACTTCGATAGCACGGTCGTTGCCAAGAACTAACGCCCTCGCGGCGTGAACGCTGGCAATTTGCCGCTTGAAACTCTACCCCTCGCGCCGGCTCCGGTCGGCGCGAGGGTTTTTCATTTGCTCTGGCCGCTCAGACCGGTCGAACGCTAGTATTCCGGCCGATAAGATAAACGTCCTTGGCTAGCAACATGTTTGGTAAGGCGACATGGTAGGGGCCGCGATCAAAACACCTTCTGGTTCGACGCCCGCTCCCGCGCCCAAACCGCGCCCGACGGGACCGCCGCGCGAAGGTGGGCAGCGCCGTGGCGGCCGCCCCGCGCTCCTCATCCGCATCCTCCTGACGATCTTCATTGTCTGGCACTTCACGGGCGTTTTTCTGGCCGCCCTGTGCGTACCGACCAGTTCCAGCCTCGTTCTGCGAATTGCTCAGGGCTGGCCCCTGCAATGGTATCTGGATGCCACGTTTATGAACCAGGGCCACTCGTTCTTCGCCCCGGATGTAGGCCCTGGCCACCTGATTCGTTATCAGCTACTCGACCAAAGTGGCCGCGAGATCGAGCACGGCGATTTTCCCAGTCGCAAAGAGCAATGGCCCCGCTTGCTCTATCACCGCTACTTCATGCTGGCGGACCAATCTGAGCTGCCGGTCAACGACAAGGCAACGCGCGATTACTGGCAAAAAAGATATCTCGAAGCCTACGGACGGCAGTTGCTCCGGGAGCATCCCAATGCTCAGACTGCCGTTCTCCGCCGCTATGCCCATTGGCCGCTGCCTTACAGCTACATGGCCAACTCGATGAAGGCTCTCCGCGATCAAGTCAAACAGTTGGATGAGCAAAAGCGAACCGACGAGGCCAACGAACTTTCACGTCTGCTTGTCAAGGAAGCGATCAGCCGAGGCTACTCCTATTTCAAAGAAGACTTCTCCCGCGAGATGCAAGGACGTCGCATCGATGACCAGGGCTTCGAAGTCATGGCTGAAGCTACCCAGTCGCGCAACAATCTCGAGCCCGAAGCACAGAAGCAAGCGGTGAACTGGCGAAGCATCCGCGCGAACACAGCCTCTCGCCCCTGGGAGCCCGCGCGATGATTGCAGTTGTTCGTAGCTATTTCGACGAAGTATGGGAAGCGTGGAACGAGTTCTGGTTCACGCCCACCAGCCCCTCGACTCTCTCAGCCATCCGAGTACTTGCCGGCATGATGCTGCTCTACACCCACCTGGTGTGGTCCAGCAACCTCGTGGGCTTCTTCGGACCCAATGGCTACTTGCCGCAGCAGTTGATGCACGACGTACACGTAACGGGCAACGACCCCGACGGCCCCGGCCCCGCGCCTGGCGCCGACCGCCTCATGTGGTCTCACTTTAACTATGTGCATAGCCCCACGATGATGTGGACGATCCACATCGTTGCCCTCGTCGTCTTCTTCTTGCTGACGGTTGGGCTATTCAGCCGAACGATGGCTCTATTGGCGTATTTACTCGCCGTTTCGTACGCCAACCGCGTGACGCCCGGGGCCTACTTCGGCCTCGACAAAGTCAATTGCATGCTCGCGCTCTATCTCATTTTTGGCCCCTGTGGCGCGCGCTACTCGCTTGATCGCCTGTGGCGCTTGCGACGCGGCAATACCGAAGTGCCCGCTAGCTCAACCGCTAACCTTGCCATCCGGCTGATTCAGATCCACATGTGCATCATTTATCTGTTCTCTGGTATCGCCAAACTGCAGGGGGAACCTTGGGTTACCGGCGAAGCCAGTTGGCTCTCGTTTGCCATGTACGAATACCAGTCGCTCGACATGACTTGGCTCGCCGGTCACGAGTGGCTCCTCAACTTGATGACGCATGCCACCGTTTTCTGGGAGCTGACCTATTTCGCTCTCGTTTGGCCAGCCTTAACGCGCCCCTGGGTCCTCCTGATGGCGGTCTTTGTCCATGGCGGCATCGCGTTATTTCTTGGTATGCCAACTTTTGGCCTGGCCATGCTCATCGGCAACATGGCTTTTATCTCGCCCAAAACGGTCCGCAAAGTCTTCGACCCGCTCGCCCGCCGGCTCTCGCTAGCCGTCGTTGGCAAAGCAACGAAAGCCGCCGCCGCCGAGTAGGCGCGTGGGGCAGACATTCCTGCCTGCCAGAGTTCCCCTCCTATAGCAAACGTATAACCGACAGTTTCAATCTGGCAGACTTTCCTGTCTGCCAGA
>CAZJWY010000001.1:0-18501 GCA_964549545.1 uncultured Planctomycetaceae bacterium | reverse complement strand
TGGCAGACAGGAAAGTCTGCCCCACGGCCGCTCTCGTTGTCGGCACTACCGTCAAAACCTATACTGAATGAGCGGGCTCGCATCCCGCGAACCAAACGCACGATTCGCGTGTCGATCCCCCGCACCCCATTCTTCCGATTCGGTTTGAGGAGATTCCGTCTGTGTTCGAACACATTGCCATCGTGGGCGCGACCGGCGCCGTCGGCCAGCTCATCCGCAACATGCTCGAAGAGCGCGAATTCCCCTACGAGAAGATCACGTTCCTGGCCTCCGCCCGCAGCGCTGGCAGCACGATCGAATTCAAAGGCAAAAAACACCCGATCAAAGAACTTACACCCGAAGCCTTCGCAGGCATCGATCTCGCTATCGGCAGCACGCCCGACCCCGTCGCCAAAGAGTTCGTCCCCTGGGCCGTCGAACGCGGCTGCGTCATCGTCGACGAAAGCGGCTACTGGCGGATGGATCCCAAAGTGCCTTTGGTCATTCCCGAAGTAAACCCAGAAGACGCCTTCAAGCACGAGGGCATCATCGCCAGCCCCAACTGTTCGACCACGCAGATGGTGGTCGCCCTCAAGCCGCTTCACGACGCCGGCAAAGTTCGCCGCGTTGTCGTCAGCACCTACCAAGCCACGAGCGGGGCGGGCGTCAGCGGCCAGCGTGATCTCATCAACGGCAGCAAAGCCGCACTCGACAACAAAGAGCACAAGTACGAAACGTTTGCCCACGCGATCGCGTTCAACCTCATCCCGCAAATCGGCTCGGCCAAGCACAAGGGCTACACCTCCGAAGAAATGAAGATGGTGCACGAAACCCACAAGATCCTGGGCGACGACACGATTAAGGTTTGCCCAACGTGCGTTCGCGTGCCAGTTTCGAACTGCCACAGCGAAAGCATCTTGGTCGAAACCGAGCGCAAGATTACGGCCGAAGAAGCTCGCGAGTTGTTCGAAAACTTCCCGGGCATCAAAGTGATCGACGACCTGCCCAACGGCAAATACCCGAAGCCCAGCGACTGCGACGGCGATGACGCCGTCTTCATCGGCCGCATCCGCGAAGACCTCTCCTGCGACAACGGCCTCGCGTTCTGGTGCGTCAGTGACAACCTTCGCAAAGGCGCGGCGACGAACGCCGTCCAAATCGCCGAGCTACTCGTCCGCAGCCAGGCCGCCGTTTAACTTCACGAAAAGTTTAGCGTCGGCGGCCACGCCGAATCCCCCACTATTTATTTTCACCACGGAGACACAGAGGGCACAGAGAAGAAAGCAAGAGAACCGCTAATTGGCGCTAATAGCTCGCTGATAAAGAAGTGCGAACAAACAACACGATCGGATTAGCGACCATTAGCGTCGATTAGCGGTTGAGTGGTTTTCTCTGTGCCCTCTGTGTCTCCGTGGTAAATCTTCTCTTCTTTGCATCAGCCATGAGTACCCGCTGGCTCAAGCTGACCGTAGCCTACGATGGCACTGCCTACTCCGGCTGGCAGTTCCAGCCCGATAAGCCCACGATCCAAGGCGCCATCGAAGCCACGTGGCAGCGCCTCACGCAGGAAACTCTCCGCGTCACGGCTGCTGGCCGCACCGATGCCGGCGTTCACGCGCTTGGTCAGACAGTAGGCCTCGAAACCAATACCCGTCTGACGAACGAAGACCTCCTCCGCGGCATGAACGCGCTGCTACCCGAAGACATCGCCGTCGTCACAATCGAAGACGCCCCCGAAAGGTTCCATGCCACCTACGACGCCGTCAGTAAGCGTTACCGCTACCACATCCACAACTCCCGCTCGCCCTCGGTCTTCCAGCGGCACTACGCGTGGCATTACCCCCAGCCGCTCGATGCCGACGCGATGCACAGGGCAGGGCAGGGGCTTGTCGGTCGACACGACTTCTCCAGTTTCGAAACCGCCGGCTCCGAGCGCCCCGATTCGATCCGCACGATTCATGAACTTCGGGTTGCCGTAGGTCAGGCTGTGCCTGACAACATTCGCGCACAGACTTGTCAGGCACAGCCTGACCTACGCAGCATCACCATCGACGTCCATGGCGACGGCTTCCTCTACAACATGGTCCGCACGATCGTCGGGACGCTTGTCGAAGTCGGCACCGGCAAGCGCGACATCGCCTGGCCCGCAGAAGTCCTCGCCACCTGCGACCGCCGCAAGGCAGGCCAAACCGCGCCGCCTCATGGCCTCTTCCTCGTCCAAGTCGACTACTAAGTCGTTCTGACTCCAGGCGCGAGCCGGGGCGTCCTCGCCCCCGCCTCAAAGTGCCAGCAACACAACAACTGACGCACCGTTTAATTTTTTCCGCGCACCGACCGCGAACACCGAAATCGTGTGCTATTCGCGTCTCCTCAAGAGAGCAGGGCAGGGCAGGGGATCGCGCTTTCCGCAAGTGGCACTCCCAGTTACACTTAATAAGCTCTTTAATCCACAAATCCGATCCAATTAATAATCCGAAACCCTCAACCCTCAACACTCAACCCTAAACTCTCATCCCTCCACTGTGGCAGCAGCTCAACAAATCGTCGGCAATTACCGCATGTTTCACTTGATTCGTGCGGGTGCGATCTACGAGATCTGGGCCGTTCGCCCGGTCTCGGAAAATACGCCGTACGCCATGAAGTGGCTCCCGCCGGGGAACAAGTACAGCCGCTCGAACGTCGCCGAGCTAAAGCACGAGTACCAGGTGGGCATCTTGCTCGATCACCCGGCCTGCATCAAAACGCTCGACTTCGGCAATACGAACAACGGGGCATTCATGCTCCTCGAATTGTTCAAAGTTCCCAATCTCAAGCAGCAAATCATCTCGGGCGGCTACAAGAAGCTGGCCCACCGCGCCAAGCCGATCCTCACGGCCTGCGCCGCCAGCCTCGCACACTTACACGAGAAGGGCTACATCCACCGCGACATCAAGCCAGACAATTTCATGCTCCGCGACGACGATGTCGTCAAACTCATCGACTTCAACCTCGCCCTCAAGCCCGCCAGCGGCCTGGCAAAACTCTTCGGTGGAAAAACCAAAGTGCAGGGCACACACAGCTACATGTCGCCCGAGCAGATTCGTGGCCAAGCGCTCGATTTCCGCGCAGATATCTACAGCCTCGGTTGCATGATTCACGAGTTCTTCTCCGGCAAGACGCCGTTCACCGCCAACTCGCCGTCTGAGCTCCTGCAGCGCCACCTCAGCAACAAGCCCCAGCCCCTTACGGTGTTCGACAAAAACATCACGCCCGAATTCGCCGCCTACGTCGTGAAAATGATGGCAAAGGATCCCAAGGATCGCCCAGCCAACATGAAAGATGTCATGATGGAAATCAAAACGCAACGCATCTTCTACAATCAACCAGCACCACCGTCGCCCGACGACGAAGCGAAATCAAAAGACAAAGATTAGGAATAACCACGGAGACACGGAGGGCACGGAGAAAAGATTTAATTGGTCATTTCTGAAATGGTCAAGTTTCAAATGACCAATTTGCAATGACCAATATTCTTCTCTGCCTTTGTTTTTCTCCGTGCCCTCCGTGTCTCCGTGGTAAATCTTCTTCTGAAACAAATACAAGATGGCAAGCAGCACCTACCGACTGGCATTCGAACAACCAATCTTCAAGCTTCAGGAGCAAATCGCTCAGCTCGAAGCGAACGGGGAGAAAACCCCGGAGCTGCGCGATCAAATCCGCGCGCTGCGCCGCGAGCTCACGGACACAATTCGCACCGTCTATAGCAAGCTCGACCCCTGGGAAACGGTCCAGGTCGCTCGCCATCCCGATCGGCCGATGTTGACCGACTATCTCAATCTACTGTTCGACGAATTCGTCGAACTCCACGGCGACAAGTTCTTCGGCGACGATCGCGCGCTGCGAACTGGCTTCGCCAAGCTCGACCGATACAAAGTCCTCGTCGTTGGCCACTACAAAGGCAAAACGCTCAAAGAACGCAACGAGTGCTTCTTCGGCTGCGCCCATCCCGAAGGCTATCGCAAAGCGATGTCGAAGATGCGGCTGGCCGCCAAGTACAAGCTGCCGATCATTTGCTTTATCGATACGCCCGGCGCTTATCCAGGCATCGGCGCTGAAGAGCGCGGTCAGGCCCAGGTCATCGCCGAAAGCATGCTCGCGATGTCGCGATTGAAAACGCCGATCATCTGCGTCGTCATCGGCGAAGGGGGCTCCGGTGGCGCGCTGGGCATCGGCGTCGGCGACCGAATTGCAGTCCTACAATATGCATACTACTCAGTCATCAGCCCCGAAGGTTGCGCCGGCATCCTCTGGAAAAGCCACGACTACGCCGGCGACGCCGCTCGCGCCCTCAAGCTCACGTCGAAGTACCTGCAAGAGTTAGGCTGCGTCGACGACGTCATCGAAGAACCGCTCGGCGCCGCCCATCGCGACCACCATCAAATGGCCACGCGGCTCAAGATGTACCTGATCAAATCGCTCCGTGAACTCGTCGATATGCCAACCGACGAGTTGCTCGCCGCCCGCTACGAGAAGTTCCGCCAGATGGGCCAGTTCCTGGAAGGCGACGCCGCGCCGCCCATCGCAATACCAATGCCAAAGAACGGAAAGCCCGCGTAGGCATGTCACTCCGTTGAACTGAGATCGCAACTGCACGATGGACAAGATCAAACCGACAGAGGCTTGGCAGGATAGTCCTCAGCGGTTTCAGTTCGGTCTTAAAACTATTTTCGTTCTCGTTACATTAGTCGCCATCTGGCTTGGCTTCTATGTCTTTCGTATGCGGCAAGCCGACGCCGTTTTTGCACGAGCTGCCGCTATCTACGACACGCTTGCCAACAATCTGGCAACTCTACCGGAAGGAACGACCCTTAGCGTCTCAACAAAACAACGACGACCGCAGCATGGCTTTCGCGGCGCAATGCGAAGCCGAAATACCGCTGTTTACACAGGGCGGTTCGTTGAGTCGTGTATTGACGCAATCGAACTGGACCTCGCCGGTCCCCTAGCCCAAATGCCAAAAACCGACCTGGACCGAATTCTTTTTGAACACTATTCCAAAGGACTGGAAGAAAAAGGGCTTGAGCGAAAACCAAATCCAGAAGGAGTTTTTTCGGCCCTTACTGGTAGCCGGAAAAACATTCTCCCAGCTCTTACTGGCCCCGAGAAACATGTTGCAGCTTGGTACGATCCCAACCACCCAAACCTGATCGTTAATTTCCAGGCCGTGTACAACGTGTACAACAATTCTCAATCAACCGTTTCGGTAATAGTCAAAACGGAAATCGATCAGCCGATATTTTTTGGAAGAAAAGCCACGGCCATTCTGGGCGGACTGCTAATTTTCATTACCACCACAATTATCACGGCAGTCATTCAACGGTCGTTCCGAAAACCGACCTCCCAGAATCGCTCCTAACGAGCGCCGACCGATCGTCTCGACCCAGAAGACCTCGGACCAATCCAAGCAGCGAGCAGGGCAGCTATTCAAAAACTCCCGGGACCTGTGCCCAACGTCCGATAATCGCTCTTATGTTCGTTTCTCTCTAAAAACAGGCTTGTTTTACAGGCTCTTTGGTTTTTAGCGAACGTCGGTTCAGTACTGAACGATTTGCCTAATAAGGTGGCAGCGTCTGCTGCTCGGCTCTCTTTTGGTCTGCGAAAGTTCGTGGCTTTTGCGGATGCTCTGCCGCGTGTTTTTCGACACGGGCGTTTGGTCAAAGTAATGGAGTTTGCTGGTAATGGGCGCTATGAAAATTCAACCGATGCGTGGGATTGTCGCGCGCAAGCAGACGTATGCGCAGAAGGAAACGGGCATTCAGAAGTTCCTTCTCGAGGTAGCCGTACTCGGCGGTACGTATCCCGTGTTCTACGAAACGGAATCGGAGTGGTTAGTGGCACCATCGGAAGATACAGAAATAGTCGTCGAGGGCGGGTTGTCGCCGACGCGGGATGGCGGTCTGAGGCTGAATCCGGTGGTAACGGTCGCCGAGAAGTGGAAGCCACGACAGGACGGCAAAGGTGTCGCCTGATTTCCTGCTGGTGGCAGGCAGCTGTTGACAAGGAAGTTAAACGGCAAGCAACGGCCCTGAGCTGCGATGGATCACAGCCCAGGGCCATTTTATGCGCGAAAGGAATACTGGTGAGCAACAAGCGTGTTTTAACGGTTCGGTTTGACCCTACTGATTATGCCGACTTGTCGGATGTTTCAGCGCTGACGGGCGAGTCTTTGGAACAGATCGCACGGCGTGCAATCTTTGACCGCGTGAAGCGAGAGTTTTCGAGCTGCGTGGCGGGAGTTTGCGAACATCGCGCGTGTGTGATGGAGCGTAGGAACGCTGAGCAACGGGCCAAGTCAATCGGGTTGATGTTGGTGTCGTAATGGAAATTCCCACAAGCTCACCATTCGATTTTTTCGTCGCGTGTTGGTGGGCATCTATCGTCTTTCACACGGCTTGTTATCTACCGATGTGGTTGACCAAGGGCGGTAGTTGGCTTTATGACGCGACGAGGCCTTAGGAGGTTGTCATGGTTCGTGCGTTTGTTTGGTCGTTGTGCATTGTGGCTGGCTGTTCTTTGAATGGTGCTATGGCTGCGATGATTTACGGTCGAGGTGGTTCGCCGAACGGCGTTGATTCTTCTGTGGCGGGTGTCCTGCCGCGTGTCCAGCAGGTCAGCATTGCCAGGATGGTCAGTGCGTTGGGGATTGCAATCCGCCCTGCCCTGCTGGTCAGGTGTGTTTAGATGGTTCGTGTAAGCCGAAGCCGGGGTGTGCGAAAGGTCAAGACGCTTGCGCGAATCCAAATGGTGATTGTGATGGCGATGGTATTCGGAACGCGTGTGACCCGGATTGTCGTGATTGCGAAGCAGTGAAGGGTTGTTGTGTTGATTGTGGCGGCGAATGTAGGCCACAGTGTACTGATCCAGCGTGTTCTATCTGGAATAATCCTGGCTGTGTGGATGCGAATGGTGATGGTTGCTGTGATAGTTGCGGAGATTGCGTTCCGGGTTCTCCGCGTTGGCCAGCATGTTGTAAGAGCAATCCCGAGCACTCGTTATATCCAAGTTGTCAAAGTGGTCCTTGCAAGTGTGATGACAATTCATATCCGGGTTGTTGTTTAGAGAATTCTGAGCATCCGATGTACCCGGAGTGTCCGCCGTGTGAAGGGTGCCAGAACTGCAACCCGTGTAAGCGGCTGGATACGATCATCGGCTTGCTCCGTCAACAGAGTGATGATCATGGCGATACCTCTCCGCCATCTGTGACGGAGAATCCGACGCCTTTTAGAACTGATCCGCCGTTGTCGTGGCCTAATAGCAATACGTTTGATCTGAGTTATGTTCCTGATTCGACGGCCTGGGCGTTTTCTGTTCCCATTCCCGGTCGTTCTCCGTGGTACATCGAGTTTGGCACGAATCCTTCGCAGTGGAGGTTTAATGGGAATGGGATTCCCGAGGTTTGGATTCTTGTTTTGCAGAATGGTCGCATGGTGTTTCGGGCGGTTTTGAAACTGCTTTTGATGTGGCGTTTCGGTCACGTGGTTATGAAGTTGCTTTATTCTTTCTAGGAGCGGTCCTGTGGCTGTGTCTGGAATTATTTTGTCTGCGGTGATGTGGGCTGTGGCTCGCTGGATGATCGTTACCGGCTTGATAGTTTTGCTCTGGAATTTTCACGGTGAATTGCTTGCCTGGGGTTGGGGTTATTTTTTGGCACTGCTTACTTCGATTGGAGTGCCTGATATCGGGCTGCCCGCGTTCGGTGCGTGGGTGTCTACGTATAACCTGCTGCCGATTCTTTCGGCGGCGAATGATTGGCTGCCTGTCGTTGAATTTGTGGGAGCGATTGGTTTGTATTCGACGCTCTTGCTATCGATTACCCCTGTCAAGATGTTGTTGCGTCGTACTCCGGGTCTCAATGGTTGAGGATGAAAATGGATTTGTTCCTTTGGCTTGGTCCGTTCCTTGCGTGTCTTCGCATGCTGTTTGTCGGCGTGATTTTTGGTGCCCTGCTGTCAGGGCCGTATGTTATGGGCGTCGGGGATGCGTCGTTCTTTGCGGCGGAGCTGGCGTTTTGTTGGCTGTCGGTTGCGAATCTTCGTACAGCTCAGGTAGTTGATCGTTCGTTGTGGGGGCTTTTGATTCCTATTCTGTATTTTGTGTCGGGGCTGCTTGGTCCATTCGGCGGCGTGACTAGCAATGCACAACAGATATTTCTGTTTGTCGTATCGATGCCGCGGTGGGTGTCGATTGTTTGTCTTGGCAGCTCGTGTACTGCGGGTGTGCCGACGTTCGTCAGGTTGCGGCGGGACGGTTTGTATCGTTTCTTGCGTCATCCGCTGGATTCGTCGGGCATATTGGCACGGGTTGGTTTCCTGATCATCTACCCGTGTTGGTGGAATGTGTTTTGTGTTGCTTTGGGTGTAGCGGTGACTGTTGGCGTGGTCATTGTTGAGGAGCGCTTTTTAATGGAGCGTGAGGAATGGGTTGCCTATGCTTCGCGAGTTCGTTGGCGGCTGATGCCGGGGCTTTGGTGATTGAATTGGCCGATTCCGGTGCCGACGGCGCAGCGGGTATCGGCGGCAAAATGAAGTGCGATCCGCAGCTGATTTCCGATCGAATCAAAATTATTTCTCCCGAAATTCTTCAGAGCTGGAAGGATGGTAGGAGTGGCCCCTGGACCTATGCGGCCATTGGGCAAGGTAATGATTTGATTATCGATGAGATACACAACTTTTGTCGTGCGAAGGGTCGCGGTGTAGCTGAGCGCAATCGGAAGTGGGAAGATTGGCTGGGCGAAGTTCGGCATGAGGGTTGGTGTCGCGTCGTGTTTATGACGCAGGACGTTGCGAAGGTCGGCAAGCCGATTACGGAGCATGCGGAGCTGCGGTTTGAATTGACGAATGCTGAGCGCCGACGCGACCCATTGTTTAGAATTCCGATGGGTGATTGGTATCAGCTCCGCGCTTCGTTTACGCGTCGTTACAACTCAACAATTTCGATCGTTGAGTATCGCAAGTCGCGCGGCAAGATGGTTCAAGAACAGGTCGAGCGTGTGGTGCTTGATCCGTTTTGGTGGCCGTTTTATGACTCGCATGCGGCTGGCGGCGGTGGCTCGAAGGGCGGTCAGGGTGCAAAGGCGAATCTACGCCAATGGGAGGTTCGTCCGCCGCTGTTTCCGCGGCAAGTAACGACAGAGCCGGATTTGGCCGGCAAGACTCGCACGTTTTGGCAAGCTCCATTATGGGTTTGGTTCGTCAAGTCGAATTGGTGGCGTCTTGTGCGGTCTGGTGCGGTGGCGGCGGCAGTACTGTGGGTGTCGGCGCTCGGTGGTGGCAAGGTCTTGATGGATGGCTACATGAGCTATTTCATGCCTGCTCCAAAGGTTTCTTCGGTTGCTGCCCAGCCGTCGGGTAAAGAGCCAACTGTTGCTGATGAGTTTAAGTCTGAGGCTGACAAGCAAGCGGTGCCGAAACTGATCGGTCATCCTCCTGCTTCGGAGGTTGCTGCAATGATGCAACGTTTGTCGCAAAAGGATCGCGAGCTGTTAATGCAAGAGCTACAGGCTGGCTCTGATGACTATCGGCGGTTGGATGATCAGCGTCGCGCTTTGGTGAATCAGATGTCAGAGTCGCAGTCGGCTGTGAAGGTTGTTGCGCTTACTCGTAATGAGGCGTGGTTTACTGATCCCCCCTGCTCTTGCAAGATTGGAAAGGTGCTTGAAGATGGCCCGCACAAGGGAAAGTTGGTCAAGAAAATCAGCATCGATGATGGCTTTGTGGAGCTGTCCGACGGTGTGCGTATTTTTGTTGGTCGTGGTGTCGAGCCTCCAGGGATGTCACCTGTTCAACAGGCCAGATCGGAGTCGGCAGTCCCTGCTAGACCGGCCGGGACTAGGGGTGCCCAATCATTCGTTCCCGGCGCTCTACGCCCAGTGGGCGGATCAGCAGTTGTCTCCGGAGGCGGCGGTGGAGGCGAAGCGCGTCACAATCTCGGCGCAGGGAATGCCGATCGTAGCCTTCTCGCGACTCCTGGCCAGTCAAGCGGGAATGTCGGTAGTGGTGGCGGAGGAAGTGGAGGGCAAGACGGTAACAGCGGAGCTGCGCAATCAACCGATAAGTGAAGTTTTGGATTTGTTGGCTCGCCGACTTGGGGTGAGTGTTCGAATCGATGGCGATTTGATTTTTTTCGGTGTTGAGAAACCGCAGGATAGAGCCGTTATGGTTCGTCGTGTGAGGAGAGTGAAAAGTGAACAGCTCAAAGAAATTGTGGGAGTTGTTGGCACTGGTAAGGCGGCTAGTTTTGCGGATGGTCTTGTGGTTGTTTCCGATACGGTTGAGGTCGTTAAGCGCATTAATGAGGCGCTTAGCCTGGTCGAGGATGCGGCAGCGCCCGTCTGGATCGTGCAGCTACATATTGTTGGCTACACAGCCGATGCCGCCGATAGGCTCGGAATCAACATTGAACCGGCTGCAAAGGCCGGGTTGGCATTCGCGCTTGGGTCTGCTAATCCTATTGGGGCTGGTACCGCAGCCGTGCGCCAGGGTGTATCCCTCAATGTGTCCGGGTCCCTGGATGCGGTACTGGCCATGGCTCACTCGCGCCAAGGAGTTTCCGTTACAGCTGCGCCGATGTTCCTCCTCTGTGATGGTGCGAAGTCGTCGTTCGTGCAAGGCGATAGGATACCGATCCCACGGAGACAAGTGGCGCCGGAGACTGGTGCCGTGACGACGACGGGGTTTGAGTATATCCAGACCGGTGTGCAAGTTGAGCTGGCCTTGCGCGAGTACACCCCGGCTTCGGCGCTTATTGAAACGAGTGTCAAGATTTCTGACCAGAAAGGCATGGTTGAAGATGCGGCCATCACTGGTGAAGAGAATTTCCAGACTTCGGCAGTGGTGAAGGCTGGCGGAGTTTACTTGCTCGGCACCCTTGCGAAAGATCGCGTTGAACGCGGTACGTCGCTCGGTTGGATTAATAATTTTAGTGCGGCAGATAAGGCCCAGGTGATACAAGTTTGGTTGCAGTGTTATCGCATCGGTGGCGCTGTGGGTGAGATTGTACAACCAGTGCCAGTCGTTCCCTCTTCTATCTCCACACCACCTGGGGACGGCTGGCACTCTTTAGACCTTGGTGAGTCGGTGTACCTAAAAGAAAAGCCCCCTGAGCCGGTGAAAGCTCAAGGGGCTGCGGTAGGTGTGGCTGGTTAAGCGGCTGCTGGTTCAAGTGGCTTCACAGCGACGATGTGACGATTGGAGATTTGGTGCGGAAGCCCTTCGACGATGATGGTGGTGGTGTGGAAGCCGATCGCGATTTGGCCGGGCCGTAGGATGTTGTAGGTGTCGCCATTGGATAGATGGATTCGCTTCGGCTCGAAGTCACCGGCAAATAAGACGATGTTGAGTTCTTTTTCGGACATGGTATTTCCTTTCGTTATTAATTTTACTTCGCGTTTGTGCGTGGTCAAAGGTGGTGTGAATTTTGCGGTGTTTTTAGGTTTGGCGTTTTATGCTTCGTTCTCCTTTTCGATTGCGTTTAGCAGGTCGTTTGCGAGTGATTCGACGAAAGTGTTGCGGTCCGTGAGTTTTCCGTTGAGGAAGTCAATAAAACGGTCTACTTCGGCGCTGGGGAGTTCCCAGTTAATCCATTTGGCGATTTGGTTGATGATTTCGGGTTCGCGGGCGGCTTGAAAATAGGTGGTTCGGTAAGGGCGTTTAGACATTTTTTTCCTTTAAAAGAGTTCGGCGGGTGGAACGATTTCGGCGTCCGGGAACCAGAGTTTGAGGTCCTTTAGCAGTCGCTTGTTGTCTATATCCAGTGCCACTGCGATTGCATGTTCGGGTGTAGATGGCTCGCATTGTTTGTGCTGTAGCTCGTTGAATTTGTTGTTGAGCCAGACAGCTCGAAGGATTTCGCGTTTGAGTGATTGCGAGATTTTGAGTTCCATTTCGTTGTCCTTTGGCATGGGGTTTGAGTGAAAAAACGTGTTACAGCCGGTCATTGCTTGAAGATCCGATCCCTCCTCTTTTGGAGTGTGGAGGCAAGCTGCTGAGGGAAGCCGCTCACCGCTCGTTAGTCGTCACCCTCACCCGTGGCTGGGGTGATGACTAACGAGTGGGGAGCGGCGTCTGCGGCTGGAACACGGCTCGAATGCAGGTGTCTTGGTGCTTGCGTCTGTGGTGGACGCGTAGCTTTTTGGAGAGATTGCTGGCGGTGTGCTAGCGATTGCTATAATTAGGAGGATTTGCGTTATGTACGCTGATGATGATTTGCCGGGTGATGTTTTGCGTGAGGAATGGTTAGAAGCGCTCGAAGCGCAGCAGGAAGCTATGGAAGGGCCTATTGGGCGATGGTGGCTAGATGGCAGGGTAGCTGAGCAACGCGCAGCAGCGAGCGGCCCCGAGCGAGCTGCGGAGCGAAGCGAAGCCGTCCCTGGTAATACGGCTATACAGAGTAGTAATGAGGTAGATTGCCAGTGGCAGGTATCGGGCGGAGTAGACTATCTCGAAGTAACTGTCTGGGGCTGGCATCGTGCCTGCTACGATGAGTCAATGGAGCTGCTGGAAGCGGCTCGGGTTTCCCAGCATCAAACCCGCGACGGTGGCTATGTCGAGGTCCAGGGGGCGACCCTGATCGTCAGAGAGCGTGGTCATCGCTGGGGCTCGACCTTTTTTCCGTGGGTTGCGGATTACGATGGCATCACGTTTTCGTTTGCCCGAAAAGATCAGGGCAAGAAATGCTTTCAGGCGAAGGTTCAAATAGGTTCGCTTAAGCTGATGAGGGACGGTCATCGGGCAGCCTGGGCGCAGGCTGTGAGAATCCTTGAGGAAGTGGGGATTGTTGTTGATCGCACGAACGTGGCTCGTATCGATCTATGCGTGGACCTTCCCGGCGTGTCCGTTGATCCGTTCTGTGACGCCGTCTACGGCAAGGAAGTGATTAGTCGGATCAAAAGCCAAGTGGCGTTCTATCGTAAGCACACAGGCGAGTGGAGCGGCTGTGCGGTCGGTACACGTGCGAGCGTGCATCTACGTATCTACGATAAGATCGAAGAGTTGAAGACGCGCAGTGTCGCAGAACGTACGGCTAAAGAGTATGTTCTAATTGAACGGCGCTGGGGTGTGATGCCTGAAAAGGCAACTCGCGTAGAGTTCCAGATTAAGGGCGAGTGGCTCAAGCGGAAGTGGAAGGATTGTGCGCAGATTGGCGAAGTGTTCGACAAGCTCGGCGGGATTTCAGAGTATTTGTTTCGGCAGTACTTTCGCTTGGTTGATGGCGAAGTGGATCGTGAGAATAAGAACCAGTCGAAAACGGTGACGTTGGAGCTGTGGGAAAAGGTCACGGCCATGCAACTAGAATGGGTCGGCCGAGTCGCAATTCCCTTGGCGAAGATGGAAAAGAAGCCTGTTGATCGTAGTCGGCAGGTGAAGCGGTTTTTTAGCTCCGCGTTGGCGGTCGCAGCGACTCATCCGAATCGTGGTACCAGTCGGCAGGATTTTCTGCAGCTGATGTTAGAGACGCTGGTGCGTGAGATGGGAGCTGATCAGGATTGGCTTAAGAAAGTCGAAAAGAAATTTGATCAGCTAATCGCGGATGGGAGTGCGGGCGTATTTAGTTATGAGGAGGTCGACGAGTTTCCGAGCGAATGGCATGTGGACGTGTGGCTGGATTGCGGCGAGGTATTGGCGGATCGCCCGGCTGGTGAAATTCCTTTTTGAATTCTTCTTTGATCGCATTCAGTTGTTGTTGCGCAGCGACGTGTTCTAATACGCTGATGGCGAAGTATGCGCAGAGAATGGCAGCGAAAATAGCGCTGGCTATAAATAGCCAATGAGTGTGTGCGTTGCGTTTCTTTTGCAAAGGTTTTAAGGAATTAGTAGCGTCGATCGCTGGATTCTGGAGAGGGGGCTTTTCGATCGCTTCTGGGTCTGTGATTGGTTGCCAATCTGGGCAAGGTGGGGTAGTTGGCATAAGTGCTAGCTACCTAAGTGGTTAGAGAAAAGAATTTTGTTGAATTGATCTTGACGGCGGCGAAAAGCTTGTAAGAATGAGCATCAACAAAAGAGGGCCGGGCAGTTGACGCTGTCCGACCCCGTAACCAGCTCGGTAATGAAGGTACCGCGATGGCTTCTAGGCAATATAGCCGTGCTTTTTTGGGGTCGCAACGGGAATTTCCCGTTTCTTTGCATGTTCTCTGTGCATGCCCCAAGTGGTGCAGTGAACAGTCGTTCCGCAGCTCGCTCTTATGTTCGTTTCGGCCTCGGTTTTCCTCGGGAAATACGCGATATTGCAGTTATTCGATCTCCACTCCGCCACTGTACCAACCACGCCCAACAAAGTTGCACAAGCCAATTCGCCATGCCACACGATGACGCAACAGATGATGAAAATTGGTACGACGACGATGTCGACGACGAGCCCAACGACGACGAAACCGGCCACTGTCCTGAATGCCGCGGCCCGGTCTACGAGTTCACCAACAAGTGCCCTGCTTGCGGTTACTATCTGACCGAAGCCGACCAACGCCGACTCTGGTCCAGCCACTCGAAGCCCAAATGGGTTCTGATCACCGCCGTGGTAATCCTCACAATCCTGACGCTGGGAGCCTTAACACTGAACTTCTAAAAAACGCACATGCCCAGCCGAAACGGCTGGGCTATATAGCCGAGCCGTCTCGGCTCGGTTCCCCAGAAAAAATCCTACCGTCGCACGCTGTAAGGATCATTCGCCGCCTGCGGCTGCTGACCTTGTCCTTGTACCGGCCACGCCGGCTGCGATTGCGATGAAGCAGGCCATTGCGGCTGTTGCTGCACCGGCGGCGCTTGGGGCGAGCCGAAGTTCGGTGGCCAGCCTGCCGGGGCGCTCGTGGGCGTTTGTCCCGTCGGCCACATCTGCCGCACATCTTGCGACCCATGCGGCTGGAAGTTCGGATTGAGTCGTTCTTCGATCTTGTTCAAATATGGATCGATCGCCTGGTGAATCTCCGGCGGCAACACCGTGTGGGCCTTGTCTAATATCGCGACGATGTAGTGTCCCGATTGCGAGCCGACAATCGCATCCCGTTGATCAGGCACCAACATGACAGCGAAGAACGTGATCCCAATGCACAGTAGCACGCCCTTGGCAAACCCAAACATCGCGCCGAGCTGCTTATCGAATGACTGCAACCGAATTTTATCGATCGCGCCAGCCACCAGCCGAAACAGCATCCAGATTACGAACGATGTGCCCACGTAAATCGCTGCCATGGCGACAAATTTATTCGTCGGTGCTTGTTGGCCAAACATCGGCGCTAGTTGATCGGCAAACTTCAGCGAGGCGAAATAGCTGACCACCAGCGACGCGAGCGACGCGATCTGCCAGGCCATGCCTTTCCAAAACCCGAACACCGTCGCGCCGACGAGCACGGCCAGCATTAGCATGTCGTAAGTTTGCATCTTGTTTATTCCAACAAAAAGCGAGCCGCCGGGTTCACTCCTACATCATATAGCCCGGCCGTCTCGGCCGGCCCGGCGGTCACAACTATATCGTCATGCCAGCAACTCGCGAAGACCACTCTGCATCATATAGCCCGGCCGTCTCGGCCGGCTGATCCTTCACACGATCCTTCAACTATTGAATCGCCAACCACCGCCCCAAGATGGGGCGGCTCTATATATCTTTTCCGTGGCGGAATATTGTTCTCAGACAGCATTGCAGTCACTCACAGAGTTGCTGTCCAATCACTCTCGCCCAACTCACCAAAATCATAGATAAGTCCATCCGCTTTTCCAGCTCGCGGCATTCGCCGCCGACAACAGGATACGTTGATGGCCGGCTTTCGCACACACATTACTGTCAGTTCAATGTTCGGCGTCGGCTACGCCGGCGTGCTGCACACCATGTACGGCGTGCCGCTGCCCACAGCCGCCGTCGCGGGCACGCTCTGCGGCGTTGCCGGCATGCTTCCCGACCTGGACAGCGATGGCGGCATCCCCTTGCGCGAAGTCATGAGCTTCGCAGCCGCCACGGTTCCCATTCTCTTCATCAACCGCCTCGAATCGCTCGAGCTCAGCCGCAACACAATCGTCTTGATCTCGATCGGATTGTATTTGTTTGTGCGCTTCGGCGTTGCTGGAATGATTCGCAAGTTCACGGTTCATCGCGGGATGTTCCATAGCATTCCCGCGGTGCTGATCTTCGGCGGCATCACGTATCTCTTAACCGGCGGCCGGCCGGTATACGAGCGCTATATCATGGCGGGCGGTGTCATGGCGGGCGCCATGTCCCACTTGATTCTCGACGAAATCTACTCCATCGAATTCAGTAGTGGTCGTTGGCGAACAAAGAAGTCGTTCGGCACCGCGCTGAAGTTCTGGGGCGGCAGCGGCAAGTCTACGATGGCCACTTATGCCAAGCTCGCTGTTGTTGGCGCGGGAGTCGTCGGCGAACCGGGGGCTCTGAAAAACTTCGTCGCCAACCGGCCGCAAATCTCCGAAGCAATCAACATTGTGACGCAACTTGGCCAAAGCGATCCCCGGCTAGCCGGCCAATTCGAGCAATTAAAAAACATCCTGGGCACGCTGAACGCCAATCAAGGCGATTCTGAATTTCCACAAAGTGGCTCGCCCTGGCCAACCGCAGCGGCACCACAACAACCCAACAACCCGTTCGGTAACCCGCTGCCAGCCCCTCAGCCATCAAACGGCTTCACAAACAATCAACAATTCTCAAACTCGCAGCAGCTCCCGCCGCAACAGTTCCAACCAGTCGCTCCGGTGAACAACCAGCGCCCCGGCTGGCAGTGGCCCACCGCAAACCAACCATCCAATAACAACCAATCCGCGCAATTTCCGAACGGCGTCAATACCGCGCAACGCCCGTTTGGCCAGTATCCTCAATAGACCGATTTCTAAGAGACACAGAGAAGAACAAAGGGAGAGAAGAATATTGGTCCTTGCAAATTTGTCATTTGTCATTGGCCATTTCCGAAATGACCAAATTTCAAATGACAAATTTGCAAGGACCAATTAAATCTTTTCTTCGTGCCCTCTGTGTCTCTGTGGTTAAACCTTCCCTCCTCACATCTCTGCCGTATCGATCCACAACGTCACCGGCCCATCGTTTACGAGCGACACCATCATGTGCTCGCGAAACCGGCCAGTGCCGACGGCGATCCCCACCTTTCTCGCCATCTCGACAAACGCCTCATAAAGCCGCTCTGCCAACTCCGGCGGCGCCGCGTCTATAAAGCTCGGCCGACGCCCTCGCCGGCAATCGCCGTAGAGCGTGAACTGGCTCACGACCAACATCCCGCCGCCCACCTCTGCGAGCGAGCGATTCATCTTTCCCGCATCGTCTTCGAAGATGCGCAGCCCCACGATCTTCTCCGCCAACCACCGCACCTCCGCCTCCCCATCTTCGTGCCCCACCCCCAGCAGCACGACCAATCCACGGCCAATCCGCCCCGTCTCGACGCCTTCGACGGTCACATGGGCTTCCGATACTCGCTGAATACAAGCACGCATATGTAATCAAGTAAGAAAGGATGGATGTAAGAAGTAAGAAGCACGAAGTAAGATAGAACCTTCAATTCAGCCTGTTGACGATCCCTTTCTTACTTCTAACATCTTACTTCGTTCTTCCCTCCCGCATGCATACCATTCTGCTGGCCTATTACTGCGCATTGATTCTCGTGGCATCGATCGTCGGCGGGATGATTCCCGTTTGGTTTCAACTGACGCACCGCTGGATGCAATTCGCCGTTAGCTTCGTCGCCGGCGTCATGCTCGGCATCGGCGTTCTACACATGCTCCCGCACGCCCTCCTCGACGCGACCACAGCCGCCGAGTCCTCAATGGTCCAACTCCCAACCATTTCACCGGCCATCCCAGCCCAACTGGCCGCTAGCGGCTTAGCGATCCGCTGGATCACCGTCTCGCTGCTCGCCGGAATGCTGACGATGTTCTTTATCGAACGATTCTTCAGCTTCCATCACCACGACGTGCCCGAAGATGGAGGACACGATGATGCTCACGACCACGACCATGGACATCATCACGATCACTCGCACGATCACGACCCGCAAACATCAAACATGTCTTGGAGCGGCGCTGCCGCAGGCTTGGCACTTCACAGCATCCTCAACGGCGTCGCCCTCGCCGCCGCCGTTCAATGCGAGACACGTGGCTCATGGCTGGCCGGCTTCGGCACATTCCTCGTGATCGCGCTTCACAAACCGTTCGACGCCATGACGATCAGCATGCTCATGGGCCGCGGCGGCTGGAGTCTCGCCTGGCGTCACACGATCAACGGCCTGTTCTCACTCGCAATTCCGATCGGCGTTCTCGTGTTCTACTTCGGCATCATGCAGGATCCGATGGACCCAAACGCCGCCACGCAAAAGTTTTATGTTGCCTGCGCGCTCGCCTTCTCCGCAGGCACGTTCCTCTGCATCTCACTCAGCGATCTCTTGCCCGAGTTGCAGTTCCATCATCACGATCGCGTGAAGCTTTCCGCAGCGCTCCTGCTCGGCTTGGCCGTCGCCCACCTCGCCGCCATGCTCGAAGA